>NZ_CP015614.1:0-300000 GCF_000635915.2 Brevundimonas naejangsanensis
ATCCGCGAGATCCTGATCATCACCACCCCGCGCGACCAGCCCGCCTTCCAGAGCCTGCTGGGCGACGGCGGGCGCTGGGGGCTCGATCTGACCTTCGCGGTGCAGGATCAGCCGCGCGGCTTGGCCGACGCCTATCGCATCGGGGCCGACTTCGTGGACGGCGGCCCCTCGGCCCTGATCCTGGGCGACAACCTGTTTTACGGCCATGAGGCCGGCCGCGTCTTCGCCCGCGCCGCCGACACGCTGGACGCCCGGCGCGGCGCCGTGGTCTTCGCCTATCGCGTGTCCGACCCGCGCCGCTACGGCGTGGTCGAGCTGGACGGGCAGGGCCGCCCCCTGTCCATCGAGGAGAAGCCGGACGACCCCCGCTCCCCCTGGGCGGTGACGGGTCTTTATATCTATGACGGCCAGGCCCCCGAGCTCGCCGCCCGCCTCCAGCCCTCCGCGCGCGGCGAGCTGGAGATCACCGACCTGAACCGCGCCTATCTGGAGCAGGGCCGCCTGGGGTCGAGCGTCTGGGCCGCGGCTTCGCCTGGCTGGACACCGGCACCCCCGACAGCCTGCTGGACGCCGCCGCCTTCGTGCGCACCCTGGAGCAGCGCCAGGGCTTCAAGATCGCCTGCCCCGAAGAGGTCGCCTGGCGCATGGGTTGGATCGACGCCGCCCAGCTGGCCCGCCTGGCCGAAGGCTTCGGCGGCGCGATTACGGGGCCTATCTGCGGGGGGTCGCGAACGATGAGGCGCGCTGAGGCGTGGCGGTCGGGTTGCAGCGCAGGCTGGCTGCCTCAGACGCCAGCCCTCAGCGCCCGGTCGCTGAGTTGCTCGGTTCTCAGCGGTCTGCCTTCCTCCCGCCCGGCACGCATCCAGTGTTCGAAGCCGGATGAGAGGTCGCCTCGGCGCACGGCGTCTTCAACGTCGGGATTAGCGTCCAGGTAAGCTCAGCTCTGTAAAGTCGTCCGGCGCCAGCCGTGGCGCGGCCTCGCCGAGATAGGCCTGCATGAACTGCTCCATGACGTGGCCGACGATTTGGTCCGAAACGTGCAGGCAGTCGAGGCCGTATGCGAACGTCCGAGGGCTCAGCGTCACGATCTCATAGCTGGGGAAGTAGTCCACGTCCGCGTGACGGGCTTCAAACGCCCCCGCCGCCGGCCCGCAACACCGATTTGGACAGGCTGTTCGCCACGGCCACGTCTTGATCTGAGAAAGTGGTTCCCATCGGCGACGGGGCGACACCGTGACCACCATCTTCATTGCGGGGTTCAGCCGTTTCAGGCGCTCGCGAATCTCCTCCAGGGCGTCCAGATTGTCCTGCGCGTCCGTGATCTCTAGCTGGTAGCGGTCCGGCCGCCGACGCACCTCCCACGGCCCCGGCGCGGCGTTCAGCCGGGTATCGGTCTCCTGGTCGCGCCACACCTCGTTCAGGCCAAGGGTCATCAGGACGACGTCCGCCGCCCTCAGCCGAGGGAAGTATTCGGCGCCAGCCAGGCCCGCCGCTCCAGGGCCCGTTCCAGCGTCGAACTCTGCAGGCCGGGCGTCAGATGAAGATCGCGCCAGCCGTTGGCCGTTTCCGTCAGGTGCGCTTGCGGGTCGCCGGGCGGCGTTTCCAGCCAGCGAAGCTCCTGCAGCATGGAATGGGTCGTGAATTTGTTGAGAAAGCCGTTGGCGCGCGCCGGCCATTCCGACTTAGGCGACACGACCCTTTTGCTCAGCACGTTCGCGCCGCGATAAATCAAGTGCTCTTCGATATTGCGCGCGAAGCATGAGCCCATGCAGAAAAACCGCGCGTCGCGATCCAGGCCGAAGCGGGGGGTGTGGCTGATCCGCACCGGCTCGCTTTGAAAACGATCTACAGTCGCCGCCCATTGGCTCGCCTCACTGCGCGCCGCGCCGCGCCAGGCCTCATTCCCTTCCACCGTGCGGACCGCCATCGTCTTCTCCTGGGCTGGCCTGCCGCTCATCCAGAGGCCGTCCCGAAACTAGGGGAAGCGCCCCTCCGGACTCAAGCCGGCAGCCGAAACAAGGCGAAAAAGCGAATAAGCTTTACAATAAGTTCCGCTGCTTTCATCTTAAGCGAATCGCGTTGGGTGAATTCTCTCAGCGATACCTGCGTTTATAAAGCGTAAGCAAGAACGCAAAAAACATAGAAAATATAGATGTCGAGTTACGTCGATCCATATCGCCGTCATGCCTTGACGGCGTTCTGATAGCCACGTTAGAAGCAGGTTGCCGTGGCGCAGCCATTCCCCTCACAAGGGTCTGAACTGTGGCCGAAAGGCGCTCACACTTTGGCTACGCCACTCAATTCGTTTCTCTGGGGGACATTCCCGAATGACTAAGAAGCTTCTTCTTGCCGCTGCCGCCGTGTCGGCCATCGGCTTCGCCGGCGCTGCCGGCGCAATGGACATCACGACGGCACGCGTTGCGGGTATCACCGTGTACACGGGCACCACGGCCTCGCCTTACGGTCTGGCTTCGCAAGCCACCGTGCCGGTCGCGGGTCTGTCGACCCCCGCGTCGGGTGTGGGTGTTGAAACCGATCTCGTCGTCTCGCTGAGCGCGGGCGCAGGTGCTCTGGCTCCCGGCAACTATGTGATGACCTTCACCTATACGGGCATCGCTGGTTTCGTGGGTACGCCGCAGCTCCAACTGCAAGGCGCCGCTGGGTGCACGCCCTCGGCGGTGTTGTCGACGGGTGGGACGGCTACCTCGCAGACCGTTTCTTATATCGTCGGCGTGGATGTCGCCTGCACCACCAACCCGACCTTCCGTCTGACTGCGCCGTTCAAGATTTCTGCGGCAAACGCTGTTACGGTTCAGGCTTCGCTGACGCAAGGCGGCCTGCCGGTCGATAACAGCCCTTCGGCCACGCGTACGCTGGTCCAGCCTCGCTCGGCCTATACCGCTTCGGTCAATGGCGCGGTTGACGGAAAGGGCGGCGCTACGGACACTCCCGCCAACGCTGCTGATAACGCCGACTTCCCGACTCAGCTGGCTCTGGGGTCCGGCTCGACTCCGTTCCAAGCGTTCCGCACGGGTGCAGAGTTCGATGCCATTATTGGTGCGCTGGGGTATACTTCGGTTGCAAACACCTACGCCGACCTGTCTAAGACCGCTCTCCCGACGCCGGCTATGGATGTTACGCTGAGCGGTAACTTTGCCGGTCTGACGCCGACGTTGACGACCGATGACACCGGTGCCGGCCCTGTCGCGGCTACGACTGTAACTGCATCGACGGCTACTTTCGCTGCGGTGCCGGCCGGCCGCTACAACGTTGTGGTTGCAGCGACCAGCAGCGCTGCCAACGCTCCGCAACTCGCTGGCGGTGCCTATACGGCCACGTTCTCTTCTGCATCGAGCTCGCCGCTGGCTGCTGGCGCGATCTCTGCGTCGGGCGCGCTGGAGACCATTGGTCTGCAAGGCACCAACTTTGTGGCTCCGTGGGTGCAGTCGGCCAACCCGAACTTCAACACTGTGCTGCGCCTGTCGAACAGCGGCGCGGTCACCGGCCCGGTGACGCTTTCGCTGACCAGCCCCGCTGCCACGCCGACGGCGACGACCTGCGGCGCTGCCCAGCTCGCTAAGCTGGCTTCGATTCCGGCCAACGGCGAGCTGTCCATCAACAGCGCTGACCTGACGACCTGCTTCGGCGCTTTCGCCCGCGGCGACGTTCGCGTCACGGTTCAATCGCAGTCGACCAGCATCACCGCCAAGCTGCGTATCGTGAACCCGGGCAATGTTGTGACCGAGCAGTCGCTCGGCGCGATCTCGACCGGCGTCGCGACCGTCAACTAAGTCCAGGCTCAAACCTGAACTGGGGAAGGGAGGGCTTCGGCCCTCCCTTTTCTTTTGCCTCAGCGGAACGTGAATCCGTCGAATTGACGGTCCATCGGCGTCCCGCGTCAAAAGGAGAGCCGTATGGCCGAGTATAAGAACCAGACCCTGTCGGGCGTCGTCGCCCTGGACAGCAACAGCTTCGACAACATCGACTTCAAGGATGCGGAGCTGACCTACGACGGCGGCCGTCCGCCCGCCTTCAACAACTGCCGCTTCGACAACGCGCGCTTCACCTTCCGCGAATCGGCCGGCAACACCCTGCTGTTCCTGCGCGCGATGGCGCCGGCCCAAACCAATATGCGTGATGTGGTCCTGGGCCTGATGCCGGAACTCAAGGCCTGATCCCTCGCAAGGGTTGCTGATCGGGCGGGATGGGAGCGCTACGGCCGTGATCCCCATATCGTCCCGCCCGGTTCGTGACTATGCTGACGGCGACCCGCATTGCGCCCCGGATATCCCATTGAGTCTGTCTTCGCCTAACCTCGACCGGCCTCCGATCAGCGCCGCGCCCCGCGCGCCGCGCCTGGGCGACCTGCTGGTCGAGCGCGGCCTGGTGCGCCCGGCCGATGTCGCCAACGCCCTGTCGCTTCAGGCCCAGAACGGCGGCCTGCTGGGGCTGAACCTGGTGCGCCTGGGCGCCCTGTCCGAAGCCCAGCTTCTGGACGTCCTGTCCGAACAACTGAATCTGCCCGTCCTGGCGCCCGAACACGGCCCCGCGCCCGAGCGCGTCCGCGCCTTCATGGACCAGATCGGCTCCCCCCTCGCCTGGTGGGCCGAGCGCGAGGCCGTCGCCTGGCGTGAAGAGGCGCCCGCCGACGACGCCTCCGCCCCCGGCCGCATCCTGTGCGCGGCGGTCCAGCCGCTGGACCCGGCCCTGGCCGAACGCATCGCCCAGTCCAGCCTTGAACCCGTCGCCTTCTTCCTGGCGCCCCGCTCCCTGATCGAGGCCCTGACCGACGACCTCAGCCACGATCAGGCGCCGGGGCTGGACCCCGCCCTGGGCGGCGGCGGCGCCGATGCGGCCCGCCTGCGCGAACTGGCGCAGGAAGCCCCGGTCATCGACTTCGTCAACGCCGTCTTCGCCGAGGCCCTGACCCGCCGCGCCTCGGACGTTCACGTCGAACCCTATGAGGACCGCTTCCTCGTCCGTATGCGGATCGACGGCGTCCTGACCACGGCCCGCAGCGCCCCGCGCTCCAACTTCGACGCCGTCTGCTCGCGCATCAAACTGCTCAGCGGCATGGACATCGGCGAGCGCCGCCTGCCGCAGGACGGCCGCCAGTCGATCCGCGTGTCGGGGCAAGAGGTTGATTTGCGCGTCTCGACCCTGCCGTGCTCGTGGGGCGAATCCATCGTCCTGCGCCTGCTGGGCAAGACCAGCCGCCTGCCGCAGCTGTCCGAACTGGGCGTCAGCCCGCAGCAGGAAGCGGGCTTCCTGCGCCTGGCCGAACATCCCAACGGCGTCTTCCTGATCACCGGCCCGACCGGCTCGGGCAAGACCACGACCATCTATCGCCTGCTGACCCACCTGAACGACGGCGAGCGCAAGATCATCACCGTCGAGGACCCGGTCGAACTGGACCTGCCCGGCGTCATCCAGGTGCGCGTCCGCTCCGAGATCGGCCTGACCTTCGCGGCGGGCCTGCGCTCGATCCTGCGTCAGGACCCGGACGTCATCATGGTCGGCGAGATCCGCGACCCCGAGACGGCGCGCATCGCCGTCCAGGCCGCCCTGACCGGCCACATGGTCATCTCCACCGTCCACACCAATACGGCGCTGGCGGCCATTCCGCGCCTGCTGGACCTGGGGATCGAGGACTATCTGCTGGCCGACGTCCTGCGCGGCGTGGCGGGCCAGCGCCTGATTCGCCGCCTGTGCGAGGACTGCGCCCGCCCCTCGACCTCGGCCGAGGCCGCCGCTCACGAACAGGCCGTCCCGGCCCACCTGCGCGCCGTCGCGGCGGCCGAGCCCGCCCGCTGGATGGAGCCGGTCGGTTGCGCCAAATGCGGCCACAGCGGTTTCCGCGGCCGCCTCGGCGTCTACGAGCTGGTGCCGATGTCGCCGGCCTTGATCGCCGGCCTGCGCGCCTCGGCCGACGAGGATCAACTGACCGACGCCGCCCGCAGCGAAGGCTTCCTCAGCTTCGCCGACGACGCCTTCTTGAAGGCCCGGCGCGGCCAGACCGCCCTGACCGAAGTCCACCGCATCGCCGGAGGCGGCCAGTGAAACCCGCGCCTATAGCCGTCATCGGCATGCACCGTTCAGGCACCTCCTGCCTTGCCGGCTGTCTGGAGGATCTGGGCCTCAGCTTGGGCGAAGTGGTCACCTCCGCGCCTCACAACAAGAAGGGCAACCGCGAGAACCCGCGCTTCTGGCCTGTGCACGACGCCGTCCTGCAGCGTGTCGGCGCCGCCTGGGACGCCCCGCCCGCTGAACCGGTCGTCTGGACGCCGCAGGAGAAGGCCGACCTGAAGGCTGTGCTGGCCGACTACGACGCCCTGCCTCTCCCGTGGGGCTTCAAGGATCCGCGCGCCACCGTTTTGCTCGACGGCTGGTTTGAGATCCTGCCCGACCTGCGATTGATCGGCTCCATCCGTCACCCGCTGGCCGCAGCCGGCTCGTTGACGGCCCGAAACGGCTTTGACCTCGAGCGCGGCCTGTCGATCTGGGCGGGCTATAATCGTGCGCTGTTGCGATGGCGCGATACGATGGTTTTCGATGTCATCGACTATGACGCGCCCGACTACGAGGTTCGCGTGCGTCGATCCGCGCAACGATTAGGACTGGACGCCGCGCGGCCCATGCCTTTTCGCGAGGGCGCGCTCAACCACCAAAAGACCCAAGCCGAGCCGCCGTCCAGCGTCGCTGATCTTTGGGCCCGCCTGCAAGAGATCGCTGCATGAAGCCGCTAGTTTCCATCGTCGTGGTCGGTTTCGACATGGCGCGCGAGCTGCCGCGGACGGTTCGCTCCTTCCTGCCCCCCTATCAGCGCGGGGTGGGCGCGGACCAGATCCAGATCATCATTGCCGACAACGGCTCCGCCGAGCCCGTTCAGCGGGACTGGTTCCCCCAGGACGCAGACGTCACCGTGTTACGCGTAGATGACGGCGGCGTTTCTCCCTGTCGAGCGATCAACCGGGCGGCTTCCTTGGCCCGGGGTGAGTTCATCGGCGTCGTCATCGACGGCGCGCGCATGGCGACGCCGGGCATCGTCGCAGCGGCCCTTGAAGCCGCAAAGGTGCACCCGTCGGCTTTTGTAACTACGCTGGGGTTCCATCTCGGCCCCAAGGTCCAGCAGGTGTCGGTGACCGAAGGCTATGATCGGGATGTGGAGGATCGGCTTCTAGAGGGCATCGGCTGGCCGGCGGACGGCTATCGGCTGTTCGAGATCTGCGCCCTTGGTGAAAGCTATCGCGAGGGGGCGTTTGTCGCCCCGCCAGAGACGACCTTTTTCATCATGAGCAAAGACCGCTTCGACGCGCTCGGCGGTTTTGAGGAGCGGTTCGAAGAATTGGGCGGCGGGTTCGCTAACTATGATTTCTTCGAACGGGCGGTCGACGACGGCGATTCGCCGCTGGTCGCGCTGATCGGCGAGGGGACGTTCCACCAGTTGCACTACGGCGCGACCACCCAAGCTGGCGGGATACGCCGGAGGGTGGCGGCGGACGACCGGACGCTCGGCGAAGTATACGCGCGCGAATACGAATCTCTTCGGGGGCGACCCTATCAGCGTAGCCAGCCCCAGCCGCTCCTGGTGGGTCGCATTACGCATCCCGCCGTGCGCACTCTCTTTTTCCCCCCTTCGGCCTAATGACCGACCAACTGACCTTTCAGTATGAGGCCGCCGGGCGGGACGGGCGGATGGTCAAGGGGATGATCGGCGCTGCGGACGAGGCGGTGGCCATGCGCCGCCTGGCCGCCGACGGCCTGACCGTCGTGCGCATCCGCCCCGCCGCCGCGCCTAAGGCCGAGGGGCGCGAGCGCGGGTTGAAGACCGCCGAGCGGGTGCTGGTCCTGCGGCAGATGGCGCTCATGCTGGAAGCGGGCGTCTCCCTGCTGGAGGCGCTGGACACGGTCGCTCAGGGGATGCAGGCGCGTAAAGGCCGCCGCCAGTTCCAGGCCGCCATCGCCGCCCTGCGCCGCGGCGAATCCCTGGGCGACGCTCTGGAGGAGCACGCGCCGGGCTTTCCCGACTACGTCTACGCCATGGCCCGCGTCGGCGAGGCGTCGGGCCGCATCGCCGAGGTGCTGAAAGAGGCCGCCGAGCAGATGGCCTATGAGGACCGGCTGCAGCGCGACTTCGCCAACGCCATGACCTATCCGGCCTTCCTCTGCTTCGCCGGGGTGGCCGCCGTCGGCTTCATCTTCACCCAGGTCGTGCCGCGCTTCGGCGCCATGATCGGCGACGACCGCGAGAACATCCCCGCCATGTCGCGCTGGGTCCTGCAGGCGGGAGAGTTCGCCAACGCCAACCTGGGCGTGGTGGCGGTGACGGCCGCGCTGGTGATCGCGGCCATCGTCCTGATCGTCAAGAACGCCGCCTTCCGCGAGCGGGCCTATACCGTCGCGCACGGCCTGCCCGTCGTCGGCCCGGTGATCCAGTCGCGCGAGATCGCGTCGTGGGCGCGGCTGACGGCCTTCGCCCTGAACAACGGCGTGCCCCTGCTGTCGGCGGCGGCCCTGTCGCGGGCGGCCGTGCCGATCGGCCCGTTCCGCCAGGGGCTGGACCTGCTGGAAAGCGACCTGAAGGCGGGCATGACCCTGGACGCCTCGCTGGGCGCCCACACCCGGCTGGAGGCGATGGACCTCAGCCTGCTGCGCGCGGGCCAGAAGTCGGGCGCCGTCGGCGCCATGTTCGGCTTCATGGCCGACAACTACGAAGCGCGTCTGCGCGACCGGATGAAGCGGATGACCTCCCTGCTGGAGCCGATGGCCATCGCCGCCATCTCCATCGTCGTCGGCTTCGTCGCCCTGTCGCTCGTTCTGGCCCTGTCGAGCGTCTACGAAGGCGTCGTCTGATGCGAGCGAAGGTGCGGGGGCGTCAGGGGTTCAGCCTGATCGAGGCCCTGGTGGCGCTGGCCATCGCCTCGATGACGCTGATGGCGATCTTCGAACTGCAGATCCAGATGGCGCGCGGTCAACAGCGCGCGGCCCTGGCGATCGAACAGGTGGCGGCTCAGGAGAACGCCCTGGCCCTGACGCGGCATCTCAATCCGATGGCCGAACCCTATGGCCGCATCGCCCTGCCGGGCGGCGACGTCGTCACCTGGTCGGCCGAGGCCAAGAGCGAGCGCCGCACCAACGCGGGCTTCCCATCAGGCGACGGCGCCTTTGAGGTTCAGCTCTATCAGGTCACGGTCGGCGTCGAGCGCCAGGGCGGCCGGTCGCCCGCGCCTCTGGTGTTCGACCGCCTGGGCTGGCGCCGACTGGAGATCGAGGGCTGAGGCTTAGTCCTCGACCGGCTCCGGCGCCTCTTCAATCACATCTTCCACGGGCCCTGTGGCGATCGCCGAGGCGGTGGGCGTGCGGCGGCGCTCTGAGGCGCGGTTCGGTCCGGGCAGGTCGAACCCGACGCCGCGCACCCCATAGCCGACCGAGAAGGGCGTCAGCGTATAGGACCAACCGCGTCCGGTGCGGAAGGCGGCGTTGATGTCGCGCGACAGGCTGTCGGCCATATCGGCCATGTCTTCGTCGCCCCGGATGACATAGGGGGTGATCAGCATCACCAGTTCGGTGCGGTTGCCGCTGACGCTGTTGGTCTGGAAGGCTGAGCCGATCAGGGGGATGTCCTTGATGAAGGGCACGCCGGTGTTGGTCTTGGAGTAGTTGTTGCTGATCAGGCCGCCCAGCACGCCGGTCCAGCCGTCGGTGATCGAGATCTGGGTTGTCAGGCTGCGGTTCAGGATCGGAGGGCTGGCTATGGCCGAGTTCCTGGATTCGCCGACCTCGGAGATTTCCTGACTGATGGTGATGTCGACCCGGTCGCCATAGACGACGGGCTGCAGGTCCAGGATGACGCCGGTCTGGCGGTACTGCACGCTTTGCAGGATGTCGGTGTCGCCCCCGGCCTGATTGTTGGCGGCGCGTTGTGACGTGATGATCGGCACGTCGGTGCCGACCTGGAACCGGGCGGATCCGCCGCTGCGCGCGACCAGTTGCGGCCGTTGCAGGATGTTGACGCGGTTGTTGGACGCCTCGGCCGCCAGATTGGCGCGGAAGTTGTCGCCCTTGAAGGACAGCACCAGACCGCCGCCGCCGATCTTCAGGCCTTCGGTGGACCCGGTCAGCAGGCCGTCGCCGCGCATTTCCGAACCGAACAGATCGACGCCGAGCGAGGTTTTGTCCGTCAGCGTCACCTCGGCGATCATCACCTCGATCACCACCTGGGGCGCCGGGGTGTCCAGCGTGTTGAGCAGATTGCGCAGCTGGGCGAACTCGGTGGCCGTGCCGGTGAAGATGATGCGGTTGCCGATGGGGTCGGTCAGGACGCGGCCGTTCATGAACTGACCTTGCGAACCTTGACCCATCCCGCCCTGGCCGCCGCCGTTCATGCCGCCGGTCGGACGGTTGGCTTCAGAGGCGGGCGGGGCGCCCGGCACGCCGACGGGCGCCTGGGCCTGGGCCATGGTAGGGCTCTGCCCCATGGCCAGCTGGCCCAGAGAGGCGGCGTCGGTGTTCTTGACCTGATAGACGAAGGTCGAGGCCTTGTCCCCGAGGGCGGCGGGCTGATCCAGTGTCTCGACCCAGTAACGCGCGCGCTCCAGCGTTTCGGGATCGCGCGCGAAGATCAGGATCTGGTTCGCCGACGGGAAGGACAGGATGACCAGGGCGCGCCCGGCCAGGGCCTGGCGCGAGACGATATAGCCTTCGGTCGTCAGCGTCTGTTCCAGCGAAGCGGCCAGTTGGTCCGTGCCCCAGAAGGACGGCTCCACCCGCAGCACCTGGGTGCCGGCGAAGCGCGGCTGGTCCAGTTCGCGCAGCGCCCGAACGACCTGGGCGACCTCGCGGCCGGAGCCCGAGATAATCAGGCTGTTGGTCAGGGGATCGGGCGTGATCCGCGCGCCGCCGAGGTTGGGATAGACGTCCTGCAACAGACCTTGCAGGGCGTTGACCTCGATGGTCTGGACCGTGAAGAACTGCACCACGCGGCCGGCCGCGCTGGGCACGGCGCGGCTGCGATTGATGGCGGTTCCCGTCGAGGTCTCGGGCGTGACGCCCACGGTGACGAAGCCGCCGTCGATATAGACCTCGACCCCGTACTGACGCAGCGCCTGCTGGGTCAGGCTGAACAGGGCGCGTTTGCTGATCGCGCCGCCGCTGCCCCCGGCCACGATCTCGGTGCGGTTGGCGACGTCAGGCGACAGGGTGAAGGGGGTCTTCAGCACGCCGCCAAAGACGGTGGCGGCGAACTGCGGAATCGACTGGGGCGACAGATTGGCGTCGACCAGTTCGTCCGATACGAGGCCCGCGATCTGCTCGGGCGTGGCGGGCTGGCGCGTGGCCGCGGGCGGCGCCGGCGGGGCCGGGATGTTCAGCGTGCTGGTCTGCACCCGGGCGCGCCCGTCCGTGGAGGTCTCGCCGCCGATCTGGCCGTCCGTGGACGCACGCTCCAGACGGGCGTCAGGGCGGGTGACGACGCTCTGCATGTCCGGGAAGGCGGCGCATCCGGCCAGAACGATCATCGGCGCCAGAGCCGACGCCGCGCGCAGGGCCGCGCGGGACGCGGGGGCCGTCAGGCTGGCGCGCGGGCGAGAGAAGCGGTCCATGGTCAGCTTCGACATTGCATTGTCCTCGATACTCAACCGAACACCCGCACGACGCGCGTTTCGCGTCCCTTGGTCAGGGTGACGGCGTCAGCGGTGATTTCTTTGATGCGCCAGTCCTCGAACACGGCGCCTTCGGCCAGGGGGGCGACGCCGCCCGCGCCGCTCACCAGGACGTGGCGGGCGCCGGTCGCCGGATCGCGTTCGACCCCGCGCAGGGCGGCGCGGAAAGTCACGGCCACGTCGGGCGGCGGAGGCGGAGGCGGCGGGGGCGGAGGCGGCGGGGGCGGCGGCGGAGGCGGCGGGTCCGACCGCAGGGTCTTCAGAAACGCCACGGCCGCGATCGCGCCTTCGCCGGGCCGCAGGCTCAGTCCCTGCTGTGCGCTCGCGCCGCGCACGACCGCGGGCGGCTCCTCCGGCCGGCCCGGATAGGCGGCGCCGGTCAGATAGGCCAGGATCAGGACCAGCGGCGGCGCCGCCCACAGCAGGGGCTTCACGACGCCGTCTCCGTCTGCGTCAGCCGCACTGGAAAGGCGAGGCGCAGCCACAGCTTGCCGCTGGTCTGGGGCGGGCCGTCCTCGACCATCATCGGCCGGGGCGGCGTCAGCTCATAGCGGAACCCCACGACGCGGAACCCTTCGGGCCACTCGCCCAGCTTGTCGAGGAAGGCGAAGGCGGGGCCCCAGCGCAGGTCGGATTGAACCTCGACGTCCAGCCACTGGGTCGGGCCGATCGCCTCGACCTTGGCGTTGGTGACGATGCGCGCATTGGGCAGGTCGACGGCCGACAGCGCCTCCAGCAGCCGCTGCTCGATCAACACCTGAGCCACGGCCGGATTGGCGGCCTCGAACCCCCAGGCGTTCATGTCTTCCAGCGCCAGGCGATCCGCCGCGCCATCGGCGATCCGCCGCGCCGCCGCCGCCGTCAGTCGGGCCGTGGACTGTTCGCCCAGCGCGTCGATATAGGCGTCGGCCTGGGTCGTTCGGGCCTCCAGCGCGGCGACCGGGGCGTAGAAGGCGACGCCCAGCGCCAGGCCGCCCAGCAGCAGGCGCTCACGCGTGGTGGTGCGCTGCAGACGCTCCTTCAGCGCCTCGATCGACGCGCGCGTCGATGCGACCGTGTCCGCCATGAATCCTTGCAAAATTCGTCGCCCTCGTGCGCGCCAGAGCCCGCAATTCGCATCGACCCCCTATGCGCGCTCAGCTATAGCAACCGCTAAGCGCCCATAACAGCTTAGAAATCCAAAGTGGTCGATCAATGCTTCGTCGTCTGAACCGACTTTACCGCCGTTTTTCGTTTGTCGTGGCCCCGCCGCATCAGCCGCGCAGCCGTCAGGCGCGCGCCGGCTATTCCATGCTCGAGATTCTGGTCGTGCTGGCGATCATCGCCCTGATCGCCGCCGTGGTGGGACCGCGCCTGTTCGCCCAGCTGGACAAGTCCAAGAGCCAGACCGCCCGCCTGCAGATCCGCTCGCTGGAAGCGGCGCTGGAGACCATGCGCATCGACATCGGCCGCCTGCCGAGCGAACAGGAAGGCCTGACCCTGCTGATGAAGGCCGACGCCCAGCAGGTGCCCGGCTGGTCGGGTCCGTATCTGGACAAGGACCTGCCGCCCGACCCGTGGGGCCGCTCCTACATCTATGTGGCGCCGCCCGCGCCCAGCGCCGGCGATCCGGCGCCCGACGCCCGCGCCCGGGTGATCAGCTACGGCGCCGACGGCCAGGAGGGCGGCGAGGGCGTCAACGCTGATGTCTCGTCCGATTCCCCGCGCTGATTTCAGCCGTCGTCCGGGCGGCGCCGTTGATGCGGCGCGCGCGGGCTACAGCCTGATGGAGGTGCTGGTGGTGCTGGCCATCTTCGCCCTCAGCGCCTCCATCATCATGCCCTCGACCTCGCGGATGCTGGACCAGACGGCGGCCCACGCCGTCTTCTTCGAGTTCCAGCGCCAAGTGTCCGACCTACGGCGCGAGGCCAACCGCACCGGCGAGCCGCTGCGCATTATCGACCCCGCCATGCCCGAGCTGGAGGGTGATCGGCGGATCGAGCTGCGCGCCCCGTGGCGCTACACCTTGTCGCCCGCCCTGTCGGTCGCCGAGGGCGGCGGCTGCTCCACCGCCAGCGCCAACCTGATCCACCAGGACCGGGTGGTCATGACCCTGCGCAGCGAGGACGGAACCTGCCGCTTCATTCGCTATCAGGCGGCTGCGTCCTAAGGCGCTCGGCTCAGCTCAGGGCTGGGCCGGAGAGGCCGGCGCCGGTTCCAAACCGGGTTCAGGCTCCAGCGGCGGCGCCGCCTCGCGCACCCGCATCTTCACGCTCAGATTTCTGGCTGCGCTGTCGGTGCGGGGCTCGACCGCATAGAAATAGCCCGAGCTCTCCAGGTCGCCCACCACCAGGGCGATCTTGCCGATGGCCTCATAAGGCAGGGTGAACTCCAGCGTCTCCGTCTCGGCGTTCAGGGCCGAGGGCGCCAGGTCATGCAGCGCCAGAATCCCGATGGCCGCCCCGGCGGCGCTCAGCGGGCCGGTCTGTTCCTCCAGGCGGCGATAGGCGACCAGCTTCTGCTGGCTGGCGTTCAGCCTGTGCACGGCCTCGGCTTGCGGCGTGGCGGCGCGGATCTCGGCGGTCTGCGCTTCGATCCGGGCGACGTCCTTGGCCAGTTCGCGGCTCTGACCGAACAGGAAGGCGGCGACGCACAGGGAGGCGAAGGCCGCCCCGCCGCCGGCCATCAGCGCCAGCTGTTCGCGCGACAGCTCGACCGGGGCCAGGGCGAAGGCGTCGCGATTGTCGAAGGCGATCGGCAGGTCGCTGGGCGCGGGCGGGGCCTCCGGCGCCGCCTCGGCGTTGCGCTGCAGCCGCACGAAGGCGGACCAGGCGGCGGCGTCGTAGCGGTCGCGGCGCCAGGCCGAGGCGACCAGCGCCTTGTCGCGCCACAGCTGCGCCTCATGGCCCTGGTTCAAGCGTACGATGCGCCAGCCCTCGCCGCGCGGCTGGGCCAGGGTCTCGGGCGTCAGGACCGGCGCGCCCTGCGCCCCCTCCTGCGCCGCCAGCAGGGTCTCGACCCGCTCGGCGTCCCACCACCAGACGCCATAATCGTCGCCCGCCTTGCTGAGGACGAAGCCCGCCCGCAGATAGGGCGCGGCCAGCCGGGCGTGCAGCGTCGCCGCCTGTCGCCGCCGCCGACGCGGCAGGGCCGCTGTGCTGAACAGGCCGAAGGCGCACAGGTCGCGCGCCAGCAGCAGCACCGGCCGTCGCAGCACGCGTCCGACCGCGCCGCCCGGATGGACGACGCTGAGGGCGCCGTCGGCGCTCAACCGCTCAACGCGGGGCGTAAGGAAGTCGAATGGCATCGGTCGTGTCGGCCCTGGCCCGCTTGGGGGCTTCTGTCAGTTCGGTCTGGTCGATCCACAGCGGCTGCTCCAGACCGAAGGGGGTCAGGGTCAGTCGCGCGCGATAGACCCAGGCGGATCGGGTGTCGTGAAGCGTCAGGATGGTCGCGCCTGACGGGTAGGTGAAGATCTGTTCCTGATCCAGGTCCAACACGGCCCCGGTCACGGACGCCACGTCGTAGAGAGAGGTCAGCGGCCGCTCAGCGCGAACGCGCATCAGGGTCTCGATCTGGCTGTCGTTCAGGCCGAACCAGACCGCCAGGGCGGCCGGGCCGGCGGTGTTCACATTCTGGGTGGCGGAGGTGGCGTCGGCAGCCAGCGCGTCGCGCAGGGCGCGCCACTTCTTCGGCTCGACCGCCTGACGCGCGCCCAGGATCGACAGCCATTCCGTCGGCCGGATCAGGCGCCGGTTGGCCGGGCCGCCGTCGGCGTAGTCGGCGCGCTCGGCCCCGTTCGGCTGCCTCAGATCGTCGGAATCGATATAGTCCGTATAGCGGGCGATCAGGGCCTGCCGCTCGCCCGGCTGGACGCCCGCCGACTCCAGAAACCGCTCATGCGGCTGGCCGAACAACTGGGCGGTGTTGATCAGGCCCGCCTGATCCTGAAGGCGCAGGACCAGCGGCCCGTCCACGTCCATCGTATAGCGGCGCCCGTCGGCCATGACCTTTTCGACCGGCACGCCCGAGACGTTGGACGGCTCCTGTTGCGGCCCCTCCATCTCCAGCGTCTGGCGGATGTCGTTGACCCCGAAGCCATAGGCCCGCGTCGGCTCGGTGGCGGCCATGAAGGACAGGGCGGCTTCGGCGCTCATCGCCCTTTGCAGGAAACGGACGCGCGCGCGCGCCGAGGCGGCCTCGGCGCTCAGGCTGGCCAGGGCCGTGATCGCCACCAGGAAGATCAGCGTCACCACCCCCGTCACCGCCAGCACGGCGGGCAGGGCGAAGCCGGAGCGGCGCCGGGCGCGAGATCGGGGCCTAGAAGTCGGCATCGAACCTCACCCATCGACCCGGATTGCCGGACGAGGCCACCTCCACCACATCCACGTCCGGGCCGCCGTTCAAGCGGACGAAAAGGCGGGCGCTGCGCATGCCTTCTTCGCCCAGCACCCGCTCGCGCGGCGTTTCGAACGCGGGCGCCCAGGTCTGGCCGTCCTGGGAATAGGACAGGCTGGCCTGTCCGCCGTGGGGCAGGGGCAGCAGCGGCGTCCTGCGGCCGGCGGCTTCGCACATCACGACGCGGCGGCCGTCCTGCACCTCGATCGTCAGCACCAGTCGCCCGGCCCAGCCCTGCGGCGCGCAGCCGGTGGCGCGCTCCATGACGGCCTCGCCTTCCAGCCGCTCGGGCGCGCCCACAAGCGGCAGGTCCACGCCCTCCATAATCGCGGCGGGCGGGCGCACGGTCAGGCTGCGGATGATGCTGCGCAGGTCGCTGATCGCCACATCGGCGTCGGCCGCGGACATGGCGCGCCGTCCCAGCGCAAAGCCCGCGTCGCCCGCCTTCATGCCGATCGAAAAGATGACGGCCAGCGCCATGCCCCCGATCGCCAGCACGACCAGGGCTTCAATCAGGGAAAAGCCGGAGCGGCGGGCGGAGATCATTGCCCGGCCTTGATAGGGCGTCCCGCACCGCCTGCCAACATTGGCATGACGCCGCTCTGAACAAAGACTTCGGCTTTTCGTCGTTCTCCCGGGCTGATATGGAAGACGTTGAGTTCTATGGGGGAAGGGGATGCGCGGCGTCGCCTCGGTCTTGATAGCGGCGAGCCTCGGCGGCGCGGCATGGGCGGGGGTCAGCATCCTGACGCCGCCGGACCGCGCCCAGGCCGGCTCTGCGCGCCTGATCGCCCATGCCGCGCCGCTCCCGGCCGAGCTGTCGGAAGTCGTCGCCGCGCCCGAGACGGACGCCGATCGCCGCGCCCGCCTGAACGCCCGCCTGAAGACCATGCTGGATGAAGGCAAGGGCGCCCGTCTGACGGATGCCCCGCCGCGTCCGCCCGCGCCCGCCCGTGCGCCGCGTCCGGCGCGCGCCGCGGCCAAGGCCGAGCCTGCGGCGACCTTCGCCCCGCCCGCCCATGACGCCGCCTCCGCGCGCCCGACCGTGCGGCGCGCAGGCGGCTATGTCCCGCCGACGCTGGATCTGAAGACGCCGCCGCGCGTGCCGCAGAACGATCTCGAATGTCTGACCCAGGCCGTCTACTATGAGGCCCGAAACGAAAGCGAAGAGGGACAGGCGGCGGTCGCCGAGGTGGTGATCAACCGATCCCGCCACCGGGCCTATCCGAAGTCGATCTGCGAAGTGGTCTATCAGCGCAACAGCCGCACCTGCCAGTTCACCTTCACCTGCGACGGGTCGATCGGCCGCCGTCCGGTCAGCGCGGTCGCCTGGGCGCGGGCCGAACGCATTGCGCGCGAGGTGCATGAAGGCCGCTCGTCCAGCCAGTTGCCCAAGAACTCGGTCAACTATCACGCCAACTATGTCCGCCCCTCGTGGGGCCGCCGCCTGGCCCGCGTGCGCCAGATCGGCGCCCACATCTTCTACGGCGCGCCCCTGAACGGCTCGACCCCCGGCGCCTATGAGCGCGAGGCCGCGCCTGCGCCCGCCCGCCTGCTGTTCGTGCGCAATGAGGCGCTGGACCGCGCCTATGCCGTCCTGGCCGGTCAGGCTTCGAACGGCGCGAGCGAAACCCCCGACACGGCTGCGCAATGACGCTGGAGACCTCCGGCCGGCTCGTCCTGCTCAAGACGCCGCGTTACGGCGACGCGCGCGGCTGGTTCGCCGAGACCTGGTCCCGCGCCCGCTTCGCCGCCGCCGGCATCGACTGCGACTTCGTTCAGGACAACCAGTCGCGCTCGCAGCCGCAGGGCGTGGTGCGCGGCCTGCATTTCCAGACGCCGCCCTATGCTCAGGCCAAGCTGGTCCGCTGCCTGCGCGGGGCGATCCTCGACGTGGCGGTCGACCTGCGCCTCGGCGCCGCGACCTTCGGACAGGCTCACGCGGTCGAACTGTCGGCCGACAGCGGCGATCAGCTGTTCATCCCGCCGGGCTTCGCGCACGGCTTCGTCACCCTGACGCCCGGCGCCGAGATCGCCTATAAGGTGTCCGCCCCCTACGCCCCGGCGCATGAGGCGGGTCTGGCCTGGGACGACCCCGAGCTGGACATCGCCTGGCCCGTCGCGGCGGATCAGGCGGTGCTGGCCGATCGCGACCGCGCCTGGCCGCGCCTGCGAGACCTGAACAGCCCGTTTCGCGGCGTCGAGGCGTCGACGCTCTCGATTGTGGACCTGGCGACCGTTAGCCGTTAGCCGGAGAGGCTGCTGCGTCGGCTAAGGAGAGGCTTGTGCGGATATTGCTCACCGGCGGCGCCGGCTTCATCGGCTCGGCCCTGGTCCGCGAGCTTCTGTCGCGCGGCGACGAGGTGCTGGCGGTCGACAAGCTGACCTACGCCGGGGTCGAGGCCTCCCTGACCGAAGTCGCCGACCACCCCCGCTTCCGCTTCCTGAAGGCCGACATCGGCGATGCGGCCGCCATGGCCGGCGCCTTTGACGACTTTCAGCCCGACCGCGCAGCCCACCTGGCCGCCGAAACGCACGTGGATCGTTCGATCGACGGCCCGGCGGTCTTCATTCAGACCAATGTCGTCGGAACCCAGGTCCTGCTCGATCAGGCCCTGGCCTATTGGCGCGGACTGAGCGGCCCGGCGCGCGAGGCCTTTCGCTTTCTGCACGTCTCGACCGACGAGGTGTTCGGCTCGCTCGGCGCCGAGGGGCGCTTCGACGAGGCCACGCCCTACGATCCGCGCTCGCCCTATTCGGCGTCCAAGGCGGCGTCCGACCATCTGGTTCGCGCCTGGGGCCATACGTTCGGTCTGCCGGTGGTGATCAGCAACTGCTCGAACAACTACGGCCCGCGCCAGTTTCCCGAAAAGCTGATCCCGACCCTGATCCTCACGGCGCTGGCCGGCGAGCCCCTGCCCATTTACGGCGACGGCTCCAACGTGCGCGACTGGCTGCACGTCGACGACCACGCCCGCGCCTTGAGGCTGATGCTGGAACGCGCCGAACCGGGCCGCACCTATTGCGTCGGCGGCGACGCAGAGCGCACTAATTTGCAGGTCGCGGCGGCGGTCTGCGCCGCTCTGGATAAGCTCAAACCCCGCCCAGACGGCCGCCCTCACGCCGACGCCATCACCCTAGTGGAGGACCGGCCCGGCCATGACCGGCGCTACGCCATCGATTCCGGCCTGATCCGCGCAGAGCTGGGCTGGCGGCCTGAAGCGTCGTTTGAGCAGGGCATGGCCCGGACCGTCGCCTGGTATCTTGATAACCGGGACTGGTGGGCGCCGCTGGTCGCAGCCCGTATGCCCAGACGGGGCCTGGTCTAGGTTAATCCACGCGGGAGACGATGAGGTCCGACATGCTGATCTCGCCATGGAAGACGCCTTCCATGACCAGCAGCCGGAATTCGCACGCGCCTTGCGTCGTCCAGTCGTAAACCATTTCGATCTCAAAGACCCCGGGACGCCCCGGGCGGAACTCCTGGCTCACATAATCCTCGATGCCGCCCCAGTCGGCGCGAAACAGATAGCGACAGGCATAGGCGTCGACCGACAGGGTGAAGACCGCCTTCCAGCGCCCCGTCGGCATTTCCAGGTAGGGGCCGTAGACCACGATGCGGGGGCGGCCGGTCAGGTCCAGCGTGGATCGTCCTTCGGCGTGGGTCGCAGGCGTGTTCCAGGTGAGCAGCGAGCCGCTCCAGACCGCCTCGCCACGGGTGTACACCTGAAGAGCCTTGGCCATCGCGCCGCTTGGCGCCGGCGAGGCGCCTGGAGGCGCTACCTCGAAATCCGGAAAGAGGCGGACGGCGCCAGACGCGAGCCGATCAGGGCCGAATACCCGCTCGTGCGGAAGCGTCGTGGATGCGGCGAAGCTCCGGCTGGCGGCCTGGATGGCGTGATGGCGTTCGGTCTGGTCCATCTGGTCGGGCAGGGTGATGTCCAGGGCGTCCAGGATGAAGGCGATGCGGCTGTCGTCGGGCTGGCGCCGCCTAGCCTCATCGGCCGAGATCGTCAGCAGCATCATGCGCGCGCCGGCGTTCAGATCCTGGCTTTCGTCCCAATCATGCAAGACATAGTCCGCACGCTCGGCGGCGTCGCGCAGGCGTGAAATCCAGTGGGACCGATTAGGCAGGGGCGGAAGGACAACCCAGTGGTGTGCGTTCAATTCGGCGCTCATGCGGCCCGCAGCCAGGTATAGACCTCGACCGCTTCTTGAATGTCGTGGAAGATTTTGGCGCGCCCGCTTTCGATGATGAGGGCGCGGTCGCAATAGTTCGCGATCATCTGGACGTCATGCGACGCCATGAGGAAGGCGCGGTGCGCGCGCTCTTCAAACAGGCCCTCTTGGCATTTGCGCTGGAAGCGGGCGTCGCCGACCGCCACCAATTCGTCGATCAGATAGCAATCGAATTCGATCGCAAGGGACAGGCCGAAGGCCAGGCGTGCTCTCATGCCCGACGAATATTGCTTGACCGGGTCGCGCAGCGCCTTGCCCAACTCCGCAAAATCGTCAACGCGCTCAAGGGTTTCCTTATACTCTCGGCCATAGAGGCGGGCCAGAAACCGCACATTGTCCAGTCCGGACAGGCTGCCTTGAAATCCGCCGCCGAAGCCGATCGGCCACGACGATGTCATGCGCCATGAGATGGAGCCTTCGCTGGGCGGCATCACGCCGCCCAGCATCTTGATCAGCGTCGATTTGCCCTGGCCGTTCCGCCCGAGGATGGCCAGTCGCCCTGAGCGTCCCAGGTCGAAGTTCAGGTCGGTGAACAGAGGCTTGTGGGCCCCGTGGTAGGTCTTCCCGAGGTTACGGACGCGAAGGCCTGGATCCGTGTCGGCGTCCGACGTCATCAGTCCTGCTGCCTATGCTCTCGGACGCCGGCCCAAACCAGCCAGCCTACGCCGTATGCCAGCAGGGTGGAGGCCAGAATGGTCAGGATGGAGCGCCAACGGCGCGGTTCCGACGCCTTGTCGGGGAGGCTCGGCTCGACGATGCGTTCAAGGTAGAGCTTCTGGCGACCGGCTTCCTGTTCGGCGGCCAGCAAGGCGGCGGTCGCCTGGGTCAGCTGCTTATCGGCGATCTCGCGCCGCAGGGTCAGTTCTTCGAAGGGGCCGATCTTGTTAGACAACGAGCTGGCGTCGCCCGCCATCTTGGCGCGCGCCTCCGCGACCTGGCGTTCATAGGCGGCTATGCGGTTGTCGAGGATCGGCAGTTGCGGGCTGGCCGGCGCCTCGGCCGCGACCTGAGCGCGTTCGGCGCGCAGTTGGGCGATCGTCACCAGCAAGCCGTTGATGACGCCCGAACTCTCGGCGGCCGCGAGGCGGGGGTCGATGAACTGGGCGCTGTTGCGCAGGGCCGTTAGAGCTTGTTGCGAAGCGGCGACCTCGCCCTGGGCGCGTTGTAACGCCGCTTTGGCGTCCCGCACGGCGTTGTTCGACGCCCGCTCATTCAGCCGGTTTATCAAGGTCTCCCCGCTGGCCAGCATCGCCTTGTTGAGGTTCTGGGCGTCTTTCGGGTCGAAGGCTTCGACGCGCAGGGTGCTGATGCCCGTGCCGGAATCGTACCCGACCGTCATGAAGCGCAGGAACGCCTTGTACAGGCTCTCTTCACTGCGGCTTTCCCAGGGGCGCGGGTAGCGCGCGATGAAGTCGGACCCGGGCCGGGCGAAAACCTTGTTCAGATCGAAGGTCTGCTGCAGTTCTTTCAGGCCGTCTCGGGACGAGATGTACTCGTGCACGGCGAAGGCGTCGTTCATCCCGGTTGAGAAGCCCACCCCTTGCAGGGCCAGGCCCACCGCAGACGGCTGTCCCGAGTTGGCTGAACGCACGACGAACCGCGCTTCCGACACATAACGCGGCGAGGCGATCAGCAGATAATAGATCATAGCGATCAGCGTGGGCAACGCGACCACGATCAGGAAGCCCACTGGAATGCGCTTCCAGAGGTCCTGCCGCTTGTTTGAAGGCCCCTCGATGGCGTTCAGAGGGCCGACGTAACTGATCTTTTGCTCAGCCATAGGAAGGGTTCGCCTTGGAAAACGTTGGCTCTTTACTCGACTGCAATACGATCGCGCGCACCCGCAATCATCGCCAAGCCTAGCAGATTGAACACCGCGCCACATAGCAGCGCGTAGCCGACGTCGAAATAGGTCGGCGTGAATTCGTTAAACACGCCGGCTCGCACCATTTCGACGCCGTGAACGAACGGGATCAGAAGCAGGACTTTCTGAAAATCGGGCGGTAGCCAGGCCACCATGGTGAACGCGCCGGACAGTGGTATCAGCACGTAGCTGATCAAGCCGATCAGGCGTTCGAAAACATCATAGCGCATCGCCAGGCCAGCGAGCACTAGCGCGAAACCCACGCCGACCCAGCATAGCAGGACCCAGCCGGCGTAAAGGGTGAGGTAATCGTGCGGCAATGACACCTGTCCGATCGCCAGCAAAATCACATAGACGATGACGAACGCCGCCGTCGTGCCCCCGATCTCGATCATGGCGCGCGAGGCGAAGATGTGAATGGGGCTTATTTTACGATGATACAGAAGCCCGAGGTTGGCTTGGAGCGCTGACGACAGGGCGCCGATCAAGTGCCGGATCAGGATCAACGACATATAGCCCGTCATGACGAACGGGATCAGTCGAACGCCATGTTCGTATTCAGGCTTGGTGGCGCTCCACAAGATCATCACGCCGAAGCAGAACAGCAGAGGTTCGCCGACGATCCAGGCAAAGCCCAGACCCTCGCGCCCAAACCGCGTGGCCATCTCGCGCATCATGAGAGCGCCGACGATTTTCAGGTGGCGAGCTGCTTTTGCGAACATGGAATGAGGGTTGACGCAGCGGCGCTGCAAGGAGCTGGACGGCGCCGATGCCGGAATGGCCGTCTCGACGTTGGCCAGACCATAGCCGACCTATGATGGGGCGCAATGTTTCATTCGCCTTGGCCGCTGGAATCGCGAGAGGTTTTAAAGGGTCAAGCGCAGTCTGAATGGATAAAGCCGCCCTGGCGTCGACATGCGTAGTTTTTGATCTGGGCGCCAAGCCTGGCTTCCGTGGCTCCGAAGCCACAGTCGAGCGCGATGGCGCATGGCCGGCCGGGATGATCAGACAGTCGACCTGGTGATGACGCCACAGATCATCGCGGCGGCCTCCTGGGCTGTGGTTTTGTCGGCGTCGACATGGATTTCGGCGTTGTCCGGCGCCTCATAGGGGCTGTCGATGCCGGTGAAGTTGGTCAGTTCGCCGCGTCTTGCCTTGGCGTAGAGACCTTTGACGTCGCGGGCTTCGACCGTGGCGAGCGGGGCGTCGACGAAGATTTCCAGGAAGGGCACGTCCCCCATCATCTCGCGCGCCATCGCCCGTTCGGCGCGGAAGGGCGAGATCAGCGACACCAGGACGATCAGGCCGGCGTCCGCCATCATCCGGGCCGCTTCGGCGGCGCGGCGGATGTTCTCGACCCGGTCGGCCTCGGTGAAGCCCAGGTCGCGGCTGAGGCCGTGGCGCAGGTTGTCGCCGTCGATCAGATAGGTGTGGCGTCCTTCGGCGGCCAACTGCTCCTCGACCAGGTTGGCGATGGTGGACTTGCCCGCGCCGGACAGGCCGGTGAACCACAGCACGGCCGGTTGCTGGCCCTTCAGGGCGGCGCGGCGGGCGCGGTCGACCTTGATCGGCTGGCGATGGATGTTGTGGGCGCGGCGCAGGGCGAAGCGGATCATCCCGGCGCCGACCGTGGCCTGGCTCATCCGGTCGATCAGGATGAAGCCGCCCATCTCGCGGTCTTCGTCATAGGGGGCGAAGGCGATGTCGGCGCCCAGCGACAGGTGGCAGACGCCGATGTCGTTCAGCTCCAAGGTCCGTGCGGCGAGGGGCTCCAGGGTGTTGACGTTGACCTTGTGCCGGATGTCGGTGATCGAGGCGGCGACGGTGCGCGCGCCCAGCTTCAGATCATATTGCCGGCCGGGCAGCAGCGGCGCTTCCGCCATCCAGATCACGGCGGCCTCGAACTGGTCGGCGGTCTCCAGCGGGGCGGCGGCGGCGCACAGGACGTCGCCGCGCGACAGGTCGATCTCGTCGGTCAGGGTCAGGACGACCGACCGACCGGCGCCGGCCTGTTCGGCGTCCTCGGTCGGGGCCAGGACGCGCGCGACCGTGGTCGTCACCCCCGACGGCAGGGCGCGCACGGCGTCGCCGGGCCTGACGCGGCCTGCGGCGATCCGGCCGGTATAGCCGCGAAAGTCCAGATGCGGCCGGATGACGCCCTGCACGGCCATGCGGAACGGCAGGTCCTGACCTTCGGACAGCGGCGGCAGCCCCTCCAGCGTCTCCAGCAGGGTCGGGCCGGAATACCAGCCGGCCTCCTCGCCGCGTCGTGCGATGTTGGCGCCGGTCGCGCCGGACACCGGAATGGCCGTGACCTCCAAGCCGATCTGGGCGGCATAGGCGGCGAACTCGGCGGCGATGGGCTCGAACACCGCCTGGCTCCAGTCCGCCAGGTCCATCTTGGTGACGGCCAGAACCGCCCGGCGCACCCCCATCAGGGCCAGGATGTGCGCGTGGCGCCGCGTCTGGGTCAGCACCCCCTTGCGCGCGTCGGCCAGGATGATGGCCGCATCGGCGGTCGAGGCGCCGGTGGCCATATTGCGCGTGTACTGCTCGTGGCCGGGGGTATCGGCGACGATGAAGCTGCGCCGTTCGGTTGAGAAATAGCGATAGGCCACGTCGATGGTGATGCCCTGCTCGCGCTCGGCCAGCAGGCCGTCGACCAGCAGGGAGAAGTCCAGCGCGCCGTCCGCATCGGTCAGGGCGGCGATCTGGTCGTCGGGGACGGCGCCGACGTCATGCAGCAGGCGGCCGATCAGCGTCGACTTTCCGTCGTCCACCGAGCCGCAGGTGATGAAGCGCAGCAGGTCGCGCTGGGGGGAGGGCGCCGACATCAGAAATAGCCCTCCTGCTTCTTGCGCTCCATCGACCCGGCCTGGTCGCGGTCGATCAGGCGGCCCTGGCGCTCGGAACTGCGCGAGGCGCGCATTTCGGCGATGACGGCGTCCAGCGTCGTCGCCTCGCTTTCGATGGCGCCGGACAGCGGGTAGCAGCCCAGGGTGCGGAAGCGCACGGTGCGGACCTCGGCCGTCTCGCCGGGGTTCAGCCGCATCCGCTCGTCGTCGACGACGATCAGGGCGCCCTGGCGCTCCACCACCGGGCGCGGGGCGGCGAAATACAGGTCCACGACGGGGATGTTCTCGGCGGCGATATAGTCCCACACGTCCAGCTCGGTCCAGTTGGACAGGGGAAAGACCCGCATGGTCTCGCCTGGCGAAACGCGCGGATTATACAGGCTCCACAACTCCGGCCGCTGGCGGCGCGGGTCCCAGCGGTGGCCGGGGCCCCGGAAGGAGAAGACGCGCTCCTTGGCCCGGCTGGCCTCTTCGTCGCGGCGCGCTCCGCCGATGGCGGCGTCGAAGCCGTGCAGGTCCAGCGCCTGCTTCAGCCCTTGCGTCTTCCACAGGTCCGTATGCACGGCCGAGCCGTGGTCGAACGGATTGACGCCGCGCTCGACCGCCTCGGGGTTCTTGTAGACGATCAACTCCATGCCGCTTTCGGCGGCCATGCGGTCGCGCAGGGCGTACATGGCGCGGAACTTCCACGTCGTATCGACGTGCAGCAGGGGGAAGGGCGGCGGCGCGGGATGGAAGGCCTTGCGCGCCAGGTGCAGCAGGGCCGCCGAATCCTTGCCGATCGAATACAGCAGCACCGGGCGCGCGCACTCGGCCGCCACCTCGCGCAGGATGTGGATGCTCTCGCTCTCCAGCCTCTGGAGATGCGTCAGTCGCTCGGCGGAAAAGTGGGGCGCCACGGCGTCAGGCCAGCGTCAGCCCGACCTTGCCGTACAGGTCGCGCAAGCGCGCCTGATAGGCGGCGGGCGTGAACTTGCCGGCCTGGATCAGGCCGCGCGCCTGCAGGTCGAGACGAAGGCCTTCGTCGGCGTCGAGCGCCTGGATGCCCCGCGTCATCGCCTGGACGTCATAGGGATCGACGATCACCGCCGCATCCCCGGCGACCTCGGGCAGGGAGCCGCCCGTCGAGGTCAGCACCGCCGTCGACAACGCCATCGACTCCAGCACCGGCAGGCCGAACCCTTCATACAGGGACGGGAACAGGGTGGCCCTGGCCCCGCGGATCAGGCTGATCAGCATGGAGAAGGGCATGTATTCATACTGGCGGATGCGCTCGGCGCTGGGGCCGCCGTCGCGTTTGACCTGGTTCAGCAGGGCGGTCTCGCCCTCGTCCAGCCAGGCGCGGCCGCCGATGATGACCAGCGGCGTCTTGCTGCCGGACGCCAGATAGGCCTCGACAATGCGGCCCAGGTTCTTCTTCGGCTCTATGGCCCCGAAGTGCAGGAAATAGTCCTTCCAGCCCAGGTTGAAAACGCCTTCCAGCTCCAGCTCCACCTCGGCCTGAGAGCGCGAGGTCAGGCTCTTAGGCAGGTCGACGGCCTGATAGGTGTTGGTGACCCGGTCTTCGGACACGCCCAGCAGGCGGATGACGTCCTGGCGGGTCGTTTCGGACACCACGGCGATGTGGTCGGCGCGCTTCGCCACCGCCTGACACAGGCGCATATAGACCGCCTTGTCGTCCATCGTGGTGTGCGGCAGGCGCAGCGGGATCAGATCGTGGATCGTATAGAGGTTCGGGACGCCCTTGGCGTAGAGCGGCAGGGTCGCCGTCCAGTGCATGGCGTCGGGCCGCGGAGCGTCAGCCGAGGCTTCGAAACTGACCGGCGTCTCCTTGCCATAGGCTGCGAAGCTGCGGTTCGCGGTGTGGAACAGGTTCTGGGCGGCCCAAAAGCTGTCCGCCGCCGGCCGGCCGCCGCCTCGGCTGGGCCAGATGACCTCGCCCGAAGGCATGATGGCGTGCGCCTCGCGCCCGAAGCGCGACGTGTAGGTGTCGCGGAAGCGCTGGATCTTCTTCTTTCGGTTCAGCTTTTCGGGCGGGCGCTCGGCGTCGGTCAAGGCCGTCTCGTTGACGACGTTGCTGGCCTTGCGGGCCGCCGTCGGACCGTAAAGCACCTGGGTGCCCAGGCCGATCTCGCGCGCATTGATCAGCAGATTGCGCCCATAGGTGGCGATCCCCGAACCCTTCGCGAGCGCCAGGTTGAAGCCGTCGATGCAGATAGAAGACATTGAGATGAGCTGATCCGATGAAGCAGCGGGATGTGGACGACACCCTGATCCTCAGGTCAAGGGGCGCAACGGACGTCTTTGTTAACCTGTGCTTCATCCCTGTAGCCCGCAGGCCACGTTTTGAGCCTAAGCTGTGGTTTTGGCGCCTTTGCCGCTCGACCCCTCATGGCAACGCTGCTAGGGAAGCGGCAGGTGACTTTTTCTCGTCGCCATACTGACAACAGATCTCGGAGGGCCGCATAATATGCGTGTCAAGAGTTTGATCCTGGCGTCGAGCGCGGCGGCCGCCCTGGCCCTGTCGGCCGGCGCTGCATCGGCTGAGCCCGATGGCTGGTACGGCGCGATCGACGCCGGCTACCACATCATCGACGACATCAATACGGAAGCCTCGGCGACCGGCCACAACTGGAACTGGGAAGTCAACGACGGCTGGGCGGCTTTTGCTCGCCTGGGCTACCGTTTCAACCCGAACTGGCGCGCTGAACTCGAAGGCGGCTACCGCTCGGGCGACATCGGCACCGTGCGCGCCGTCTCGGGTCCGCAGGGCCTGTGCAACCTGACGCCGGCCACCGGTCCGTGCCACTCGCCGGAAGGCGACATCACGTCGACCACCCTGATGGCCAACGTCATCTATGACTTCGGCACGCCGGACTGGACCCTGCGTCCGTTCGTCGGCCTGGGCGTGGGCGTCAACCGCGTCAACACCGACACCGTCGGCCGCCTGCGTCAGACGCCGGGCGTGGCCTTCGGCGCTGACGACAGCTCGACCAAGTTCGCCGCCCAGGCGATCGCCGGTCTGGCCTGGGCCGTCTCGGACCGCGCCAACGTCGACCTGACGTACCGTTACCTGACGGGCGACATGGAGTTCGACACCCGCACCTCGGGCACGGGCGCCATTCCGTTCGGCACCCTGGCGGGCGACTATGACCAGTCGCACACCGTGACGCTGGGCCTGCGCTATGCGTTCGGCGCCGAGCCGGTCGCCCCGCCGCCGCCGCCCCCGCCGCCGCCGCCCCCGCCGCCTCCCCCGCCGCCGCCCCCGCCGCCGCCTCCGCCGCCTCCGGCCAAGCCGGCTGCCCGTCAGTTCGTGGTCTACTTCGACTTCGACCGTTCGGACCTGACGGCGGAAGCCCGCTCGGTGGTGACGCAAGCCGCCAACTACGCCAAGTCGGGCGCTCCGACGCGCGTGCTGGTGGTCGGCCACACCGACACCTCGGGCAACGCGGCCTACAACATGGGCCTGTCCAACCGCCGTGCGCGCACCGTGGCTGACGCCCTGGTCGCTCAAGGCGTCAACGGCGGCGTGATCTCGCTGGACGGCAAGGGCGAAACCGCCCCGGCCAAGGCCACCGGCGACGGCGTGCGCGAGCCGCTGAACCGCCGCGCCACCGTCGACATCAACTTCTAAGGCTCAAGGGGGCCGGTTCATCCCGGCCCCCGCGACCATAGAAGCGTCGATAAGATCAAGGACGGTCAGCCCGCAGGGGCCGATCGTCCTTTTTCTTTGCGCCAAAGCCGCCCTTGCTGGCGCCTGTCTTCATCGACGGCTATCTGCTGAGGACGACTTCTAGAGGAGTGTTTTGATGCGCGTCGCCATGATCGGAACGGGCTATGTCGGCCTGGTGTCTGGGGCCTGTTTCGCCGATTTCGGCCACACGGTGACCTGCGTCGACAAGGACGCCTCCAAGATCGACCGCCTGCACCAGAACATCATGCCCATCTATGAGCCGGGCCTGGACGATCTGGTGGCGACCAACGTCAAGGACGGGCGCCTGTCCTTCGCCACGGACGGCGCCGAGGCCATCCGCAGGGCCGACGCCGTCTTCATCGCCGTCGGCACCCCCTCGCGGCGCGGCGACGGCCACGCGGACCTGTCCTACGTCTATGCGGCGGCCGAAGAGATCGCCGATCTGATGCAGGGCTTCACGGTCGTGGTGACCAAGTCGACCGTCCCGGTCGGCACCGGCGACGAGATCGAGCGCATCATCCGCGAACGCCGTCCCGACGCCGACTTCGCCGTCGTCTCCAATCCCGAATTCCTGCGCGAAGGCGCCGCGATCGGCGACTTCAAGCGCCCCGACCGCGTCGTCGTCGGCACGGACAACGAGCGCGCCCGCGCCGTCATGGCCGAACTCTATCGCCCGCTGAACCTGAACGAGACGCCGATCATGTTCACGGGCCGCCGCACGTCCGAGCTGATCAAATACGCCGCCAACGCCTTCCTGGCGATGAAGATCACCTTCATCAATGAAGTCGCCGACCTGTGCGAGGCGGTCGGCGCCGATGTGCAGCAGGTGGCCCGGGGCATCGGTCTGGACAATCGCATCGGCTCGAAATTCCTGCACGCCGGGCCGGGCTATGGCGGGTCGTGCTTTCCCAAGGACACCCTGGCCCTGGTGCGCACGGCGACCGACGCCGGCTCGCCGGTTCGCCTCATCGAGACGACGGTGGCCATCAACGACGCCCGCAAGAAGGCGATGGCCGACCGCGTGGCCGAGGCGCTGGGCGGCGATCTGAAGGGGCGGACGGTCGCCCTGCTGGGCCTGACCTTCAAGCCGAACACCGACGACATGCGCGATGCGCCGTCCCTGGATGTCGCGCCGGCCCTGATCGCGCGCGGGGCGACGGTTCAGGCGTTCGACCCCGAGGGCATGGAGGAGGCCGCCAAGCTTCTGGACGGCGTCGTCTTCAAGAGCGGCCCCTATGACGCGGTCGAGGGCGCCGACGTGGTGGTGATCCTGACCGAATGGAACCAGTTCCGCGCGCTGGATCTGGACCGGGTCAAGCTGCTGTTGAAGCAGCCGGTCATGGTCGATCTGCGCAACGTCTATCGCCCGGACGACATGAAGGCGCGGGGCTTCCGCTATACGTCGATCGGCCGACCCGACCACGCCGCCTGATCAACGGCTTCTAGAAGAACAGGGCCCGTCCCGCCGCGATGACGACGGCGGCTGTGACCACGGCGGCGAACGCCGCTGTGGCGCCAAGCCTCAACGCCCTGCCCAGCGCCCGACCCGCCGCGTCGTCATCCATGCGAAGCTCCCTGATCGCGGACACCAAAGCCGCGCGGACAGGGAACCGCAATAGGCGAACCGGCTTGGGGCAGGGCGGCGTCAAAGAAAAAGGGCGGCCCGGTCAAGGGCCGCCCTGCATCCTCAACCCGGCGTCGGGATCAGCCGGTGAACGGACGGATCAGGATTTCGACCCGGCGGTTCTGCGCCTTGCCCTGGACCGTATCGTTCGAAGCGATCGGATTGCGGGCGCTCATGCCGGCGACGTAGAGGCGCTCGCGCATCACGCCGCGGTCGATCAGATAGGAGGCGACGGACGACGCCCGGCGCTCCGACAGGGGCTGGTTGATCGCGTCGCCGCCCGAGGAGTCGGTGTGGCCGATAACGTCGACCATCGACCGATCGTACTCGTTCAGCACGCGGGCCACGTCGTCCAGCACCGGCAGGAAGCGGGCGTCCAGCGACGACTGGCTGGACGCGAAGGTCACGTCCGACGGCATGCGCAGGACCAGGTTGTCGCCCTGGCGCGCCACGCCGACGCCGGTGCCCGACAGCTCGGCTTCCAGCGCGCGCTGCTGGCGGTCCATGTATTGGCCGACGCCGGCCCCGGCCAGGGCGCCGACGCCCGCGCCGATCAGCGCGTTCTTGCGGCCCTGTTCGCCGCTGGAGGTGTTGGTCAGATAGCCCAGCAGGGCGCCGCCGACGGCCCCGGCGATGGCGCCCGTGCCGGTGTTGTTGCGACGCGGCGCAGAGCTGTAGGGGTCAGTGGTGGTGCAGGCGGCGGCGCCCAGCAGGGCGGCGATGCTCAGGCCTGTGACGGCAAGCTTGGCGCGCATAGGTGATCCTTTCGATAGTGATCCGGTCGCAGGAACGCCGCCATATGGTGAAGGTTCCAATCTGTACCCGTCATGAACGGAACCGGCTGGGTTTTCGCAGCGGTTGCGACTGCGGCGAGCGTTGACCGCGCGGCCCCGGACCCCCATCTGTAACAGCGGCCGGGCGCTTTGCCGATCGCGGGAGGCGCCGGACGGCCGAGGTCGCTTTTCCATGAGGACCCCATGACCACCCGCGCCTTGCTGTTCGACAGCCCCTTCCTGCTGGGCTTCGACCAAACCCGAGCCCTGATCGACCGCGCCGCCAAGGCGGCGGGCGAGAGCTATCCGCCCTATAACGTCGAGCAGATCGGCGAGGCGGCCGTCCGCATCACCCTGGCGGTGGCCGGTTTCACGCCGGACGACCTGTCCGTCACCGTCGAGGGGCGCCAGCTGACCATCACCGGCAAGCGCGAGGATGCAGGCCGCGACCCTCAGGCCTTCCTGCATCGCGGGATCGCCGCGCGCGGCTTCGTGCGCAGCTTCGTCCTGGCCGATGGGCTGGAGATTTCCGGCGCGCAGCTGGAGCACGGCCTGCTGCACGTTGACCTGATCCGCCCGGAACAGGAAAAGCTGGTGCGGCGCATCCCCATCACCACGACGGGCTGAAAAAGCCGTCGAACCGCTCGGCTTTCCGGGCGTTCAGTCAAGCGTAAGGAGGCGGTCTTATGACGCCCATCATGACCAAGAAGGACTTCGCCGGTTTCGGCGCCCCCGATCTCGTCTACGTCCGCGCCATCCGCGCCTCGGACGTGATGGCCGACGCCCACGTCGAGCCGGCGGCGGACATCGAGATCGACCCGGACCAGATCCTGTACGCGGTGCACGGCGCCGACGGCGAGCGTCTGGCCGTCATGCTGGATCGCGAAACCGCCTTCGCCGCCGCCGTCGCGCACGAGCTGGAGCCGGTCTCGGTCCATTGATATTGCTGGAAGAATAGAGGCGCGGGCCGCTGGGCGCCGCGCCTTTGGCCGGTCAGGCGGCCGTCTTGGACACGTCCTTGACGAACAGGGCGCGGATGGCGTCCACGGTGCGCGCTTGGCGCAGTTGCTCGCGCAGCTCCGGCGAGCGCAGGGCGCGCGACACCGCCGCCAGGGCGCGCAGGTGCTCGGCGCCGGCGTCCGTCGGCGCGAACAGGGCGAACAGCAGATCGACCGGACGATCGTCCAGCGATTCATAGGCGACCGGCGTATCCAGTCGAACGAAGACGGCGCACACCTGCTCCAGCCCCTTGATGCGGGCGTGCGGCACGGCGACGCCGGATCCCAGGCCAGTCGAGCCGAGGGCTTCGCGTTCCAGCAGAGCCTCGAAGGCGCGCTCGGCGTCCATTCCCGTCGCGCTGGCGAAGGCCTCGGCGACGGCGTGCAGCGCCTGACGTTTGGATGAGGCGCCGCCTCGCAGGACGATTCCGTCCGGCGACAGCAAATCAGCAATGTCCATGACTACCCCGAAAACGGTACCCGACATGTGCGGAAGGGCGAGGGCCTAATAGCGCCTTCGCCCTTCCATAGGAAGTCTTTCAGCCGACGCGTTTGACCGCGCCGTTCACCGTACGCTCCGGGTCGATCCAGCCCACATTGCCGTCAGGGCGGCGATAGACCACGGCCAGGCCGCCGTGGGCGGCGTTGCGGAACATCACCAGCGGATAGCCGGTCATGTCCAGTTCGGCCACGGCGCGTCCCACGGTCAGGGTGCGAATCTCGGACTGGGTCTCGGCGATCACCATGCCCACCGGAGGCGGCTCGTCCGGGCGGCCCGCGTCGCCGAACTCTTCATCCTCGACCGAATCGGGATCGCGGAAGATGGTCAGGGCGGCGACTTCGCGCGCCGCGTCCTCGGTCTTCTCGGGCGACAGGCCCTTGGGACCGATATGGTGATCCTTCAGGCGGCGCTTATAGCGGCGGACCCGTTTCTCCAGCTTGTCCAGACTGTCGGAGAAAGCGGCCTGGGCGTCGCCGCCGAAACCGGTCGTCACCAGCGATTGGCCCGAAGCCAGACGCACCCAGCAGTCTACGCGGAAACCATGGCGGTCCTTGGAGACCACGACCTCGGCGTCCTGGGCGCCGCGGGCGAAATATTTGCCGATGCCCTCTTCGAGTTCCTGGGAGATGCGCGAGCCTAGCGCTTCGCCGACATCCACTTGTTTGCCGCTGACTTGTATCTGCATAGCCCTACAACGCGACGGACGGCGTTTGGTGTCAACGTCGATCACCGATTTGTGGTGAAGCTTGGCGGGGGCGTGATCAGGCGGTCTTGAGCAGGCGACGGCGCTGGACGGACGACGGAATTTTCAAGGCTTCCCGGTACTTGGCGACCGTGCGCCGGGCGATGTCGATGCCCGCCTCATTGAGGATTTCGACGATCCGATCGTCGCTCAGCACCTCGCCGTCCGCGTCCTCGGCGTCGATCATGGTCTTTATCCGGCGACGCACCGCTTCGGCCGAATGTGCGGCGCCGCCGTCGCTGGACTGGATGGCGGCGGTGAAGAAGAACTTCAGCTCGAACACCCCGCGCGGGGTGGAGACGTATTTGTTCGATGTGACGCGGCTGACGGTGGATTCGTGCATCTCGATGGCTTCCGCCACCGTCTTCAGCGTCAGCGGACGCAGGAACTCGACGCCGAAGGCCAGGAAGGCGTCCTGCTGGCGCACGATCTCCGACGAGACCTTCAGGATGGTCTTGGCGCGCTGATCCAGCGACTTGACCAGCCAACTGGCCTGGGCGGCGCAGTCGGCGACGAAGGTCTTCTCCGTGTCGGACCGCGCCCCCGCCGCGATCACCGCATGATAGCGCTTGTCCATCAGCAGCCGGGGCAGGGTGTCGGCGTTCAGCTCGACCCGCCAGCCGCCGGCCGGGTCGGGGCGCACATGAACGTCGGGCACGACCGTCTGGGCCGGTTCCCCGCCGAACCCGGCGCCGGGACGCGGCGTCAGGCCCTTCAGCTCGGCGATCATCTCGGCCAGATCTTCGCCGTCGACGCCGCACGCCTTGCGCAGGGCGGTCAGGTCGCGCCGCGCCAGCAGCTCCAGGTTCTCCAGCAGGGCCGCCATCGCCGGATCGAAGCGGTTGCGCTCGACCAGTTGCAGCGTCAGGCATTCGGCGATCGAACGGGCCATCACCCCCGTCGGCTCGAAGCCGTGGCAGACGCTCAGAACCGCTTCCACGCGGGCGACGTCCACGCCCAGCCGCCCGGCGATCTCGGCCAGATCGGCGCGCAGATAACCGCCTTCGTCCGTGGCGTCGATCAGGGTCAGGGCGATGCCGTGGTCGGCCGCCGACAGGCCCGCCGCCGAGGCCTGGGCCTGCAGGTGCTCCCACAGGGTCAGGTCGCGATGATCGGGGCGCTCGCGCTCTTCGCCGTCAGCCATGCCGCCGGCGCCCGTGCGGGACCAGTCGTTCAGGCCGGGCTGGGCGGCGCCGTCCTCCTGACGGTCGCTGACCCGTTCGCCAGGCGCGGCGTCGCCGTACAGATCGTCCGAGGCGGCGTCCATGTTCTGGGCGTGGGCGTCGGACCCCTCGACGAAACTCAGTTCCGCCTCGCCGCCGTGGTCCGAGGCGGCGTCGGTGACGGCGTCGTTGGCGGAGTCTGGCGCGCTGTCGCCTCCCGCGTCAGCCTCGTCGCGTTGCAGCAGGGGATTGCGTTCCAGCTCGGCCTCGACGAAGGCCTCCAGCTCCAGGTTCGACAGTTGCAGCAGCTTGATCGCCTGCTGCAGTTGGGGCGTGATGACCAGCCCCTGCCCCTGCCTGACCTCCAGCCTCTGACCGATCACGTCGCTTCAACCCCGCCTGCGCACCAAGTGGCCCGCTTCTTGCTGGGGATGATGGGGCAGAGCCGTTAACGGGCGGTGATCAGGCGCCGCAGCCAGCGGCGCCTCGCGGCGCCTTAGCCGTACATCTCGCCCAGATAGACGCGGCGCACCTCGGCGTCGGCGACGGCTTCGTCCGCCGTGCCTTCGAACAGGACCGCGCCCGACGAGATGATCGAAACGCGGTCGATGATGTCCAGCGTCTCGCGCACATTGTGGTCGGTGATCAGCACGCCGATGCCCTGGCTCGACAGATAGCGGATCACCTGCCGGATATCGGCGATGGCCAGCGGATCGATGCCGGCGAACGGCTCGTCCAGCAGCATGAAGCTGGGGCGCGCGGCCAGGGCGCGGGCGATCTCGACGCGGCGCCGCTCGCCGCCGGACAGGCCGGTGGCCGGGGCGTGGCGCAGGTGGTCGATGCGCAGCTCCTCCAGCAGGCGGGACGTCTCGTCGCGCGCGCCGGCGGCGGTCTTCTCGCGCAGTTCGACCACGGCCTTGACGTTCTGCTCGACCGTCATGCCGCGAAAGATGGAGGCTTCCTGCGCCAGATAGCCCAGACCCATGCGGGCGCGCTGGTACATGGGCTGCTGGGTGATGTCCTCATTGTCCAGCCAGATCGAGCCGCTGTCGGCGGGGATCAGGCCGGTGATCATGTAGAAGCAGGTGGTCTTGCCCGCCCCGTTGGGCCCCAGCAGGCCGCAGACCTCGCCGCGCTGGACGTTCAGGGAGACGTCGCGCACCACCTGCCGCTGGCCGAAGCTGCGGGCGATGTGCTCGACGCGCAGGCCTGTCGGGCGCGCGTCCTCGACCGCCGTCGCCGTCGGTTCGACGACCGGCGCGTCCAGGTTCAGGGCGGAGAGTTCCTTGCGCGCCACGCCGCCTCAGTTCCCTTGCGGATAGAAGACGCCCTGGACGCGGCCGTTGCCGCCGCCGCCCTCGATGCGCGCCGTCTCGGTGCGGACGTTGTAGACGAGGCGGCTGCCGGTCAGCACGCTCTTGCCCTGGGTCAGGATGACGTCGCCGGTGACCACGACGTTGCCGTCGTTCAGGGTGTAGACGGCGCGGTCGCCCTTCATGCTCTGGTCCGGGGTGACGAAGTAGACGCCGCCGCTGGCCTCGATGCGGTTCAGGTCGCCATTGGACGTAAAACCCCGGATGGCGTCGGCCCGCAGGCGGTTGCCGCCCTGCGTCACCTCGGCCCGGCCGCGCAGCGAGAAGCCGTCGGGCGTATACTCGCCGCTGTCGGCGCCGTACTGGACCGGCTGGCGGCTGGCGTCGGCGCGGTTCTGGGCTCCCGACACGGCGGGCAGCATCAGGGCGGTCAGCAGGGCCGCGCCCGCGATCGTCAGCTTGGACTTGGACAGTTTCATCGGTCGGCTCCGGCGGGATTGATCGTCCCGGTTACCTTGTTTTCGCCCTGGCCGTTGAAGACGACCCTCTGGCCCTGATCATAAATCGCATAAGACGAAGCATCGATGCTTCCAAGGGGGCCGCGACCCTGCACCCCCTTGTCGCCGGTGACCACCCCGGTGTCGGTGTCGACCACGGCTTCGGGCGTGGTCAGCTCCCAGCCGGTGCCGCCGTCCGAGATCTTCACGTTCGGGCCGATGACGACCTTGCGCTGGGTCTCGATATAGGTCCCGCCGTCCGCGCTCAGCTCCGTCGTCTTGCGCGCCCCCAGGTTCAGCCGCAGCAGGGGGCCGACCAGGCGGAAATGGCCGGTGGCCGGGTCGCGCACCGCGCCTTGGGCGCCGATGACGAAGGAGCGCCCTTGCGCGTCCTGGCCGTGGAACATCGGATTATCCAGACGGATCTCGCGGCTTTCGCTGGCCTTGCGCTCGACCCCGGACATGACGGTGCGGAACACGGTCCAGGTCAGGGCCCCGCCCGCCAGCATCACGATGACGATCGGCAGGACGCGCCGATACAGCCTCACCCGTCGCGAGCGCGTGCGCCAGCGTTCGCCGGCGCGGGCGACGCGCGCCTCGTCGGCGCGCTTCTGCTCGTCCTGGACGTCGGGCTCGCTCATCGGCGTCTCGGGTCCGATCCTTTAGGCGTGGGCGAAGATGTCGATCTCGTCCCAACCGGCCAGGTCGAGGCGCGAACGCATGGGCAGGAAGTCGAAGCAGGCCTGGGCCAGCTCCATGCGGCCCTCGCGGACCAGCATCTCGTTCAGCCGGTTCATGATGACGTGCAGGTGAAGAACGTCCGAGGCGGCGTAGTCCAGCTGCGCCTGGCTCAGTTCGACCGAGCCCCAGTCCGAGCTCTGCTGCGCCTTGGACATCTCGATCCCGGCCAGTTCGCGCGACACGTCCTTCAGGCCGTGGCGGTCGGTGTAGGTGCGCGCCAGCTTGGACGCGATCTTGGTGCAATAGACCGGGCGCGTCTCGACGCCCAGGTGCAGCTCGAACATGCCGATGTCGAAGCGGCCGAAGTGGAAGATCTTCAGCACCTTGGGATCGGTCAGCAGCCGCTTCAGGTTGGGGCAGTCATAGGCCTGGCGGTTCAGGCGCACGACGTGGGCGTTCCCGTCGCCTGACGACAGCTGCACCACGCACAGCGGATCGCGGCGGAAGCGCAGGCCCATCGTCTCGGAATCGATCGCCACCTCGGGGCCCAGGTCCAGGCCGTCGGGCAGGTCGCCTTCGTGGAAATAAACGGTCATGCGCGCAAACTCGTTCGTCGTTCAGGCCGCAACATAGACGAACCGCGCGCCACCGCCAGAACACAGGCGCCGGAACTCAGGCTCGACTTCGCCGTCGCGGCCGCGGGGGAGGGAAGATCAGGGCCGAAATGACAAACGGCGCCGCATCCTATCGGATACAGCGCCGCTTGAGAAATGGTGCCCAGGAGAAGACTCGAACTTCCACGACCGTTAAGCCACTGGCACCTGAAGCCAGCGCGTCTACCAATTCCGCCACCTGGGCCCGGTGGGTCGCCCCGCCGAGGGCCGGACTAATAGGGGGGACCCTCGGGGCGGTCAACAGGCTTTTTTCGGTTTCGTGAAAAAACTGCGCCGTTGACCAAAAGCTCCGGGAAATCCGCGCACTATCAGGCCAGCCAGACCATCATCCGCGTATCGGCGCTCTCGCCGCGCGCGCGGCTGAAGGCCGGACGGGTCTCGCCGGTGTACAGGAAGCCCGCCTTTTCCAGCACCCGGCCCGAGGCGGGATTGTCGGCGAAGTGGCCCGCCATCAGGGCGCGCCGCTTCCATCGCGTGGAGGCCCAGACCAGGGCGCCTTCCAGCGCCTCGGTCGCATAGCCCCGGCCCCAGAACTCGCGGCCGATCCAGTAGCCGGTCTCCGGCACGGCGTCGGCGTCATGGAACATGCCGACGACGCCCACGGGGCCGTGGTCCTCGTGCTCGATCAGGAAGGTGTTGGCCTTCCTCGGGTCCTGGGAGGCGACCTGCAGCACGAAGTCCTCGGCATGGTCGACGCCGAAGGGGTGGGGCATCCGCATGGTCATGCGGGCGATGTCGTGGTCGTTGGCCAGGGCGGCGATCCGCGACACGTCCTGGGCGCCGGGCGCGCGCAGCAGCAGGCGCCGCGTCTCGATGACGGGGGAGGTTTCGATCACGCACATGGTTCGGCCTCGATGTCTTCGGCGCCGCCTCCTTGGAGGGCTCGGGCGGCATTCGAGGCGGGGAAACGCAAACGGGGAGCCTGGTGATCCAGACTCCCCGCGGAATATTTTCCCTTGGTCCGGATCGGCTGCTGTCGAGAGCAACGCGATCCGGGGAAATACTGTCCTGGCTTCGCGTTACTCGGCGGCCATCGCCTGGGCGTCGTCGTTGGCCGGGAGAATCGACACGTAACAACGGCCGCCACGTTTGGTGGTGAACTGGACGGCGCCGGTCACAGTGGCGAACAGGGTGTGGTCGCGGCCCAGGCCGACGTTGGTGCCCGGGTGGAACTTGGTGCCGCGCTGACGCACGAGGATGTTGCCGGCCAGCACGCGCTCGCCGCCGAACTTCTTCACGCCAAGGCGTTTCGACTCTGAGTCGCGGCCGTTACGCGACGAACCGCCAGATTTCTTGTGAGCCATCTTGCTGCTCCTCTTCCTTGGTGCGCTACCGCCCGTTGGGGCTGCTTGAGCGCGCCATCTGTTCTGCTAGGCGCTGATCCAGCGCCGGTGAAAATCTTAGGCTTCGGCGCCTTCGGCGGCGTCAGCCTTGGCGGCCTTCTTGGCCGGAGCCTTCTTGGCCTTCGGGGCTTCGGCTTCGACAGCCTCGACGCGCGGGGCCAGGCCGCGAGCGCGGGCGTTGATCTCGGCCTTGGTCATCAGGTCGACCGCGCCGTCCCACTTCGCCTTCTCGCCGGCGCCTTCGATGCCGGTGATGCGCAGGACCGATTCCATCTGGCGATGGCCGTTCGTGCGGCGATAGCCCTGACGACGGATCTTCTTGAAGATCTTGATCTTCTCGCCCTTGCGGGTCTCGATCAGCGTGGCTGCGACAGCGGCGCCGTCGATCAGCGGAGCGCCGACCGTAACACCCTTGTCGCCGCCCAGCATGAGGACTTCACCGAAATTGACGGCAGCGCCAGCGTCGCCGTCGATCTTCTCGACAACAATCACATCGCCCGGTTGAACCCGGTACTGCTTTCCGCCGGTCTTGATCACCGCGTACATTAGGAAGCCTCAGCGTGAACGCAAAAATGGATGCGCCCGCCAGGAGACCCTGCGGGCGAAGAGCGGCGACATATACGGATGGTCACGGAAGAGTCAACGTGAAACGGACGCCCAAGGGGGCAAAACCCGCCCGAAACGGGTTCCGAGCCGACTCTGTGGCCCTGATGCACGGGCGATGCAAGCGCGTGGGGGACTCCTGGGTCCCTATATAGAAGACGCGACGTGGCGCCGCGGGCGAAGATTCTTCGCCGATTCTTCTCGACTGTTATAAGGTAACACTCTAAGGGAGCGGCCATGTCCTCTCCCGATCTCGCCGAGCCGGTCCTGCTGTCGCTTCTGGGCGGCGGCTTCGTCGCGGCCTTCCTGCACGCGGCCCTGCCGACCCACTGGCTGCCCTTCGTCCTGGTCGGGCGGGCCCAGCGCTGGAGCGTGGCGCAGGTGATGACGACCGTGGTGACGGCCGGCCTGGCGCATATCGCGTCCACGGCCCTGGTGGGGTCGCTGATCGTGGCGGCGGGCCTGGCGCTGAACCGCTGGGTCGAGGGCCTGCTGCCGCATCTGTCGGCGGCCCTGCTGTTCCTGTTGGGCGCCTTCTACCTGGCCAAGGCGTCGTTGAAGCGCACGGCGACCGCCGGCGGCCCGGCCGTGGACGCGGGCGATGGGACCGGACCCGCCGTCTCTGACCGGGCGGCCTTCCTGGGGCTGGTGCTGATGATGGCGGTGACCCCGGGCGAGGTGCTTCTGCCCATCTATCTGTCCTCGGCGACCGAAGGCTTCTGGGCGCTGGGCCTTCTGACGCTGGTGTTCGCGGCGGGGACGGTCTTGGGCATGACACTGCTGGCCGCGCTGGCGACGGCGGGCTACTCCATCCTGCGTCTGGAGCGGTGGGCGCGCTATGAAGGCGCCATCCTGGGCGGGGCGCTGATCCTGATCGGCTTCCTGGTGCTGACGCATCAGCACTGATCCGATCTCTGATAGGTTATATATTTACATTCAATGACTTGCGGTTGACGAGCGTTGACGGCGCGGCGCACGCCAGCCTAGAGGAGGGGACATGGCGCACGATCATGCTCACGACCATGACGGTCCTCCCCACGCCCATTCACACGGCCACGGCCACAGCCATGGCATCGGCGGCCATCATCACGGCCCGACCGACACCGGGGACTGGCGCTACGCCGTCGGCCTGATCGTCAACCTGGTCTTTGTCGCCGTCGAGTTCACGGCGGGCTTCATCGCCGACTCCACCGCCTTGATGGCCGACGCGGGGCACAACCTGTCCGATGTCCTGGGCCTGGCCATGGCGGGCGGCGCGGCCTGGCTGGCCCGGCGGGCCGCAGGGGCCCGGCGCACCTACGGCTACGGCAAGGCGACGGTGCTGGCGGCCCTGGGCAACGCCCTGCTGCTGATCTTCGCCTGCGGCGCCATCGCCTTCGAAGCGGTGCGCCGTCTGGCCGAGCCGGCGCCGGTGGCCTCGGGCGTCATCATCGCCGTGGCGGGGATCGGCTTCATCATCAACCTGGGCACCGCCCTGATGTTCATGAAGGACCAGCACAAGGACCTGAACGTGCGCGGCGCCTATCTGCACATGATGGCCGACGCCGGGGTCTCGCTGGGCGTGGTCATCGCCGGCGTCGTCATTCTGTTCACCGGCTGGTCCCTGATCGACGGCGTGGTCAGCCTGATCATCGTCGCGGTCATCATGATCGGCACCTGGGGTCTGCTGAAGGACTCCGTCAACCTGGCGCTGGACGCCGCGCCCAACGGCCTGGACGTGGCCGAGATCCGCAGCGCGCTTCTGGCTCTGCCGGGGGTGACGGCGGTGCACGACCTGCACGTCTGGGGCCTGTCGACCACCGACGCCGCCCTGACCGCCCACCTGGTCCACGACCGCCCGGACCCCGACGCCCTTCTGGCCGAGGCGCAAGGGTTGGCGCGCGGCCGCTTCGACATCAGCCACACGACGCTGCAGCTGGAAACGGGCGTCCTGCCGGATTGTCCGACCTGCTGAGCGTGCTTTCCTCCCCATGCGATGGGGAGGGGGACCACGAGGTGGTGAGGGGCTTAGGCCAGCGGCGCTAAGCGGCCCCTCCGTCTCGTCGGCTGCGCCGCCGATCCACCTCCCCATTTCATGGGGAGGAGAGGCCGTCGAACGTCTTCCATTTCCGCCTTCAACGCGCCATCTAGCGAGCCATGACCCAGAAGACACCCGTGACCGTCCTCACCGGCTACCTCGGCGCCGGCAAAACCACCCTGCTGAACCGCATCCTCACCGAGGACCACGGCAAGCGCTACGCCGTCATCGTCAATGAGTTCGGCGAGATCGGCATCGACAACGACCTGGTGGTCGGCGCCGACGAGGACGTGTTCGAGATGAACAACGGCTGCGTCTGCTGCACGGTGCGCGGCGACCTGATCCGCGTGGTCAACGGCCTGATGAAGCGCCAGCGCCCCGGCAAGCCCGCCTTCGACGCCATCATCGTCGAGACCACCGGCCTGGCCGACCCCGGCCCGGTGGCCCAGACCTTCTTCGTCGACGACGAGGTCAAGGCCAAGACCCAGCTGGACAGCGTGACCGCCCTGGTCGACGCCAAACACGTCATGGCGCGTCTGGACGACTCTAAAGAGGCGCGCGAACAGGTCGCCTTCGCCGACCGCATCATCCTGAACAAGATCGACCTGGTGGACGAGGCCCAACTGGCCGAGGTCGAGGCCCGCCTGCGCGCGCTGAACCCGCTGGCCCCCATCGTCCGCGCCGAGCGCTCGAACGTGCCGCTGGATCAGGTGCTGGGCCTGCACGCCTTCGATCTGGACCGCATCCTCGAGGTCAAGCCGGACTTCGTGAACCCGCCCCACGGCGCCGATGGCCACGTCCACGACGAACACTGCGGTCACGGGCATGACCATGTCGAGGACCATGTCCACGACGAGCATTGCGGTCATGACCATGACCACGATCACGCGCATGGGGCGCGCGGCCACGCCCACGAGGACGACATCAAGGGCGTTTCCCTGACGCTGGACCGTCCGCTGAACGGCGCCAAATTCACCGCCTGGCTCGACCGTCTGCTGGGCGAGCAGGGCCAGAACATCCTGCGCGCCAAGGGCATCATCGACGTTCAGGGCGAGGACCGCCGTCTGGTCTTCCAGGCCGTGCACATGATCCTGGAAGGCGACCTTCAGCAGCCCTGGGGCGAGAAGGAGCGCCGCTGGAGCCGCGCCGTCTTCATCGGCCGCGACCTGAACGAGGCCGAACTCAAGGCCGGGTTCGAGGCCTGCGCGGCATGAACCCGCCGCCCCGCCCGCGCGCAGAAGCCAAGCTGATCTACGGCACGCCCGAGTTCGAGATCGTGCAGCACGGCGACCACGTCCGCTGCGCCGTCTCGGGCGCCCCGATCCCGCTGGAGGCCCTCAACTACTGGAGCGTCGAGCTTCAGGAGGCCTATGCGTCCGGCGAACTGATGACGAAGCGCTGGGTCGAGACGCAGAAGTCGTAGGCTATTTCGGGCGCGCCGCCGCGCTTGCCATTTTTTGCCATCAGCGTAGGCTCCCCGCATGAGCACGATGAATATCTCGCTGCCCGATCCGATGAAGGCCTTCGTCGACGAACAGGTTGCGGAGCGGGGCTATGGCTCCTCGAGCGAGTATGTCCGTGATCTGATCCGCAAAGACGGGGATCGGCAGAAGCTGCGCAGTCTGTTGTTAGTCGGCGCTGAATCCGGCCCGACCGGGCCGGCCGATGGAGCCTATTTCGAAAGCCTGAGAGCGCGTATCGCCAGCCGTCGCCCGGCGTGAAGACCAAGGCTGTCATTCCGCGCGAACAGGCCGCACACGATATCGAAGAGGCGTTGGACTACTATCTCGAGGCAGCGGGCGATGTCGTCGCCAGCGCTTTCGTTGATGCGCTTGAACAGGCTCTGAACCACGTCGCGCGGCATTCGGCCTCCGGTTCGCTTCGATATGCTCATGAGCTTGATTTGCCGGAACTGCGCTTCTGGCGGGTCCGCGATTATCCCTATCTGCTGTTCTATGTAGAGCGCGAAGACCACATCGACCTGTGGCGCGTTCTGCATGGCGAGCGCGACCTGCCGGTCTGGATGCGAGCGTAAAGTCAGGCTTAGGACGCCAATCGTTCCGCCAGCCACTCGGTCATCACCCGCGCCAGCGCCTTCGGCTGTTCCAGCGGGATCATGTGGCCGCTGTGCGTCACCGTCTCCAACGTCGAGCCGGAAATCCCCCGCCGCAGTTCCTCCGCCTCCTCGCGGCTGCGCAGCCGATCCGTATCCGCCGCCACGATCAGCGTCGGCTGAGCAATCTTGCCCAGCCGGTCCAGGTCGCCCGCCCGCGCCATCGCCGACTGGCGGTGAAACACCTCGCCGCCCAGCCGCAAGCCCATGTCCCGCACCCGCGCGATCATCGCCTCGTCGTTCGCCAGATCAGGGTGCAGGGACGAGACGATGGCCAGCCGGCTCAAGCCCTTGAAGGCCCTCGGCGGCGCCTTCAGGGCCGAGCGCCGCTGGCGGATCAGCTCTTCGGTATCCCCGCGCGCCGAGGTGGCGATCAGGATCAGGGCCTCGACCCGCTCCGGCGCGATCCGCGCCAGTTCGCGCGCCACATAGCCGCCCATGGAGAAGCCCACGGCGACGAACCGCTCCGGCGCATCGGCCAGGATCGCGGCGGCCATGCTCTCGATATCCTCGCCCTGGCTGAGGTCGGTGGCGACCAGCGGGCCGAACGGGGCCAGGTCGTCCGTCATGGCGTCCCACAGGGTCGCATCGGCCATGAAGCCGGGAATGAGCAGCAAGGTCATGGTTTCTCTATAGGCGCGACCGGCGACAGACGCGACGCAGGACGCTATGAGGCCGGTCTGACTTTTCTCGCTTTTCGTGAGCCGACATGACGACCTTCTCCTTCGACGCCCAGGTCACCGCCGCCCTGTTCGACAAGACCGGCGCGATCTTCGCCCTGGGCGACGGCTCGGTGCGGTTCGAGAGCGGCGCCCGCAGCGAGGTCCATGACGGCGCCGTCCTGTGCGCCTGCGTCCACCCCTCGGGCGAGGGGATCGTCACCGGCGGCGACGACGGCAAGCTGGTCTGGAGCCGCGAGGGCGAGGCCGTGCTGCTGGCCCAGACCAAGGGCCAATGGATCGACGCCGTGGCCGCCTCGGCCGAGTCGGGCCTGATCGCCTTCTCCTCGGGCCGGACGCTGAGCGTGCTGGACAGCAAGGACGTGGCTTTCCGCCGCGCGTTCCAGCATGAGCGCACCGTCTCGGGCGTGGCCTTCGACCCCAAGGGCCGCCGCATCGCCGCCTCGACCTACGGCGGCGCCTGGCTGTGGTACGCCCGCATCGAGCAGCAGCAGCCGACCAAGCTGGCCTGGGCCGGGTCGCACCTGGCGGTCGGCTTCTCCACCGACGGCGCCTTCGTCGTCACGGCGATGCAGGACAACCAACTGCACGGTTGGCGTCTGAAGGATCAGAAGAACATGCGGATGGGCGGCTATCCGTCCAAGATCAAGAGCTTCGCCTTCCTGGCCAAGGGGCAGCTGCTGGCCACCTCGGGCGCGCAAGGGGTGGTGCTGTGGCCCTTCGTCGGCGCCAACGGGCCGATGGGCCGCGAGGCGACCGAGATCGGCTATGACGAGACGACCCTGATCGCCCAGGTCGCCGCCGCCCCCGCCCACGGCCGTCTGGCGGCGGGGCTGGAAGACGGGCGCGTCTGGTGGGCCGATCCGGCCGGGCGCGGCCTTCAGTTCGTCAAGCAGGACAAGGGCGCCCCCATCACCGCCCTGGCCATGAGTTCCGGCGCCGCCCGCATCGCCTGGGCGGACGAGGACGGCCACGCGGGCGTGGCCTCGCTCTGATCGGCCTTGCGCTGAAGCTTGGCTGAGGCAGGATGACGGCATGACCCGCGCGAAACACCGCAAGCGCCGCCCGCTTCTGACCCTGTTGCTGATCCTGGCCCTGTTCTCGCTGGCCGGGGTGGCGGTGCATCGCTTTCTGCCGCCGCTGGCGACGATCCTGATGGTCAAGCAGGCGGCCGCCGGGCACGGCATGGACTATCGCTGGCGCTCGCTGGACCGGATCTCTCCGCGTCTGGTCGAGGCGGTGATCGCCGCCGAGGACGCCCGTTTCTGCCAGCACCACGGCTTCGACGTCGAGGCCATCCAGAAGGCGATGGAGGCCAACGAACGCGCCGAACAGCGCGGCTCGGACAAGAGGCGCGGCGCTTCGACCATCAGCCAGCAGACCGCCAAGAACGTCTTCCTGTGGCCCGGCCGCGACTGGGTCCGTAAGGGCCTGGAGGCGGGCTACACCGGCCTGATCGAGATCGGCTGGGGCAAGCGGCGGATCATGGAGATGTATCTGAACGTCGCCGAATGGGCGCCGGGCGTCTATGGCGCCGAGGCCGCCTCGCGCCACTGGTTCAACAAGAGCGCCGACAAGCTGACCGCCAGCGAGGCCGCCCGCCTGGCCGCCATCCTGCCCAGCCCGCGCCGCTACAAGGCGGCCAACTCCGGCCCCTACGTCCGCCGCCGCGCCGCGCGCATCCAGGCGGCCATGGGCACGGTGCGCCAACAGGGTCTGGACGCCTGCGTCGACCGCCGCTGACGCCAGCCGCGGCAACCCGCCGTTAACCGTGAACTTGGGGCCAAGCCTTAACGCACCCGCGTCATGCTGGGATCGACTGCGGGCCGGTGCGTCCGCGCGCGACACGGCGGGATTTCACGGTGAAACACGGTCTGAAACGAGCAGGACGAGGCCTTCGCCTCTTCGTCCGCCGCCTGATGCGCCAGACCCAGGGCAATGTCGCCCTGATGTTCGCCATCGCCCTGCCGATCCTGATGATGATCACCCTGGGCGCCGTCGACCTGCACCAGGCCTCCAAGGTGAAGGCGGAGCTTCAGGACGCGTTGGACGCCGCCGCCCTGGCCGCCGCCCGTTCGGTCTACAGCGACAACGTCAATATCAACCGGGTCGGCATGGCCGCGCTGAAGGCCAATATGCCGCGCTATTTTCAGGCGGGCTCTGACGACACCGCGACCTTTGTCCTGGCCAATAACCGCGTCACCGGCGAGGCGCGCGTCAATGTGAAGGTGCTGGTCGCCAACATCTTCCTGCCGCCCTACGGCAAGCTGCTGGACGACTACCTGCCGGTCGGCAGCCGCTCCGAAGTCCTGCGCGCCTCGCGCAACGTCGAGGTGGCGATGGCGCTGGACATCACCGGGTCGATGGACAACTGCACGCGCAACTGCCCGCCGACGTCCAAGCTTCAGGACCTGCAGGCGGCGGCCAAGGATCTGATCGACATCGTGGTCCAGGACCAGCAGACGCCCTTCTACTCCAAGGTGGCTCTGGTCCCCTATGCGGCGGGGGTGAACGTCGGATCGCTGGCGGCGCAGGCGCGCGGGCCGCTGGACAGCACGACCCGTTCCGTCACGGCCGCGACGTGGGTGAGCGGGACGGTGCGCACCATCTCTAACATTTCGCGGGCCTCGCCGACGACGATCACCTCCAACGGCCACGGCTTCGTCACCGGCGACCGGGTGGTGCTGTGGAACGTCCAGGACATCCCCGCCCTGAACGGCGTTCCCTATGAGGTGGCGAGGATCTCCAACAACCAGTTCCAGCTCAGGACGCTGTCGGCGTCAAACGCAGCCTCCAGCTATCAGGGCTCGTCCACCAGCACCTCGAAATCGGCCTATGTCGCCAAATGCGTCCGCTCTGATTGCGGTTTGACCATCACGGCCGCAGGCCACGGCCTTTCGGTGAACGACCATGTCCGCCTGACCAGCATGGGCGGCCTGGCGCAGTTGAACGAGGCGGGGTTCCGCGTCGCGAGCGTCAGCGGATCGCAACTGGTTCTGAATTCGACGCGCAGCCTGGGTCTGGCCCAGACCTCAAAGGGCGGCGTCTCCTATTCCGGCGGCGGTCAGCTGATGAACGGGCGCGACGGCGCCGAATGGCGCGTTTTCTCCACGGCGGACGGCTACATCAACGTGCTGCCCTCCAGCACCTGCGTCAGCGAGCGCGTCGGCGTCGAACGCTATACCGAGGCGCGGCCGTCCACCGCCTATGTCGGCCGCAGCTATCTGGGCTCGGACAACGCCTGCCCCAGCGCCGCCATCACCCCGCTGACGGCCAGCGCCACCACCCTGAAAGCCAAGATCGACCAGTTGCGCAAAAGCGGCTCGACGGCGGGCCAGATCGGCATCGGGTGGGCCTGGTACATGCTGTCGCCCAACTTCGCCTCCCTGTTCGACGGGGCGGGCAAGCCCGGCGAATACGCGCCTTCGGAGACGCTGAAGGTGGCCATCCTGATGACCGACGGCGAGTTCAACACTCCCTTCCGGGACGGCGTCATCGCTCTGGACGCGGGGTCAGGCAGCGGCGCCCTGAACACCCACATCAACCTGAACTCGTCCAACGGCGACCCCTTCATTCAGTCGGTCGAGTTGTGCCGGGCCATGCAGGCCAGGGGGGTGGTCGTCTATACGGTCGGCTTCGACCTGGGCAGCGACACCGGCAAGCCCAATGTGGTCGACAGCGCTCTGGACGTGATGCGCCAGTGCGCCACCAGTGAGCAAACCCACTTCTTCGAAGCCAACAGCGGCGCCGATCTGAAGGAAGCCTTCCGCGCCATCGGCCGCGACATCACCCGCCTGCGCATCGCCCGCTAAGGCAGGGCGGGGCGGATTTCTCCGCCCCATGCAATGGGGAGGTGGATCGGGCGCGTCAGCGACCGAGACGGAGGGGCCGCTGGGTTCGTCGGTCGCGACGCCCCTCCACCGCTTCGCGGTCCCCCTCCCCATGGGCATGGGGAGGAAAAACCTCGGTCATACCCGCGCCTCCCCCAATCAGATCAGGCGGATTTCCTTGAGCCGCTCGGTCAGGAAGTCCTCGGCCAGGATGGTCTTGCCGGCATAGCGGTCCGGGTTTTCCGGGGTGACCGTCGAGGGCAGGGTCTCGATCGGGAAGTCCGGGTTGAAGTGCAGGAAGAAGGGCGTCGAATAGCGGGCGAAGCCGCGACGCTCGGGCGCCGGATTGACCACGCGGTGCGTCGTCGACGGCAGGACGTGGTTGACCAGCCGCTGCAGCATGTCGCCGATGTTGACCACCAGGGCGCCCGGCGGCGGGGCGATGTCCAGCCACTCGCCATCGGAGTCCTTCAGCTGCAGCCCGGCCTCTTCGGCGCCCAGCAGCAGGGTGATGACGTTGATGTCCTCATGGGCGCCCGCGCGCACGCCCTCGGCGTCGGCCGGGATCGGCGGATAGTGCAGCAGGCGCAGCACGCTGTTGCCCAGCTGGACCTTGTCCTCGAAATAGGCGTCGTCCAGCTTCAGATAGCGGGCGATGGCCTTCAGGATGCGGCGCCCCAGTTCGTCCAGACCTTCGTACAGGCCATAGACGTGCTGGCGGAAGCCTTCGATCTCGGTCGGCCAGACGTTGTCGCGCATGTATTGGCGATAGGGGTGGCCTTGCGGCAGTTCGCGGCCGGTGTGCCAGAACTCCTTCAGGTCGACCGCCTTGGCGCCCTTGGCCGCCTCGACGCCGAACGGGGTCAGGCCGCGCGCGCCGCCCGTGCCGGGCTGGTGGTACTGGCGCTTCACGTCTTCGGGCAGGGCGAAGAAGGCCTTGGCGTCGTTGACGGCGGCGTCGATCAGCCCCTGATCCAGACCGTGGTCGGCGATGACCGCGAAGCCGTAGCGGGAAAAGGAGGCGCCCAGGGCGTCCGAGAAGGCCTGGAAGTCGGCGTCATAGGCCTTCATCGACACCGGGACGATGGCGCGGGTCTTGGCCTGGTCCTCGGCGGAGACGGCGGTGAGGGGAGAGGTCACTGTGAAATCAGCCTCTGTGATGGTGAGTATGGCCGCCCTCATACGCCCAATGGAGGCGAAAGGGCAGATGGCGAGGTTGGGCCTTTGGTCCCAGGTCAGTCCTGCGGGATCACGGCCCGGATGACGCGGGCCGAGGAAGGCCGCCCGGCGATGCCCCGGCGCGGATCGACCACCACGCGCAGGTCGCCGCCCGAATAGGTCACCGACGACCGCTGCCCCTCGACGACGGTGATGCTGCGCAGCCGCTCCAGGAAGGGGCGGGCGCTTGGCGAACGGGCGATGCGGACCACGGCGTCGGTGGTGACGATCAGGGCCTCGATGCACAGGGCCTCGGACTCCTGGCCGTCCACATTGATGCGGACCAGCCGACCCATGGCCTCGGACACCAGGCCGCTGCGGCGCGCCATCAGGTTGAACATCTGCACCGGCCCCAGCGAGGGCGGGGCCAGGCTGACCGGCGGCCCGGCCAGCGACACCGGCGAGCCGCCGGGCGCGCGCGTCGTATAGACGGTGATGCCGCCGCCGGCGGTGACGCGCAGCACCTGATCGCCGGCGTCGTTGCGATAGATGGTGTCGCCGCGCGGCGCCGAGGACGGGCGCAGGGCCCAGGTCTCCGTCGAACGCTCGAACCGCAGCAGGGTCAGCGACCCGGCCTGATCCAGCACAAAGGCCTGCCCCGCTTCGGAGACATAGCGTCCGGGCGGCGGGGTGGTGCGGATGACCGACTGGTCGCGGATGGCCCGGCTCTGCTCGGCCTGGGCGTTGGAGCGCAGCTGGGCCTCGGCTTCGCCCGGCGCCATGCCGCAGGCCAGGACGACGGCCAGCCCGGCCGTGGCCCCGCTGCGGCGCCAGGAGCGCGCGCAGACGCTCCCCGCGACACGAGGCGTCGCGAGGACGACAGGCGGCTTCTCCGCCACGGCTTGGACCGCAGACCTCATGCCTTCAGAGGTGATATGCCCGCACGGCGGATTTTGGGCGAACGCAGCTTATCCAACCAGGTACTGCCCGCCGTTGAGCGACAGGGTGCACCCTGTGACATATCCGGCACGCTCGCCCGACAGCCACGAGACCATGTCGGCGATCTCCTCGCCCTTGCCCAGGCGGCCGACGGGAATCTGGGCCACGATGGCGTCCAGCACCTTCTGGTCCATCGCCCCGACCATTTCGGTGTCGATATAGCCCGGCGCGATGCAGTTGACGGTCACGCCCTTGCGCGCGTTCTCCAGCGCCAGCGCCTTGGTGAAACCGATCATCCCGGCCTTGGCGGCGGAATAGTTGGTCTGGCCGATCTGGCCCTTCTGGCCGTTGATCGAGGAGATGTTGACGATGCGGCCGAAGCCCCGGTCGCGCATGCCGTTGATCACCTGGCGCGTCATGTTGAACACGCTGTCCATATTGACGCGGATCACGTCAGACCACTGATCGGCGCTCATCTTGTGGAAGAAGCCGTCGCGGGTGATGCCGGCGTTGTTGACCAGCACGTCGATGGGGCCGAAGCGGTCCTCCACTTCCTTGACCGCCCGTTCGCAGTCCTCGAACGAGCCGACGTTGCCCTTGACCACCATGACGCCCAGCTCGCGGGCGGTGGCCTCTGCGGCCTCGGTGTTGCCGGAATAGCCGGCCGCGACCTGCAGCCCGTCTTCCTTCAGTCGCTGAACGATCGCCTTGCCGATGCCCCGGGTGCCCCCGGTGACGAATGCGGTACGCGTCATGACGTCTCCCTGATCCTGTGCGGCGGCCGTCGCGGGCGCGACGCCGTCCGCCTCCCTTGGACGCCAGCCTTAGCGCGGCGCGCGTCGAACGAGAAGACGGGGTTACGCCGTCGCGGCCAGGCGGCCCATGTCGATGACGAAGCGATAGCGCACGTCCGACCGCTCCATCCGTTCATAAGCCTCGTTGATCTGGTCGGGGGCGATCACTTCAATATCGCACACGATCCCGTGTTCGCCGCAGAAGTCGAGCATCTCCTGCGTCTCGCGGATTCCGCCGATCAGCGAGCCGGCGATGCGGCGGCGCCGCCACAGCAGAGGCATGGCGAAGACCGGCAGCCCCTCGGTCGTCAGCCCCAGCATGACCATGGTCCCGTCGCGCGCCAGCAGATTGACGTGGCTGGCGATCTCATGCGTGGCCGAGACGGTGTTGATGATCAGGTCGAACTGCTCGGCCGCCGCCTTCATGGCGTCGGCGTCCGAGTTGATCAGGAAATGCCGGGCGCCCATCCGCTCGGCGTCGGCCTTCTTGCGGTCCGAGGTCGACAGCACCGTCACCTCGGCGCCCAGGGCGGCGGCCAGTTTGACCGCCATATGGCCCAGGCCGCCCAGGCCGATCACCGCCACCTTCGACCCCGGTCCCACGCCCCAGGTCTTCAGCGGCGACCAGGTGGTCACCCCGGCGCACAACAGCGGCGCGGCCGCATCCAGCGGCAGGCTGTCAGGGATCTTCAGCACAAAGGCCTGGTCCACGGTGATGCGATCGGAATAGCCGCCCTGGGTGATCGTCTGGCCGACGCCTGCGCCCTTCGGATCGCGCGAGCCGTAGGTCTGGGTCATGCCCGGTTCGCAATACTGCTCCAGCCCCTCGCGGCAGGCCGAACAGGTCCGGCAGCTGTCGACCATGCAGCCGACCCCGACGCGGTCGCCTTCCTTGAAGCGCGTGACGTTCGCGCCCACCGCCGTCACCACCCCGGCGATCTCGTGGCCCGGCACGATGGGGTAGCGCGTCCCGCCCATGTCGTTCTTCACCACATGCAGGTCCGAGTGGCAGACGCCGCAGTATTTGATCTCGATCGCTACGTCGTCCGGCCCCGGATCGCGCCGTTCGAAGCTATAGGGGCTCAGCGGCTGGTCGGCCGCGGTGGCGGCGAAGGCGCGTGTGGGGATGGGCATGGGGTTCAGTCCTTCAACTTGGCGATCAGCGCCTGGGCCGCCGCGGGGTTCCGCACCTTGGCCCCGGAAATGAAATAGGCGAAGACGTCCCCCCGCCCGGCCCAGCCGCGCGCCTGCTGCGCCACAGCGTCCAGCTCGCTGGAGGTCATGCCCGTCGGTTCGTCCTCGCGGCTGGACATCAGCCGGGCGTAGGTAAAGTCCGCCGTCGCCTCGTCGATCTGCGGCCAGGTCGGCTCTTCGTCATCGACGGCGTAGACGATGGCCGCCCCATATTTGCGCGCCAGATCATAAAACTGCTCGGTGGCGAAGGTCGGATTGCGCACCTCCAGCGCGTGACGCAGCCGCACCCCGTCCTTCTCCTTCGGCAACAGCTTCAGAAAGCCCTCGAAGTCCTCGGGATCGAACGTCTTGGTCCCCATGAACTGCCAGTTGATCGGCCCCAGCTTGTCGCCCAGCACCGTCAGCCCCTGCGACAGGAACCGCTCAAAGCTCTCGGCGCCGTCGGCCAGCACCTTTCTATTGGTGCAATAGCGGCTGGCCTTGACCGAAAAGACGAAGCCGTCGGGCGTCTCATCGCGCCACTTCGCCCAGCTGTCGGGCTTGAAGGTCGAATAATAGGTGCCGTTGATCTCGATCGAGGTCAGCGCCCGGCTGGCGAACTCCAGCTCGCGCTTCTGCACCAGCCCCTGCGGATAGAAGACCCCCCGCCACGGCTCGAACGTCCAGCCGCCGACGCCGATATGGATGGATCCCGCCATGACCTAGCCTCCTGATGCAGGCCGCTTTGATCGCAGAAATCACCGGCGGCGGCTATGGAAAGCGGATGGACGGAGCGTTTGAGAAGGATGGCTTACCGGTCCTCGGGGGAGCGCCCGCTCGTTGGCGACTTGCAGGCCGCCAAGCCTCTTGAATCGTGTGGCTACACGCGATGCGTCACGTTCGCCTCAACCGCCAGAGGCGTTACGTCGTTTGAACGCTTCTACAATCCAATACAGGATTGCATACTCCGCAATAAAAATTGGGGCTAAGGCGAGAGGAGCTTTAATGCGTCCGGGCATCTCGATTAGGAATATTGCACTAAGGTTGATCGCTAGTGCAGCGGTTACAATCGCTATAAACCATTTATGGAAAGCGATATCCCAGTTTGTTTCTATGAGAAGCGAGATCATGGAAATGGATATTGCGATTAGCAGCGACTCTTCTGCACTAAAGAAAAAAGTGCTGATGATAAAAGCAGTGAGAGGAATAAGGGCGTCAAACGCGATATTTTTGGCTTTTATTGCTTTCTTTTTAACGATGCGACTTTCGTCATTTTTCATGTTTGTTGAATCATGTTTGGTAATTAGGCTTAGCGAAGCGCAGGGCAGATAGGTCTCTGAAGCCTTGCTGGGTGCGATATGCGAACCTTTGCCGACGGGGGATTTGTGATCACATTGGCGCGAAGGCCTACGTAGTGGAAGTCCGCAAATGATCTTGCAGCGAAGTCCGCCTCAAGCCAGCTTTCGGACATTGAGCGCATCAATCAAACGGGCCGCGCGCCCCTCAGCCTGAAACGCAATCTCCCGCCGCGCCGAAGACCACCGCGCGCGGATTGGGCGGGCGCAGGCGGGCCAGGACGTCGCGGCGGCTGGGCGGCCGGCCCCAGCGGGTGAAGCCCAGGCCGTAGCGCCTCAGCGTCGCCTCATGCGGCAACCACAGCGAATGGCGCGACAGCCAGGCCGCGCGCGGCGTCGTCTCGCCGGGGATGGTCACCTGGGTCTGAATGTCCGACAGCCCGATCTGGGCGGCGGCGCACGCCAGAATGCCGGGGTCGGCGCCCCGCGCGGCGTAAAGGGCGCGCAGCCGTCGCGCGCCCCGGGCGATCTCGTCCGGAACGGCCTCGTTCAGCGTTTGATAGTTGGCCTCGATCACCGGCGAGGAGTGATGGAAGCTGACGAAGCCCGCCCGCTCTATGGTGCGCGTCGCCCCGGCGGCGAAGATGGCGTTGGCGCAGGCGGAGGTGCACTGGCCCCGCACCGTCACCGGCAGGCGCCGCGCCAGGATCACCTCGGCCGCGTCCAGCGCGGCGTTCTCGTCGCCGCCGCCGCTGTCGATCACCAGGCCCTCGACGCTTTCGTCCGACAGGGCCAGGGCCAGGGCGGCGCCCGAGGCCGGGCTGAAGGCCCCGCGAAACACCACGCGCGGCCCCTCGCGCGACAGCAGCCACTGGGGCCGCGCCGGGCCGGCGGACATTTCGGTCGTGGCTGGCGAGGCGGGCGACGCCGTCGCCGCCTGCGGCGAGGCGACGGCGATCAGGGCGGAGGTCACGGCGGCGATCAACGACACAGGCTTATGAGCCTCCTTGCAGGACCGCCACCATGCGCCCGCCTAGGCGTCTGTGTCCAAGCCAAAGATGAGGGCCCGGCGCCGCGCCCCGTGGCGAAGAGGTTGGCCTCCCCGCCAACTCGTGCATAGTGATGCTCGACAAACGGAGGTCGGTCATGTTGTTGGCGGTTCTGTTCTACGGCGTTACGGCGTTTGGCGGCCAGACGGGGGCCCAGCCCGCGCCGCCGTCCAACCATCAGGTCATCCGCCCCAGCGCCGACCGGGCGGACCCAACCATGTGGCGCTTTCAGGACATGGATGATCGCCGCATGATCGACGAGATGCGCCGCGAGCGCGTCCGACAGAACTACGAAGCCGCCGTGATCAATCAGCGCCGGCTGCTGGCCGACGAGCTGGACAAGCTGATCGCCGCCAATGAATGCGGTCAGGCGACGGACCTGGCCCAGCGCGCCGGCTATCGCGACATCCGCGAAGGCGTCGCCAGCGCCTGTCAGGCCAGGGCCGGTTCGAGCTCCTAAGGCTTCGTCGCCGATTTGACGCCAGAGCGTGGCGGTTCGCCGCCTGCGGGGCTATAGCGCCAGCCTGACCGGAGTGCTGTGCGCGTGTTCGACCTGACGCCTGAAATCATCGCCCTGTTGGGCGTCGCGTCGGTGATCGCCGGCTTCATCGACGCCATCGCCGGGGGCGGGGGGCTGATCTCGCTGCCGGCCCTGTTGTCGGTGGGGCTGAACCCGGTCGCCGCCATCGCCACCAACAAGGTTCAGGGCAGTGTCGGCACCGCCAGCGCCCTGTGGAACTTCTGGCGCAAGGGCCGGGTGGATTTCCGCCTGATCCGCTGGCCGCTCGCGCTGGTTGCGGTCGGGTCGGGGCTGGGCGCCTTCGCCGTGACCCTGGTGGATACACGCTGGCTGATGATCCTGCTGCCGGTGCTGCTGATCGGCATCGCGCTTTATTTCCTGCTCGGCCCCAAGGCGGCGGACGAGGACGCCGCCGCCCGGCTGACGCCGCTGGCCTACGCCTTCGTGGCGGGCGGGATCGGCTTCTATGACGGCTTCTTCGGGCCGGGGACGGGGTCGTTCTTCGCCCTGAGCCTCGTCATGCTGCTGGGCATGGGGCTGACGCGGGCGACGGCGCACACCAAGGCGCTGAACCTGATGAGCAATGTCGTCGGCATCGTCGTTCTGGCGGTCGGCGGCCACGTCGTCTGGGTGCTGGCCGGGATCATGGCGGTGGGTCAGTTCATCGGCGGGCGGCTGGGTTCGCACGCGGCCATGCGCTTCGGCCCGCGCCTGATCCGGCCGCTGCTGGTGGTGATCTCGCTGGCGATGACGGCGCGGCTGCTGTCCGACCCCGCCAATCCGCTCAGGGCCATGATCGCGGGCTGGCTGGGCCTTTAATAGGCGCAGTCGCGATAGACGCGGCTGATGTCGCCGCCCCATTCGCCGTTGTACAGCTCCAGCAACCGGTCGGCCGAGGTTACGCCGCTGTCGGCGATGTCTTCCAGTTCGGTGATGTAGCCGCGCTCGTCCACCATGCCGCCGCTGAAGCGAGCCCGGTTCTTCAAGCCTTGCTTGGCGATGTTGACCATGTCGACGGCGACGTCGCGCACGCTGCGGCCGCTGACTTCCGCCTTCAGGCCCAGCCGCGTCACGTCGCGGCGCAGGCGCTCGTGGTCGGCGATGTCCCAGTCCTTGCACAGGTCCCAGGCCGCCGCCAGCGACGGCGCGTCGTACAGGATCCCGGCCCACAGGGCGGGCAGGGCGCAGATGCGGCTCCACGGCCCGCCGTCGGCGCCGCGCATCTCCAGATACTGTTTCAGCCGCACTTCGGGGAACAGGGTGGTCAGGTGGTCGGCCCAGTCCTGCGCGGTCGCCCGGTCGCCGGGCAGGGCGTCCAGCTTGCCGTCGATAAAGGCGCGGAACGACTGTCCCGACAGGTCGACATAGGTCTGGCCGCGCTTGGCGAAATACATCGGCGCGTCCAGCGCATAGTCGGCGTAGCGCTCATAACCGAAGCCGTCCTCGAACACGAAGCCCAGCATGCCGGTGCGCTCTGGGTCCGTGTCGGTCCAGACGTTGGCGCGCGCCGAGACGAAGCCGTTCGGCTTGCCCTCGGTGAAGGGGCTGTTGGCGAACAGGGCCGTGGCGATGGGCTGCAGCGCCAGCGACGTGCGGAACTTCATCACCATGTCGGCTTCAGAATCGAAGTCGAGGTTGGCCTGAATGGTGCAGGTGCGCAGCATCATATCCAGGCCCAGCTTGCCCTTCTTGGGCATATAGGCGCGCATGACGTCATAGCGGCCCTTGGGCATGACGGGGATGTCCTCGCGCCGCCACAGGGGGTCGAAGCCCAGCCCGAGGAAGCCCAGGTTCAGCTGGTCCGCGACCTGCTTGACCTCCATCAGGTGCTGGCCGGTCTCGTTGCAGATGTCGTGAATGTCCTTCAGCGGGGCGCCCGACAGTTCGAACTGACCGCCCGGCTCCAGGCTGATCGAGGCGCTGAAGCCCTCGGCGTTCTTGCGCTCCAGGGCGATGACGTGATCGCCCTCCAGCACCGGCGTCCAGCCGAAGCGGGTCAGCCCGTCCAGCATGGCCTTGATGCCGCCGGGGCCGTCATAGGCCGGGCGACGCAGCGTCGACTTGTCGAAGCCGAACTTCTCGTGCTCCGCGCCGATGCGCCATTGGTCCTTGGGCTTCTCGCCCTTCGACATGGCGTGGATCAGCTGGTCTCTGGAAAGGGGCGCCGTGTCGGACATCTGTAACCTCTGCTGTCGCGGCTAGATGGGCCAGCCAGCGGCCGGGCTCAAGGGGGGCGGCGGAAACTTCTAACGATCCCAGTCGCCGACCGCCGCCTGCCACAGCGTCATGGCGGCGATGGCGGCGGTGTCGGCCCGCAGGATGCGCGGCCCCAGGGAGACGGCGGTGGTGAAGGGCAGGGACCGCAGCCGCTCGCCCTCCTCGGGCGAAAACCCGCCCTCCGGTCCGATCAGTATGGCCCACTTGCCGTCGCCAGCGGCGGTCAACGCCGATACGGCGGGCGCGCCGCCCGTCTCGTCGCAGAACATCAGCCGCCGTCCGTCCTCCCACCCGTCCAGCAGGGCGTCCAGCTTGACCGGATCATCCACCACCGGCACGTCCAGACGACCCGTCTGCTCGGCGGCCTCCTCGGCGATGGCGTCCAGCCGGTCCAGCCGCAGCCGGTCGGCGTTGGTGCGATGGGTCAGCGCCAGCCGCACCCGCTTGGCACCCAGTTCGGCGGCCTTCTCGACAATGGTCTCGACGCGGGCCTTCTTCACCACGGCGACGATCAGCTCCAGATCGGGACCATAGGTCTGGGGCCGCATCTGCTCCTCGGCGCGCAGGATGACGCCCTTCTTCAGCACCTCGGCGACGCTGACGCGCCACTCGCCGTCGCGACCGTTGAAGACCAGCAGTTCGTCGCCCGCCTTCAACCGCATCACCTGCGTCAGATAGCGCGACTGGTCGAGCGTGGGCGCCACGGCGGCGCCGGGGGCGAGGTCGCCCTGAACGTAAAGACGGATCATGGCGCCTGCATATCGCGCTTTCACGGCGACGACCAACCTCGGCGATCGACTGAGCTTGGCGGGAACGCCGGGTGTTCGGTCCGCGTTCGTCTGTCATGTTCACAACCTTGGCCGTTGCGGCGCGCGATCGAAAACGTCTGGCCGAGATTTCCGGCGTCGCCGCCCGCTTTGGCCTTGAGGCCGTGCTGCTGCGTCTCGGCCTGGGCGGCGGCGAGGCCGAGGCGGGCGGGCCTGAGCCCCTGCCGCGCCGCACCCGTCAGGCGCTGGAGGCGCTGGGCCCCACCTTCGTCAAGCTGGGCCAGATCCTGTCCACCCGCTCGGACCTGCTGCCCGCCGACTGGATCGCCGAGTTCGAACAGCTCCAGAGCGCTGGACCGACCCTCGACTTCGAGACGCTGCGGCCCGAGGTCGAAGCCGCCCTGGGCGGGCCGCCGGAACAGGTCTTCGCCCGTTTCGATGCGACGCCGCTGGCCGCCGCCTCCATCGCCCAGGTGCACCGCGCCGCCCTGCACGACGGGACCGAGGTGGTGGTCAAGATCCGCCGCCCCGGCGTGCGCCCGCGCGTCGAGGCCGACCTGCGCCTGATCGCCGAACTGGCCCGCCGCGCCGAACAGTCCAGCGCCGAGATCGCCCGTTATCGCCCGCGCGCCCTGATCGCACAGCTGACCGAGGCCATGCTGGACGAGCTGGATTTCACGACCGAGGGCCGCAACGTCGACCGCTTCGCCGCCGACTTCGCCAAAAATCGCGACGTGGTCATCCCCGCCGTCTATTGGCAGCACACGACCGACCGCGTGCTGGTGCAGGACTATCTCGACGGCGTGGCGCCCATAGACGCCGCACGGCTGAGGGCGGCGGGCGTCGATCCGCACCGACTGGCCCGCGTCGGCGCCGAGGCGGTGCTGGACATGGTGCTGGTCAATGGCCGCTTCCACGCCGACCCGCATCCCGGCAACCTGCGCGGCCTGCCCGGCGACCGGGTGGGACTGCTGGACTTCGGCATGGTCGGGACCGTCACCCCGCGCCGCCGCGCCGAACTGATCAGTTTCGTCCAGTCGCTGGCCGCCGGCGACGGCGCGCGCATGGCCGAGGTTCTGGCCGACTGGACCGAGGGGACGGACGTCTCGCGCACCAGCCTGACCGCCGGGGCCGAGCGGCTGATCGCCCGCCACGGTCAGGGCGTGGTCGACCTGCCCGCCATCGTCGCCGACCTGATGGGGCTGATGCGGCAGGAGCGGGTGGCCGCCCCGCCCGATCTGGTGCTGATCCTCAAGGCGCTGGTGACGATCGAGGGGGTGTTGTCGCGCGTCGACCCAGACTTCGATCTGGTCAAAACGATGAAGGGCGCCTGGAGCCGCGCCCTCTTCTCCAGCCGCAGCCCGGAAGACCTGCGCAACCGTCTGATCGGCGCCCTTTTGGACCTGTCGGCGGCCAGCGACGACCTGCCCCGCCTGATCCGCGCCGCCTCGCGCCGCCTGACGGCCGAGCCCGCCGCGACGGCGACTGCGGACAAGGAAACCGCCCGGTCGATCCTCTCGGCCGGGCGGTGGATCGCCGCTTCGATTGTCGTTTCAGGCGCCCTGATCGCAGGCGCCCTGCTGCTGCGCTGATTACAGCGTCCGCGCGATCAGCAGCTTCATGATCTCGTTCGTCCCGCCGTAGATGCGCTGGACGCGGGCGTCCTTGTACAGCTGGGCGATCGGGTATTCGGTCATGTAGCCGTAGCCGCCGAACAGCTGCAGCATCTCGTCGATGGTCTCGCCCTGGATGTCCGTGACCCAGTATTTGGCCATCGAGGCCGTGGCGGCGTCCAGCTGGCCCTTCAGGTGCAAGCCGATGCAGTGGTCGACGAAGACCTTGGCCACGGTCAGCTTGGTCTTGATCTCGGCCAGTTTGAACTGGGTGTTCTGGAAATCGATGACCCGCTTGCCGAAGGCCTTGCGCTCCTTGACGTAGGCCAGCGTCGCCTCCAGCCCGCGCTCGGCGGCGGCGACGCCCTGAACGGCGATGTTCAGCCGTTCCTGCGGCAGCTGCTGCATCAGCTGGACGAAGCCCTGGCCCTCGGTGTCGCCGATGACGTTCTCCAGCGGCACCTTCACATCGTTGAAGAACAGCTCGGAGGTGTCGTTCGCCTCCATGCCGATCTTGTGCAGGTTGCGGCCGCGCTCGAAGCCTTCTGCGCCGTCCGTTTCGAGGCAGATCAGGCTGGTGCCCTTGGCGCCCTCGGCCGGGTCGGTCTTGGCGACGACGATGATGAAGTTGGCCAGCTGACCGTTGGTGATGAAGGTCTTGGAGCCGTTCAGGACATAGTGGTCGCCCTGCTTCACGGCGGTGGTCTTGACGCCTTGCAGGTCGGAGCCTGCGCCCGGCTCGGTCATGGCGATGGCGCCGACCAGTTCGCCCGACTGCAGGCGCGGCAGCCAGCGCGCCTTCTGCTCGGCCGTGCCGTAGTGCCAGATGTAGGGCATGACGATGGCGTTGTGCAGGCTGATGCCGAAGTGGTCCGCGCCCTTCCAGCCCAGCTGGCGCATCAGCACCACTTCGTGCCGGTAGTCGCCGCCGAAGCCGCCGTCCTCTTCCGGCAGCGACAGGCCCAGCAGGCCTGCGTCTCCGGCCGCGTTCCACAGCTCGCGCGGCACCGAGGAGGCGGCGATCCACTGCTGGAACTTCTCTTGCGGGGCGTGCTCGTCGATCCATTTGGCGACGGAGTCGGAGAAGAGGACGATCTCCTCCTCGCGCATGAAATCGGGTCGGGGCTGCCTAGGACGTTCATCTCATCTCTCCTCCCCACTCCGTGGGGAGGGGGACCGCGAAGCGGTGGAGGGGCTGCATCCATCGCAAGGGGTTACTGTCGCGCGACGGAAAAAGAGCCCCTCCGTCTCGTCGGCTGCGCCGACGATCCACCTCCCCATCAGGGATGGGGAGGAGATCGAAAGCCTCGCGCTTAAAACGCCTCGGCGGGCATCTGCATCAGCACCTCGGCGCCGGACTTCAGCTTCTTCAGGTGCGCCCCGGCGTCGGGCAGAATGCGCTCGACGAAGTAGCGGCCGGTCATCAGCTTGTTGGCGTAATAGGGATCGGCGTCCCCAGCGGCGATCTTGGCTTGCGCCGCCTTGGCCATCTGCGCCCACAGGAAGGCGTAGGCCGTCAGGCCGAAGATGTGCAGGTAGTCGGTCGAGGCCGCCGCCGCGTTGTCCGGGTTGGCCATGCCGTTCTGCATCAGCCACATGGTGGCCTCCTGCAGCTTCTTCTTGGCGTCGGCCAGCCCCTCGACGAAGGGCTTGATCGCCTCGGCATCGCCGTTCTCGCTGACGAAGGCGTCGATGTCGGCGAACCAGCTCATGATGGCGCGGCCGCCGTTGGCCGGCAGCTTGCGGCCGACCAGATCCAGCGCCTGAATGCCGTTGGTGCCTTCATAGATCATGGTGATCCGCGCATCGCGCAGATACTGCGAGGCGGGGAAGTGCTCGGTATAGCCCGAACCGCCGTGGACCTGCATCGCCAGCGAGGCGACGTGGAATCCCTTGTCGGTCAGGTAGGCCTTCAGCACCGGCGTGATCAGGCCCATGTAGTCCTTCGCCTTGGTGGCGACGGCTTCATCGGCGGCCTTCTGCAGGTCGGCCTGCAGCGCCGTCCACAGGATGAAGGCGCGGCCGCCTTCGACGAAGGCCTTGGCCTCCAGAAGCATGCGGCGCACGTCGGGGTGGACCATGATCGGGTCGGCCGGGCCGTCCGGGTTCTTCGGTCCGGTCAGGCTGCGGCCCTGCAGGCGGTCGTTGGCGAACTCGACGGCGGCCTGATAGGCGGCGTCGCCGATGGCCAGCCCTTGCAGGCCGGTGCCCAGGCGCGCCTCGTTCATGACCACGAACATATTGTTCATGCCCCGGCCTTCTTCGCCGATCAGCCAGCCCTTGGCGTTTTCATAGGCCATGACGCAGGTGGCGTTGCCGTGGATGCCCATCTTGTGCTCGAGGCCGGCGCAGGACACGCCGTTGCGCTCGCCCAGCGAGCCGTCTTCGTTCACCAGGAACTTCGGCACCACGAACAGGCTCAGGCCCTTGATGCCCGGAACCGCGCCTTCGACGCGGGCCAGCACCGTGTGGATGATATTGTCGGCGAAGTCGTGCTCGCCCGCCGAGATCCAGATCTTCTGGCCGGTGATCGAATAGGAGCCGTCGTCGTTCTTGACCGCCTTGGTGCGGACCATGCCCAGATCGGTGCCGCACTGGGGCTCGGTCAGGTTCATGGTGCCGGTCCATTCGCCCGACGCCATCTTGGGCAGATACTTCTGCTTGATCTCGTCCGAGGCGCTGGCCTCGATGCCGTGGAAGGCGCCGCTGGTCAGGCCCGGATACATGGAGAAGGCGGCGCTGGCGGCGGCGGTGAACTGGCCCACCGCGCTGGACACCACCGACGGCATGCCCTGACCGCCGAACTCGGTGCTGAAGCCCAACGAGGGCCAGCCCGCCTCGACCATCTGATGATAGGCTTCCTTCCACCCCTTGGGCGTGGTCACCACGTCGCCGTCGATGTGACAGCCTTCCAGATCGCCGGGACGGTTGATCGGGGCGATGACCTCTTCGGCGAACTTGCCGCCTTCCTCGATGATCTGGTCGATCAGGTCGCGCGACAGATCAGCGTCGGGCAGCTGGTTGCCGTAGGTCTCGACCTGCAGAACGTCATGCAGGACGAAGGACAGGTCGCGGACGGGCGCCTTATAGGTCATGGGATCACGCTCTCGCTTTGAAGGTCAGGAAATGGTCGTCGGGGTCGTTGAGCCGCTCGCTCAGCAGGCTGGCGTAGGCCTCGGCGCCCGGCAGAAGGTCGGGTCGGTGTTCGCCCAGGGTTTTTTCCATCCAGGCGCAGGCGGCCTCGGCCGTCTCGATGGCGCCTTCGATGTCTTCCAGCTGCTGCTTCAGCGCCTCGATGCGGGCGCGATGGCGCGGCAGGGCGATGGCCATCTGATGGACGTTGTGGTCTTTCTGATCATACAGATCCAGCATCTCCTGGATCTCGACCAGGGTGAAGCCGATGCGCCGACCGCGCATGATCAGCTTCAGCCGAGCCCGGTCGCGCGGCCCATAGACCCGCGTCTGCCCTTTACGCGACGGCGTCAGCAGGCCCTTGTCCTCATAGAAGCGAAGGGCGCGCGCGGTCGCGCCGAACTCACGGCATAGCTGCCGTATGGAATAGGTGCGATGTTCGTCTGCGATCGACATGCCGCCTTGATAACTTGACGCGGACGTAAAGGGAAGCTTTCGGCGCGCCCGGCTACGAAGTTGTGAACGGCTCAAAAGAAAAGGCCGCGACCGGGGTGGGGTCGCGGCCTTCATATTCGCAGGCCCTCTGGGGGAGGGGGAGAAGCGGGCCTGCAAATCGGATCGGGAAGGGGCGTCGGCTCAGCGGCGACGCAGCCACAACACCGGCGCCGTGATGGCGATCAGGACGACGTTGGTCAGGCTCAGGCCCATGTCGAGGTTGAAGGCGTGGACGCCCAGGGCGACGACCTCGAGGATCAGCAGGCCCGCTGTCGCCGTCAGCAGCAGCGGACGGCCGAACCGCCATGAGATCAGCGGCGTCAGCACCATCAGGGCCAGCGCCATCTCGGCGACGCCGACGCCGCGCACAAAGGTCTCGCTGACGAGGGCCGGCCACTGCATCAGCACAATGAGGTTCTGCATCGGCTCGGACAGCTTGGCGTAGCCGGCGGCGAGGAAGAACATGGCGATCCAGCCCTGGAAGGTCCAAAGCGTGATGTTCAGATAATCGGCGCGGGCGCGCGCCTGATGGGGCGTCAAGGTGGTCGTCGTCATGGCCGTAACCGTTAATTCGCAACAGCCACAAAATCAGTTACTGTGTGCTGACTTGCAAGCGGCTGAAACAATCTGTGATCAGGCTGGCGGAAGGTCGTGGCGACAGCGAGGCTGAAACCACAATTCCCCGTAACCCAGCCGAGATCATCCGCCTCTAAGCCGAGCCGTATTTCGAGTCAACGGGCGATGACATCAATTGATGACTTAGGGCGCAGCCTTGCAAAATTCCGTTCATCCCCGCGGAGGCGGGGACCCAGTTCGGTGGCCGCAAAGCGTGAGGTTGGGGAGAATGGTCTTCGGGCGCGCGCGCCGCCCTCACTGGGTCCCCGCCTCCGCGGGGATGAGCGGGACGATCACAAACTCCACGCTTCCCTTGCCATCTCCAGCCGGGCCAGTTTGGCCTTCAGCGGCGCCCAGTCGTCGGCCGCGTCAATGGCGCTCCACAGGGCCTCGACCTCGTCGATCAGCAGCTCTTCGGGCTCGGGCGCGGCGAACATCGGATGCTCCAGCCGCTCGGGCCGGTCGGGCTCATGCTCCATCAGGGCGAAGCGGAAGGCGTCGAAAGCCTCGCCCTGATAGGTCTTGCCGCGAACCCCGCCCAGCGCCCGCGCCGCCGAGCTGAACCCGCCGAACCAGTCGAAGAAGATCGGCTCCCAGCGCAGGGCCTCCTTCTTCTCGCGCGCCAGCGCCAGCGTCGCGTCCAGCAGCCGCTGGTCCGCCGCCTCGCCCAGGCTCTTGACGCCCAGCCGGTTCAGGAAGGCCGCCCGCAGATGGCGTATATAGGCCGGGCCGAAACCGTTCAGCGCCGCCGCCAAATCCGCGACTTGCGGCTCCGACTCGGCGATCAGCTTCAGACACCCGGCCAGCTGGGTCAGGTTCCAGAACACCGCCTCGGGCTGGCGCGCAAAGGCGTAGAGGCCGTTCTGGTCGAAATAGGCGGCGGTGAAGCCCGGCTCATAGTGCGGCAGGAAGCGCCACGGGCCGTAGTCGAAGCTCTCGCCCGCGACGTTCAGATTGTCGGTGTTCAGCACGCCGTGGACGAAGCCCGCCGCGATCCACTTCGCCGTCAGCGCCGCCGAGGCCTCGACCACCGCCGCCAGGAAGCCCGCCGCGTCGCCCGGCGCGACCGCCGGATGATACAGGCTGCGCGCGTGCTCCATCAGCGCCTCGATCTGGACCTTGCGCCCGTAGTAGGCGGCGCGCTGGAAGGTCCCGAAACGGATATGGCTGTGCGACAGCCGCACCATGACGGCGGATCGCGTCGGCGACGGCTCGTCGTGCCGCTCCAGATCCTCGCCCGTCTCGATCAGCGACAGGATGCGGCAGGTCGGCACGCCCAGGCTCTCCAGCATGGCCGCGGCCAGCGCCTCGCGCACCCCGCCCTTCAGCGTCAGCCGCCCGTCCGCATGACGCGACCACGGCGTCTGGCCCGAGCCTTTGGTGCCCAGGTCGAGAAGGCGAGTTGGAAGAGCGCTATCGCTCGCGACGCGGTCGCTCGCTGCTTGAGCGCCGCTCACCTCCCGCATCTGCGCCGCCAGAAAGCCGCGCCCGTCGCCGATCTCGGGGTTGTACACGCGGAACTGGTGGCCGTGGTAGCGCATGGCCACGGGGCCGGGCTGGCCGGGCAGGGGGTCGAACCGGCCGAAATGGGCGATCCATTCGGCGTCGCTCAGCGTCTCCAGCCCCACCGTCGCCGCCGCCCGGTCGTTGCGCAGGCGCAAGATCGTCTGCGGGAAGTCGGCCGGCTTCACGGCGTCGCCGTATTCGGCGCCCAGTTCAAAAAAGCGGGGGTCGGGGCGATAGGCGGGGGAGACGGGCATGGGCGGCAGATGCCCCTTCGCCGCGCATTTCGCAACCGCGAGGCCGATCCGGCGCGGCGGGGTTGAACCTTGCGGCCCGATCCGTATTTTCACCGGCAGAGATCAGGCCCCGCGCGGCATCGCCCAGGGGTCAGGCCGGCGCCGCCTTGCGCGCGAATCCGGTCCGGCGTCCGTCGATAACCTGACGCCACGACAGACCCTCTCGCTGTTTCGGAGACCTTCGTGGCCAGAAAACATACGCTCGCCTTTCTCAAGACCGAGGCCGGTTCCGGCGCCGTCCTGGGCTTCGCCGCCCTGGCGGCGCTGATCGTCGCCAACTCGCCCTGGTCGGCGGATTATTTCGCCTGGCTCAAGAGCGTTCACGCCGTTCAGATCGGCCCCCTGCGGCTGGAGGAGACGATCTCCGACTGGATCAAGGAAGGCCTGATGGCGGTCTTCTTCCTAATCGTCGGCCTTGAAATCAAATATGAGGTCCTGAAGGGCGAACTCAGCAATCCCAAGAAGCTGGCCCTGCCCATTCTGGCGGCGCTGGGCGGCATGGCGGTCCCGGGCCTGGTCTATCTGGCCGTCGCCGGAACGCTGGGCGGCCCCACGCAGGGATGGCCCATTCCGCTGGCCACCGACATCGCCTTCGCCCTGGCCGTTTTCGCCATGGTGGGGCGCAGCCTGCCCGCGTCGCTGCGCGTCTTCCTGCTGACCCTGGCCATTGTCGACGACCTGGGCGCCATCGCCCTGATCGCCATCCTGTTCAGCCAGGGCGTGCAGTGGGTTCCCCTGCTGGCGGCGCTGGGCGTGATCGCCGTCTTCGCCGTGCTGGGCCGTCGCCGGATGGCCGCCGCCTTCTGGGTGCTGGGCTTCGCCGCCGTCTGGTATCTGACGGTGCTGTCCGGCCTGTCGACGTCGCTGACGGCCGTGGCCTTCGCCCTGATCGTGCCGGTCGACCCGCGCCGCGAGACGTCGCAGAGCCCGCTCAAGGACGCCATGCACGACCTGCACCCCTATGTGGCCTATCTGGTCCTGCCGCTGTTCGCCTTCGCCAAGGCGGGGGTCTCCTTCGCCGGCCTGTCGTTGGAGCAGGCTTTCGCTCCGCTCGTCGTCGCCATCGCCCTGGGCCTGTTCATCGGCAAGCAGATCGGCGTCTTCGGCGTGGCCTGGCTGGCGGTCAAGCTGGGGCTGGGCGACAAGCCGTCGGGCGCTGGCTGGATGCAGCTTTACGGCGTCAGCCTGCTGTGCGGAATCGGCTTCACCATGAGCCTGTTCATCGGCGTCCTGGCCTTCCCCGGCGCCGTGGACTCCGTCGAGCAGATCGAGGTCAAGCTGGGCGTCATCGGCGGCTCCCTGCTGTCGGGTCTGGCTGCGGCCGTGATTCTGTCGCTGGCCGATGCGGCGCAAAAGAAAAGACGCCATTTGAAATCAGTCGCTTCGGCTGAGTGATCGCCGATAACATTGACCTAACGTCAGTATATTTGTCGCTTTATCGCCACAGGTGGGGCGGGGGCGAGGGAATTTATCGTCCCTCACGTGGCCTTTGCTTGTCGGTGACTGGGGCATGGACTACCCCTTTGTGCTGAGAACCCGCGCCGTCCAATGAGCGCGGATCATCAGGGACAGGAATCGCGCGCGGCCGCGAAATGCGGCCGGGCCCACAGAGTCGGGGAGCCGCCTTATGCGTTTGAACCACATCCTTCGCTGCACCGCTTCGGTCGCCGTCGTCGGCGTCGCGGCCTTCGGCTTCGCAGGCGCCGCCGCGGCCCAGGAGGGGCCCACCACGGTCGACGACATCATCGTCACCGCCCAGAAGCGCGAACAGAGCCTGCAGGACGTGCCGATCGTGGTCACCACCCTGTCGCAGGCCGCGCTGGAAGGCGCCGGGGTGCGCGACATCAAGGATCTGCAGATCCTGACGCCGGGCATGACCGTCACCTCGACCCAGTCCGAGACCTCGACCACCGCCCGCATCCGCGGCGTCGGCACCGTGGGCGACAACCCCGGCCTGGAAAGCTCGGTCGGCGTGGTCATCGACGGCGTCTACCGCTCGCGCAACGGCGTCGGCTTCGGCGACCTGGGCGAACTGAGCCGCATCGAGGTGCTGAAGGGGCCGCAGGGCACCCTGTTCGGCAAGAATACCTCGGCCGGCGTCATCAACATCATCTCCGAGGCGCCGTCCTTCACGCCGGGCTTCGAGGCCGAGGCCACCTACGGCAACTTCGGCGCCTGGGGCATCGCCGGCTCGGTCACCGGCCCGCTCAGCGAAAAGGTCGCCGGCCGCCTCTACATGGCCAAGCGCGAGCGCGACGGCTTCTACGACGTGGTCACCGGCGCCGGTCCGCGTCAGGAGACCGACGACCAGAACCAGAACTTCTGGACCGCGCGCGGCCAGCTGCTGATCCTGCCCTCGGACGACGTCTCGATCCGGCTGATCGCCGACTATTCCAAGCGCGACGAATACTGCTGCGTCTCGACCCAGATCCGCACCGGCCCCACCGTCGCCTTCATCAACGCGGTCGGCGGTCAGCAGGCCGCCCCGGCGCCGGGCTTCGGCGAACTGCCCTTCTCGCGCACGGCCTACGCCAACCGCGGCACCGGCCAGACCATGGAAGACATGGGCTTCTCGGCCGAGGCCAACATCGACATTCCGTCGTGGAACGCCACCTTCACCTCGCTCAGCTCCTGGCGGAACTGGTCGGGCGTCAACGGCATGGACCTCGACTACACCACCGCCGACCTGCTCTATCGCGTGGATGACGGCGGCTACGGCTTCGAGCTGGAGAACCTGACCCAGGAGTTCCGGCTGGCCGGCGCGACCGACCGCCTCGACTGGCTGGTCGGCGCCTTCATGACCCGCGAAAACATCGACCGCGCCGACAGCTACTGGTACGGGGCGGGCTACACGCCCTTCCTGTCGCTGCTGATCTCCAGCCAGTTGAACGCCGGTTCGAGCGCCATCCCGATCAGCCCGAATATCATCGGCTGCATAACCCGTCCGGGGACGACGGCGCAGTTCCTGGCCGGTTGTCTGGCCACCGGCGGCATGGCGCCCTCGGGCCCGACGGCGCCCACCGGCCCCGGGTTCGGCACGGGTCATGGCGTCCAGGATCACTACAGCCAGACGACCGAATCCATCGCCTTCTTCACCAACAACACCCTGCATCTGACCGACAAGTTCGACGTCACCCTCGGGCTGCGTTACACCCTGGACGACAAACGCCTGCTCGGCGTCCAGGACAATCTGGGAGCCAATGGCGCGGCCTGCGGCGGCGCCCTGGGCAATGTCGCGGCGATGACCGGAGCGCTGATGGGCGCGGGCCTGCCTGCGGCCGCCGCCCAGACCACCGCCGGGCGCCTGGCGTCCAACCTCTGCCTGCCGTGGGCCAACCCGCTGTTCGACAACCGTCGCATTTCGGAAAATCACGACAACGGCGAGCTGAGCGGCACCCTCAAGGGCAGCTATCGCTTCAACGACAGCGTGATGGCCTACGCCTCCTACGCGCGCGGCTACAAGTCGTTCGGCTACAACATGGACCGGGTGCAGGGGCCGACGGCGACCAATCCGCTGCCGGTCAACCCCAGCAGCTCCCTGCTGTTCCCGTCCGAGACGGTCGACAGCTATGAAATCGGGCTGAAGAACACCCTGTTCAACCGTTCGGTGCTGTTCAACATCACCTACTTCAACCAGAAGTTCGAGGACTTCCAGCTCAACACCTTCCTGGGCACGGCCTTCGTGGTCGAATCCATTCCTGAGCTGACGTCCGAGGGCGTCGACGCCGACTTCGTCTGGTTCACCCCGGTCGAGGGCCTGTCGTTCTCGGGCGGCGTGACCTACACGGACACCAAATACGGCGACTTCACCGCCGCCGACCTGGCCAACCCCGGCAACTTCCCGCAGCTGTCGCTGCTGCCGGGCGCCCGCGCCTCCTTCGCGCCGGAATGGTCGGCCACGGCGGCCATGTCGTTCGACCGCTCGATCGGCTCGGGCATGAAGGTGGGTCTGAACCTGTCGGCGAAGTATTCGACCGAGTTCAACACCGGTTCGGACCTGCTGCCGTACAAGATGCAGGACGCCATGACCCTGCTGAACGGCCGCGTCACCCTGGGTTCGGAAGACGACCGCTGGGCGCTGGACCTGTGGGCCCAGAACCTGACAGACGAAGAATATAAGCAGGTGGCCATCAACGCCCCGCTGCAAGGCTCGGCCTTCCAGACCACGGTCCAGCCGAACGGCACCTACTACAACCCGGCGCTGGACACCCAGACCTACAACGCCTTCATGGGCCAGCCGCGCACCTACGGCGTGACCCTGCGCGTCCGCTACTGATCTCAGCGGAGCGTCTGAAGAAAATAGGGGCGGGCCGGAGCGATCCGGCCCGCCTTTTTTCTTATGTGTTCTTCCCTCTCCCGGCGGGAGAGGGCTTAAGCGCACGAGAGCGCAGCGATCGTTCTTGCGCGAAAGGGTGAGGGGCTTGTCCTGTCAGTCGGCGTCAGCCGTCGCAGCGGCGGGTGGTCGGCCGCGAACCCTCACCCTTTCGCCTTCGCCAATCGCTGACGCTCTTGGGGGCTCAAACCCTCTCCCATCGGGAGAGGGGACGCCCATAGAAAAAGCCCCCGGCCATGCGACCGGGGGCTTTCCTGTTTTCAGCGCCTGAGCTTCGCCTCACTCCGCCGGCGTGTGGCTCTCTCCCGCCATCCGCCGCTGCCCGGCGAACATCCGGTTCAGCGTCCGCCGTCCGAAGCCGGCGATGTCGTCGATGATGGTGAACACCGCCGGGATGTAGAGCAGCGACAGGAAGGTCGAGGAGATCAGCCCCCCGAGGACCGCCACGGCCATCGGCGAGCGGAACTCCACGTCGGCGCCCCAGCCGATGGCGATGGGCACCATGCCCGCCCCCATCGCGAAGGTGGTCATCAGGATCGGCCGGGCCCGCTTGTGGGCGGCGTCCATGATGGCGTCGAAACGGCTCAGACCGCTCTTCTCGGCCATGATGATGTAGTCGACCAGCAGGATGGAGTTCTTGGCCGCGATCCCCATCAGCATCAGCACCCCGATCAGGGCCGACATCGAGAAGCTCTTGCCGGCGATCACCAGGGCGATGAAGGCGCCGCCGATGGCCAGGGGCAGGGCCGCCATGATGGTGACCGGATAGGCGAAGCTTTTGAACAGCAGGGTCAGCACCGCATACATCAGCAGAATGCCCGACAGGAAGGCGATGCCGAAGCCGATCAGCATCTCCTGGATGAACTCGGCGTCCCCGGCCGGGACCTGTCGCACGCCGTTGGGCAGGCTCTTGACCGAGGGCAGGCGGTTGACCGCCTGACCGGCGGCGCCGGTGGTGATGCCGTCCAGCTCGGCCGTGATCGAGGCGATGCGCGAACGGTCCTGACGGCTGACCGTGGCCGGCCCGGCGCCGAACTCGATGTCGGCCACCGCGCTCAGCGGCACCGAGGCGCCCGAGGCGGTCGGCACGCGCAGGCTTTCCAGCACATTCAGGTCCTCGCGCGCCGCCTCGGTCAGCTGCAGGCGAATGGGGATCTGACGGTCGCCCAGGTTGTACTTCGGCAGGTTCTGATCGACGTCACCGATCGTGGCGACGCGCACCGCCTGCGAGATGGCCCCCGCCGAGACGCCCAGCAGCGCCGCCTCGTCCGGGCGCGGCGTGACCAGGATTTCCGGGCGAGCGATGGCGGCCGTATTGACCACATTGGCCAGGCCCGGCACGCCGCGCATCTCGTCTTCCACCTTGCGGGCGGCCGCTTCCAGCGTCGCCGGGTCGTCGCCTAGGATGGAGAAGGTGTAGCTGGTGCCGTCGCCGGGGCCGCCGCCCTGCTGGGCGATGCCGGCGCGGATGCGGGCGCCGGGGATCTGCTTCAGCTCATCGACCATGACGCGCGCGAAAGCCTGCTGGCTCAGGTCGCGCTGACCCTTGGGCACCATGTCGGCGTAGACATTGGCCTGGTTGACCGCCTGGCCGCCGACGGCGGCGTAGACCGAGGTGACCTCGGGCCGGGCGTTCAGCGTCTGGGTCACCTGCCGCACCACGGCGTCGGTCTGGCGCAGGGTGGCGCCCGGCGGCAGCTCGATCTGGAAGGCCGCGCGGCCCTCGTCGGCGGGCGACATGAACTCGAACGACATCTTGGCGACCACGGACAGGCCGATCGAGCCGAACAGGAAGGCCGCCCCCATGACGAAGACGATCCAGCGATGGCGCAGGCACCACTTCAGCGCCCGCAGATAGCCCGCCATCCAGAAGGGATCCTTGTCCTCATGGTGGGTGTGCTTGAGCATATAGGCCGCCATCAGCGGCGTCAGCAGACGCGCCACCACCAGGGAGAAGAAGACGCTGATGCAGGCGGCCAGCGCAAAGGCCTTGAAGAACTGGCCGATGATGCCGGGCATGAAGCCGACGGGCGCGAACACGGCGATGATGGTGCCGGTCGTCGCCACGACCGCCAGGCCGATCTCGTCGGCGGCCTCGAAGGCGGCGTCATAGGGCGGCTTGCCGTCGCGCATGTGGCGCACGATGTTCTCGATCTCGACGATGGCGTCGTCGACCAGGATGCCGATCGTCAACGACAGGGCCAGCAGCGTCACCACGTTCAGCGACTGGTCCATCGGCCCCAGGATGGCGAAGGTGGGGATCAGCGACATCGGCATGGCCGTCGCCGCGATCAGGGTCGCGCGCCAGTCGCGCAGGAAGATCCACACCACGATGACGGCCAGCACGGCGCCCAGGATCAGCGCCTCCAGCGAGGCGAGGTAGGATTCCTCGATGTATTTCACGCTGGAGGTGACCTGTTCGATGGTCAGGTCCGGGTGGCGCTCGTCGATCTTCTCGACCTCGGCGCGCACCTTTTCGGAGACCTTGACCTCGCTGGCCTCGCGCGAGCGCAGGAAGTTGAAGGTCACGGCCTCCTGGCCGTTGTAGCGGGCCAGACGGCGCGGCTCGCTCCACTTGTCGACCACCACGCCCAGGTCGCCCAGGCGCACGTTCTTGCCGTCGCCGACCGGCACCAGGGTCTCGCGCAGCTGTTCGACCGAACCGGCGGCGCCCAGCGTGCGCACCGCGCGCTCCGACCCGGCGATGGTGACGCGCCCGCCCGGCAGGTTGTTGTTGACGTTGGTCAGGGCCTGGCTGACCTGCGCCGCCGTGACGCCGTAGGCGCTCAGACGCTGCGGATCCAGCTCGACGCGGATCTCGCGGTCCACCCCGCCCGAACGGTTGACCTCGCCGACGCCGCCCAGCGCCAGCAGTGCGCGGCTGACCTCATTGTCGATGAACCAGCTGATCTGTTCCGGCGTCATCGTTTCCGAGCGCACCACATAGGTGATCAGGGCGTCGCCGGTGATGTCGATGCGCTGGACCGTCGGTTCCTGCATGTCCTGCGGCAGGCTGGCGCGCACGCCGCTCATGGCGTTGCGGACGTCGTTGGTGGCCCGCTCGGTGTCGGTGCCCAGCTCGAACTCGATGGTGGTCGAGGACACCCCGTCCGAGACGTTGGAATAGATGTGGCGCACGCCCGACAGGCCGGCGATCGAATCCTCGATCACCCGCGTGACCTGCACCTCCATCTCGGTCGGGGCGGCGCCCGGGCGCGCGGCCGTGACCGCCACCAGGGGGAAGTCGATGTCGGGGTTGTTGTTGATCCGCATCCCGGCGAAGCCGGTCACCCCGCCCAGCGTCAGCAGCAGGAACAGCAGGATGACGGGGATGGGGTTCTTGATCGCCCAGGCGGAAATCTGGTTCATGGCCGGGCCTTACTTCTTGGCGGGCGCTTGGGCGGCGGGAGCCGGGCTGGCGGCGGCGGCGGGTGCCGGCGCCTTGGGCGCCGCCACCGTCACCTTGTCGCCGTCGTTCAGGAAGCCGGCGCCGGCCACCACGACCCGCACCCCGGCCTCCACCCCCTCGACCGAAGTCTGGTCGTCGTTGCGCGACAGCACCGTCACCGGGGCGAAGCGCACCGAGGAGTCGGCGTTCAGCACGAAGACGCCGGATTTGTTGCTGCGGTACAGGACCGCGTCGGTCGGCACCACCGTGGCCGGACGGGCGCCCGCCTCGATGGCGGCGCGGGCGAACATGCCCGGCTTCAGCGCGCTGCCGGGCGACAGGCTGATGCGCGCCAGGCCCAGGCGGGTCTGAGGATTGACCTCAGGCGTGACGATGCGGACCGTGCCGGTCGTCGATCCGGCCTGGCTGGAGGTGATGGCCGCGCTCTGCCCGGCCTGGATCAGCGGCAGTTCGGTCTCGGGCACCTGGGCGTCCAGCTCCAGGCGGCCGTCGCGCACCATGCGGAACAGTTCGGTTCCGGCGTCGATGATCTGGCCCTTGGTGACGCTGCGGCTGATGATCAGCCCGCTGACCGGCGCGCGGATGGTGGCCTGCGACAGGCGGGTCTGGGTCTCGGACAGCGAGGCGCGCGCCGCAGCCAGATTGGCCGTCGAGGCGCGCTGGTTGGCCAGGGCCGTATCCAGCGCCGCCTGGCTGAGGAAGCCGCGCTCCTTCAGCTCCTGCGCGCGGGCCAGGGCGGCGTCGTCGCGCGCGGCGTTGGCCTCGGCCGTCTGCACCGCCGCCTGCTGCTGGCGCACCTGGGCCCGCAGCAGCACGTCGTTCATCTGCACCAGCGGCTGGCCCTGTCGCACGTAAGAGCCTTCATCGACATAGACGGTCGTCGCCGTCAGCCCGCCGGTCTCGGCGCCGACCGGCACCTCTTCCCAGGCGGTGACGGTGCCCGAGGCGACCACCGTGCGGGGCAGGGCGACCGTCGTGGCCGTCGCCGCGCTGACGGTCTGGCGCGAGGCGCCGGCTTCCTTTTCCTTGGGGGCCTCGCCGTGTCCGCCGCAGGCGGCCAGGGTCAGGCTCGCGCACAGCGCCGCGGCCAGGGCGCCGGTCAGTGGGGCCGAAAAGCGTCGAGAGGTCGCCACGTGCGGATATCCTGGGAGGTTGAGCATTCAGTCAGGCGCGCGCCAACCTTCTGTCCGACGGCGCGGGCATAGCAACGCTGTTTAACCCTTCGGCGATCCCCGCTCAAACGACTCGATCGCAATTACAGAGAAGTAATCTGCGGGCGGGCCGTCGAGAGACGCTTCAAATAGGCGACAGGGGTCAGGGCCGATCCCGCGCCGGCAGGGCGGCGACTTCGGCGTCGGTCAGGCCTTTGACCATACGAACGCTGCACGGCGTGTTGTCAAAGTCCCGAGGCGCCGAGACGATGCGGGTCCAGTCGCCCACGCACAGGCGGGTAAGCCCGCCGTTCGGCTTGAAGCCGATGGCCAGCGCATTCTCCAGGTCCGGACAGACGCCCAGGGTCTCCAACTGATAGACCGACTTCGACCCCGTGCGCACATAGACGTTGCGCCCGTCGTTCGAGACGCGGAAATTGCGAATGTCGCGCTGGAAGATGCACTGGCGCGCCGTCGCGTTCGCGGCGGTCTGGCCGCTGCTGCCGCCATTGGGCCCGCCGTTGACCGGCGCGCAAGCGGCGATGGTGAAGGTCGCGGCCAGAAGAGCCGGAGCCATAGCGAGACGAAGGGTCATGACGCTGCCTCGGTTGACGTCGATCAGGGCGGTGCGCCCGGTCTGAACCAGGCCAGTGGCGTTATGCACGACAACGCCGGGCGCGCGCGCTGGTTTCGCTTAAACGGCGTTATCGCCTTCGGTCAGCCAACGGGTCGCCGACAGCCGGCGCGCCGCCTCGGCGCTCAGGGGCGAGGGCCGCCCCATGGCCAGGGCCGCCAGATGCTCGCCCAGCAGGGGGGCGACGCAGAAGCCGCGCGAGCCCAGACCGGTCAGGACGAACAGGCCGGGGCGCCATCGGCCGCACAGGGGCAGGCGGTCAGGCGTCGTGGCGCGCACGGCCGCGCGGCGCCCCCGCGCCTGAGCAGGCGCGGCCTCGACGCGCGCAGCGCATTGGGGCAGGGCGGCGCCGAGGGTCGCCCGGTTGCGGGCGCTGGCCTCGTCGGACGCCTCGGGCGTTTCGACGCCCCGGTCGTGGGTGGCGCCGTAGAGCATCCCCCGCCCGGTCGGCGCCGCATAGCCGCCCCAGGCCGCCGGGACGCTCGGGCCGGGCGCCGCTTCGTCCTCGATCCAGTCCGCCTGCCCGGCCACGGGCGACAGCGGCAGGTCGGGCGCCAGCCGCGCCGTCCCCCAGCCCGCCGCCAGCACCACGACGTCCGCCTCGATCAGCACGGCGTCGTCCTCGCCCGACAGGCGCCATCCGTCCGTCATCGGCTCCAGCCGCGCCACGCGCCCGGCGATCCGCTCGGCCCCCTCCAGCCACGGCTCCAGTATGGCGTCGGAGCGCACGGCCAACGCCTGCGCCATCATCAGCCCGCCGCGAGGCGTCGTCTCGCCCAGACGCATCGAGCACGCCGCCGCGTCCAGGCGCTGCATCGCCCCTTCGGCCCACAGCTCCTGAGCGGCGATCTTGTCGAACCGGACGGCGTCGCGCGGCGCCTGCTCCAGTTGCAGCACGCCCTCGGCGACCACGGCGCCGCGCAGGGCGCGATAGAGGTCGCCCGCCCGCTCCAGCGCCTGGGCGTGAAGACCGGCGATCAGGGCGTCGCCCGCATCCAGCCGGGGCGTGACCAGCGACGCGGGAAAGCCCGAGGCCCCCGCGCCCGCCCGCTCGGCCTCGATGACGGTGACGCGCGCGCCCTCGGCGATCAGGGCCCGCGCCACGGCCGCCCCGGCGATCCCGGCGCCGACGACGGCGACGTGGACCGGCCGCTCCGGCCGCGGCTCGCCCGCCATCCGCGCTTCCAGCCGTTCGCGCTTGCGGCCGTGGCCGGGCTTTTTCTCGACCGTAAAGCCGTGCTCGGCCAGGCCCCGCCGCACGGCCCCCGCGACGGTGAAGGTGGCCAGCCGCGCGCCGGGCGCCGAGCGCGCCGCGACCAGCGCCATAATCTCGGGCGACCACATGCCGGGGTTCAGCGCCGGCGAAAATCCATCCAGAAACCAGGCGTCGGCCGCGCCCGACCATTGCTCCAGCGCCCATCGCGCGTCGCCGACGGCCAGGTCGATCGTCGCCCCCCACTGCGGCAGGTCCAGCCGATGAAACCCGGGCGTCCCGGCCGGCCAGACCGCCAGCAGCCCGGCGGCCGTCTCGGCCAGCTCGGGCCAGGCCGCCAGCGCCCGCGCCGCCTCTTCGCGCGTCAGGGGGAAGCCTTCGATGGAGAAGACCTTGAGCCGCCCGTTCTCGGGCCGCGTCCGTCGCCACAGGTCCAGCAGGGCGACGATGTTCAGCCCGGTGCCGAAGCCCAGCTCGCCCACGCTGAAGGCGGATCGCCCGCTCCACGCCTCCGGCAGGCCGCAGCCCTGCAGGAAGACCGCCCGCGTCTCGGCCAGGCCGTCGTCCTTGGAGAAGTATACGTCGCCGAATCGGCCCGAGCGCGGCGAGCCGTCCTCGGCCCACACGAGAAGCGGAGAGGCGTCGTCAGGCGCGATGTCGGCGGGATGGGTCATGACGGCCGGTCTATCGACCTGGGCGACCGGACGAAAGCTGGCTGGAACTATGGGCAAGAAAAAAGGGACCGTCCGAAGACGATCCCTTTCTCCATCACGGTCCGAAGACCGCGATTTAAGACTGTGAAGTCTTAGGCAGCCGGGGCGGCCGGAGCAGCAGCCGGAGCGGCGGCGGCGTCGGCGGCCGGAGCAGCGGCGTCAGCCTTGGCGGCTTCGCCAGCGGCTTCGCCAGCAGCGGCGGCGGCGTCGGTGGCGGCGGCGTCGGCCGTAGCAGCGGCGTCGGCAGCGGTGTCGGCGGCGGCGGTGGCGTCGGCAGCGGCGTCTTCAGCCTTGTCGGTGGCGGCGGGTTGGCAAGCAGCCAGGGCCAGAGCGGCGGCCGAAGCGGCGATCAGAGCGGTGATGCGCATAGTTTTCTTCCTTCAGAAGGTAAATGCGAGACCATGAACCTCGCTGAGGGAGTGATAACGGCTTCGTGAGCACAAGCGCAAGCGATTTCTCACGCGTTCGTGAAGACGCCGCGAGCGCATCTCGTTTGTCGATGCGCCGACGCGCCTCGCCGCGCCTCTAGTGGGGCGGAATCGGCGGCGTGGCCGGGTCGGTCGGATCGGCCGGCAGCGGCGTCGGCGGCGAATCCGGGTCCGGCGGCAGGGTCGGCGGGGTCGGCGCCGGAACGGCGTCGCCCGGCGGCGGGTTGGCGGGCGTCATGGCGCCGGGCGCAGCCCTCGAATCCGGCGTGCTCGAGGGTTGGGCGGCCGGGGCGGTCACGCCGTCCGGCCGCTGCGGCGCGCGTTCGCTGCACGCGGACAACAGCAGAACGGCGCCCACGGCGGTCAGGCTCGGCAGAAGGAATCTTGAGGACGGTCGCATCGGACGGCTCCTTTCAGAAACGGCCGCGCACGCGGCCGTGATCTTCAGAGAACCGTCGTGAACGCTCCGTGTTCCGAAAGTCGGATTGACCGCCCGTCAGGCGTCCATCGGCGCGGCGGCCAGGGCTTCTTCCATTTCGGTGAAGGACGGCTGGGCGGTCGAAGGGATGTCGCCGCGCCCGATCTCGACCGAGATCTGGGCCGCATTGCCGTGCAGGTGGGCCACCAGCACCGACTGGATGATCTTGTAGTAGGCGCCTTCCTCTTCGACGATGGCGTTCAGGCGCGAGGCGAACGGCCCGACCAGCCCATAGGCCAGGAAGACGCCCAGGAAGGTGCCGACCAGGGCGCCGCCGATCATGCCGCCCAGCACCTCGGGCGGTTCGGTGATCGAGCCCATCGTCTTGATGATGCCCAGCACCGCCGCGACGATGCCCAGCGCCGGCAGGCCGTCGGCCAGGGTCTGCAGCGCATGGGCGGGGGCCAGGGCCTCGTGGTGGTGCTTCTCCAGCTGCTTTTCCATGGCGTCCTCGATCTGGTGCGGATCTTCGAGGTTCATGGTCATCATCCGCAGGGTGTCGCAGATGAAGTCGGTGGCGAAGTGGTCCTTCAGCACCTTGGGATATTTCTGGAAGATGGTGCTTTCGGCCGGCTTTTCGATGTGGCTTTCCAGGGCGATCACGCCCTTGGACTTCATCGTCTTGGTCAGCTGGAACAGCAGGCTCAGCAGGTCCTTGTAGTCCTGCTTCTTCCACTTCGGCCCGGCGAAGCATTTGCCCAGCCCGCCCAGGGTGGCCTTGATCACCGGCAGGCTGTTGGAGATCAGGAAGGCCGCGATCCCCGCCCCGAAGATCGCCATCAGCTCATAGGGCAGCGAATAGAGGATGGTCGCCATCTTGCCGCCGTGCAGCAGGAAGCTGCCGAACACCATGGCGAACAGCATGACGATGCCGATGATCTGGAACATGGGGCGAGCGGGCGTCCTGCAGCCGAAGGGTCAGACGCCTTATCGCCGTTAATGCTTAAGGGCGCGTTTCGCGAATCCCGGTTCGGCACAAAAAGAAGAAGACCCTCTCCCTCCCCTTCATGGGGAGGGTGGTCGCGCAGCGACCGGGTGGGGAGGGCCGGGCGATGCTAGCCTCAACGTCATCGTGGTCCACGCCGTCATCGCGGCCAACGTCATCCCGGTCTCGACGCTTGCCGGTCCCGGCGTCTGAATAGCCTCGCCGCCCCCACCCGGCTTCGGCTTCGCCTCAGCCACCCTCCCCGGGCCGGGGAGGGAGAAGGGCGGCGCTGCCTTAAAGCCGCGTCTCGCCGCTCAGGATCGCCTCGCGCGCCTGGGCGGTCAGCACCTGATATCCCGCCTCGCCGCCGCGCACCCAGACGGGGCCGTCGACCTTGGCCGGGTCGAAGCCGTCGGCGACCAGGTCGACCTTGCGGTATTTGAAGGTGCCGGTGGTGTCGGCCGACTTCAGCATCCGCACGAACACCGGCCGCGCATAGGACGGCAGCTGCTCATCGGTCCAGGCGGCGAAGGCGGCGGGGTCGAACACGCCGTCCATCACCAGGCCGACCATGCCCGCCTTGCCCTCCTGGCCCGGCACGGCGACGCCATAGGCGATGACCTCCTGTACGCCGGGCGCCTCGGACAGGCGCTGCTCGACCTCGGCGGTCGAGACGTTCTCGCCCTTCCAGCGGAAGGTGTCGCCCAGCCGGTCCATGAAGTAGAAATAGCCCTGCCGGTCCTGGCGCATCAGGTCGCCGGTGCGGAACCAGCGGTCGCCCTTCTTGAACACATCGGTCAGGATCTTCTTCTGCGACGCCTTCTTGTCGGCGTAGCCCGAGAAGTCGTGGCGGATGTCGCTGCCGATCTGGCCGATGGCCTCGCCGGTCTCGCCGACGGCGACGGGCACGCACTGGCCGTTAGGGCCGCGCAGGGGCTCGCCCGTCTCCGGGTCCAGGGCGATCAGGCGGATGTTGATCTGCGACTTCAGATAGCTGGGCACCCGGCCGATGGCGCCCGCCTTGCCGTCGAAGTTGAACAGGGAGACGTTGCCCTCGGTCGAGCCGTAGAACTCCAGAATGTCCTTGATGCGGAACCGGCTCTGGAACTCGGGCCAGACATCGGGGCGCAGGCCGTTGCCGAAGGCCAGCCGCAGCTTGTGGGCCTTCTCGTCCGGATGCGCCGGGCTGTTGACCAGATAGCGGCACAGCTCGCCGATATAGACGAACATCGTCGCGCCCGTCGCCTTCACGTCGGGCCAGAAATGGGTGGCCGAGAAGCGCCGCCGCGTCACCATCCGCCCGCCGTTCAACAGCACCGAACCGACGCCGACCAGCCCGCCGGTCGAGTGATACAGCGGCAGGACGTTGAACAGCACGTCCTTGGGCGTCGAGGCCGTGGCCCCGGCGAAGGCGCGCATATAGGTCCGCACCCGCGAATGCGGCATCCGCGCCGCCTTGGGCAGGCCCGTGGTGCCCGAGGTGTAGATATAGAGGGCGGTGTCGCGGTTGGTCATGCCCTGGCGCAGCGCGCGGTCGGGCCGCACCGAGGAGGCGCTGCGCACGGCGTTGTCCAGGTCGCGGCGGCCGTTCGTCTCGTTCTCCTCGCCCAGGCCGTGGACCCAGATCATCAGATTGCGGTCGACCAGGCCGCGCGCGTCCTCGACCGCCTGCCAGCAGTCCTCGTCCGTCACCACGTTGAAGGCGGTCGAAATGGTCAGGCAGTGGGCCAGGGCCGCGCCGGTCAGATTGTTGTTGATCAGGGCGGTGGCCACCCCGACCTTGGAGAAACCGAACCAGGCCGCCACGTATTCCACGCGGTTATGCATCACCAGGGCGATGACGTCGCTGCGCTTCAGATTGCGGCTCTTGGCCCAGTTGGCGTAGCGGTTCGCCATCGCCTCGAACTCGCGATAGGTCAGCTTGCGGGTCTCGTCCTCGACGGCGACGTTGGGGCCGAACTTGTCGACGGCCTCTTCGATGTCGTCACAGGCCAGGACGTCGCCGTCCAGGGTGATGGGCTTGATGCGCTTCAGAAGCCGGAACAGCCCGCTCGCGAACTTGATGTCACGCCGGATGTTTGCCGCCAGTCCCATAGGTGCGCCGCCTCTTCCCGATTTGCCTTTGCCAAAGGTGATGAACGGCGCGGGGCGGCGGGTCAACCGGGGGCGGGGACGCAGGCGGAGCCGCCGGACGAAAAGGCAAGCTTCCGCGCCGTTTTCAATGACGTAGCGTCAAGCCTGGCCTCTCAGCGCGCGGCGGGCGCCACGCGCCAGACGGCGTCGCCCACGTCATCGGCGACCAGCAGGGCGCCGCGCCGGTCCACGGCGACCCCGACCGGCCGTCCCATCGCCTCGCCCTTTTCATTGCGGAAGCCGGTCAGCACGTCCTGCGGCGGCCCGTCCGGGCGCCCATCGCGGAAGGGCACGAAGATGACCTTGTAGCCGGACGGCGGGTTGCGGTTCCACGAGCCGTGCTGGCCGATGATCGCCCCGTTGCGCCACTGCGGCAGCAGGTCGCCCGTATAGAAGGTCAGACCCAGCGAGGCCGTGTGCGACCCCAGGGCGTAGTCGGGCCGGATCGCCCTGGCGACCATCTCGGGCCGGGCGGGCTGCACCCGCTCGTCGACGTTCTGGCCGTAATAGCTCCACGGCCAGCCGTAGAAGCCCCCCGCCGTGACCGAGGTCATGTAGTCGGGGACCAGATCGTTCCCCAGGGCGTCGCGCTCATTGACCGAGGTCCACAACCGCCCGTCCTGCGGGTTCCAGGCCAGACCGACCGGGTTTCTCAGGCCCGAGGCGAAGACGCGCCGCGCCCCCGTCGCCGCGTCGATCTCCAAAATGGCGGCGCGGTCGACCTCCTCATCCAGCCCGTTTTCGCCGATGTTGGAGTTGGAGCCGACCCCGACATACAGTTTCGTCCCGTCGGCCGAGGCGACCAGGCTCTTGGTCCAGTGGTGATTGCGCCCGGCCGGCAGGTCCGCGACCTTGACCGGCGTGGCGTCGATGCGCGTCTGTCCCGTCCGATAGGGGACTTTGACCAGGGCGTCGGCGTTGGCGACGTAGAGCGTCTCTCCAACCAGAGCCATGCCGAAGGGCGAGGTCAGGCCGCTGAGGAAGACGCTCTTCGTCTCGGCGGTCCCGTCGCCGTCGGCGTCGCGCAACAGGCTGATGCGGTCGGCGCTGGGCCGGTCGCCCGACCCGGCGCGCGCCATCACCAGTCCCTCGATCCAGCCGCGCAGGCCGCCCTTCTTCTCCTTCGGCTTGGCCGGTCCCTGGGACTCGGCGACCAGCACGTCGCCGTTGGGCAGGACATAGAGCCAGCGCGGATGATCCAGCCCCGTGGCGAAGGCGTTGACCGCCAGCCCCGCCGCCGCAACGGGCGCGCGGCCTTGGGGCCAGCCGACGGCCGGGGCGATCTTCACCATCGGCACGCCTTGCGGCTTGGGCGCGGGCAGGTTGGGCGCCGCGCCGAACCCGTCGGTTTCCGGCAGCACGCTTTCGGTGCCGCAGGCCGCAAGCACCATCATCAGGGGCAGTATCAACAGGCGGCGGCGACCCATGGAACGATCCTCAGCGTGCAGGTAGAGCGGGGTATTCGAGTCGACTGACGTCATAGCCCAGTTCTCCGGCCCGCCGCGTCAGGCGGGCGAGCTGGTCGGCGCTCGGGACGTCCCGCGTATAGATGAAGAGCCGATCGAACGTCGGATCGGCCGAGATGAACCAGCTGTAGTCTTCGGCGCGATCCAGCACCCAGTAATCCCAGGTGACGAAGCCCCAGAAGTATCTGACCCGCAGCTTGGCGTTCACGCCCGGATCCAGGATTTGGCCGCCCTTCGATGGCCTTCTCCCGGCCTTCGGGCGTGTCCACCTGGCAGGTGTCGCGCACCGCGACCTGGGCGGGCGGCGAAAAGACGTAGGCGCTGGCGCCGGCGACGCAGCCGTCGGTGATCTTCATCGGCAGACGCGCCACCTCATGCCAACGTCCCGACCAAAGGCGCTCCGCGTCGATGGTCTTGAGCGGCTGAGGCGCGCGCACCGCGCTCATCGGCGGGGCCGTGACGCACGCGGCCAGGCTTGCGGCCAGGGCGATAAGGGGCGTCGCGGCGGCGAGACGGCGGGAAATCGGGGCGGCGAGGGGCATGGCTGTCTCCGTGGAACGAACACAGGTTTACGCGCGCGGTTCCCTGGCGGATGACTTAAGCTCGGCGCGACAGTCGGGAGGGCCTTGAGCGCCTCGCGGGTCACGCCTATCTGCGAAACCACGCCCAGGGAGGTTCCATGCCGCCAGTCATCGCCATCCAGGGCCTGACCAAGACCTATAAGACCGGGCGCCAGGCGCTGAAGCAGCTGGACCTCGAAATCCGCAAGGGCGAGATCTTCGCCCTGCTGGGGCCGAACGGGGCGGGCAAGACGACGATGATCTCCATCGTCTGCGGCATCGTCACCCCGACCAGCGGGACCATCCTGGCCGACGGCCATGACATCCAGTCCGACTACCGCGCCGCCCGGGCCAAGATCGGCCTGGTGCCGCAGGAGCTGACCACCGACGCCTTCGAGACCGTCTGGGCCACCGTCACCTTCAGCCGCGGCCTGTTCGGCAAGCCGCCGAACCCGGCCCACATCGAGCGCATCCTTCGCGACCTCTCCCTGTGGGACAAGAAGGACGCCAAGATCATGACCCTGTCCGGCGGGATGAAGCGCCGCGTCATGATCGCCAAGGCCCTGAGCCATGAGCCCGACATCCTGTTTCTGGACGAGCCCACGGCGGGCGTGGACGTCGAGCTGCGCCGCGACATGTGGGCCCTGGTGCGCCGGCTGCGCGATCGCGGCGTGACCATCATCCTGACCACCCACTACATCGAGGAAGCCGAGGAGATGGCCGATCGCGTCGGCGTCATCCTCGAGGGCGAACTGATCCTGGTCGAGACGACCGCCGACCTGATGCGAAAGCTGGGCCGCAAGACCCTGACCCTGAACCTGCAGGAGCCGCTGGCCGCCCTGCCGGCCGAGCTGGCCGAGTGGCCGCTGGAGCTGAAGAACGGCGGCTGCGAACTGGAATACGTCTTCGATTCGCACGCCGAGAAGACGGGCGTGCCTTCCCTGCTGCGCCGCCTGTCGGACCTCGGCGTCGGCTTCAAGGACCTGAACACCCGCCAGAGGTCGCTGGAGGACATCTTCGTCAGCCTGGTCCACCGCGATCGCGAGGAGGAGGCGGCGTGATGCGTTTCAACGGCCACGGAGTCTGGGCCATCTACCGCTTCGAGATGGCCCGGTCGCTGCGCACCCTGTGGCAGTCGCTGGTGACGCCGGTCATCACGACCTCGCTCTATTTCGTCGTCTTCGGCGGGGCCATCGGCAGCCGCATGACCGAGGTGGACGGCGTCCCCTACGGCGCCTTCATCGTGCCGGGGCTGATCATGCTCAGCCTGTTCACCCAGTCGATCTTCAACGCCAGTTTCGGCATCTATTTTCCGAAGTTCACCGGCACCATCTACGAAATCCTGTCCGCCCCGGTGTCGTCGCTCGAGATCGTGCTCGCCTATGTCGGGGCGGCGGCGACCAAGTCGGCGGTCCTGGGGCTGATCATCCTGGCCACGGCGGCGCTGTTCGTGCCGCTGCACATCCTGCACCCCTTCTGGATGCTGGCTTTCCTGATCCTGATCTCGACCACCTTCGCCCTGTTCGGCTTCATCATCGGCGTCTGGGCGCAGAATTTCGAGCAGCTGCAGCTCGTGCCCATGCTGATCGTCACGCCCCTGACCTTCCTGGGCGGCGCCTTCTATTCGATCGAGATGCTGCCGGAGGGCTGGCGCACGGTCGCCCTGTTCAATCCGGTGGTCTATCTGATCTCGGGCTTCCGCTGGGCCTTCTACGGCGTGGGCGACGTCAGCGTTCAGGCCAGCCTTCTGGCCACGCTGGGCTTCTTCTTCGCCTGTCTGGCGGCGGTGGGCTGGATCTTCAAGACCGGCTATCGTCTGAAGAACTGAAGGCCACGAAAGCGCCGAACTCGGCGCTCACCGTCCTGGCCCTCAAACGCCTTTTCGACCTGATGCGCGCTCGCCTGAGCGCCGGAGACCGAATGTCCGACGCCGACGACAAGACCCCATCGACCGACAACCCGGCGCCGGACGCCGCGCCGCGCGCTTCAGCCCCGTTCCGGCGGGGGCAGATCACCTGGGGCCGCCCGCCCCAGGCCGCCTTCCACGTCGGCCCCCTGCCGCGCGACGAAGGCCTGGCCCGCCTGACCGCCATGCCGCCGCATCCCAAACCGGCGCAACCGAAGCCCGCCCAGGCCCAGCCCGCCCAGCCCCAGCCTGCCCAGCCTCAGCCCGCAAAGCCGACGCCCCCGCTGTCCGCGCCGCGCCCATCGGGCGTCTTCGGCGGCTCGATGGTGCCGCGTCGCCAGCCCGCCCCGACCCCCGCTCCCCAGCCTGCCGCGCCCCAACCCCCCGTGTCCCAGCCGAGCGTCGCCGCCCGCCCGACCCCGCCGCCCGCGCCGCGTCCGGCGGCTGAGGCGGCCGCTCGACCGACGCCCGCCGCCCCGATGTCTGCTGTTGCGCCGTCTTCCGCGCCGCAGCCCGCTACGCGCGCGCCCCAACCGGTCGAGCCTGTCGCTGCGCCGCTGGCCCCGTCTTCAACCAAGCCCCGCTCTCGCTGGCCGCTCTATGTCGGCGTCGCGGCTGCGGCCGTTCTGGTTCCCGTGGCGGTCTGGCTGCTGGCCCGCTCCGGCGCGCAGGACGCCGCCGTGGAGGCGCCCGCCGCCGCGCCTGCCCCGGTGATCGAAGCCCCCGCCGCGCCGGTTGAAACGCCTGCGCCCGCACCGACCGTCGCCGAGGCGCCCGCCGCCGTTGCGGCCGCTCCCACGCCCTCACGCAACGTCAGCCCCGCGTCCGCGCGCCCGGCGCCGATCCCGGCTCGCCCGACGACAAGGGCGCCCGCGCCTTCTGCTCCGTCGCCCGCCATCCCTGCGCCGACGGCTCAGCCGCCCGCCGCCACCCCTGCGCCGATCGTGGTGACGCCGCCTGCCGCGCCAGCGCCGTCTGCGGCGCAGCCGGACGCTCCGGTCCGGTCAGAGGGCCCGCCGCCGACCCAGGCCCGCCCGGCCCAGACCGACCCCAACGCCCCGATCGTCACCCGGCCCCAAAAGCTGGACTGATCAGCGCGCCAGCGGCGGCGCCGTCTGTTCGGCCAGCGGCGGCACGCGGGTGTCGCGCCGCACGCTGTCGGGCATGAAGTCGGGATCAAAGGCGCCGCGCGTCGTCTCAGCGCCCATCTGAATGTACTGGGTGCCATAGATCTGCGGCCGTCCGATGCCCTGCAGATAGCGGTCCAGGCTGGCCGCCGCGATCCAGGCGGCGTCCTGATGACCTTGCGCCAGGGCGGCGGTCGCCAGCACATGGGCCTTCAGGATGTCGTCCGCCTCGCGGCTGTGGTGGAAGATGAAGGCCGCGCGATAGTAGTCAGCGGCCGACCGGATCTCGCCGCGTTCCAGCATGGCCTTGGTCTCGGCCAGACGTTCGGCGTCGGCCATGCCCTCAAGCAGGTCGAGATGATGGTCCTGACGCGCCTTCTGATCGGCGTCGAACAGGGCGGTCAGCGCCGGATTGTCGGCCCGGACCGCTGGCGGATCCTCAGCGCGACCCTGAGGACCGCAGCCGGACAGAAGCAGCGCCGCCGCTGCGAGGGGGATCAGGCGTTTCATGCCCCTCGATAAGGGGAACGGTCACGCTTGGCGCAAGGGCAGATACCCGCGTTCCACCATCCGGCGCAGGCCGTCATAGGCCTCGCTCAGTTCGTCATAGGCGGTGCGGGCGGCGGTCAGGCGGGCGACCTGATCGGGCGTCGCCGGCGCGCCGGATTCCGCCAGGCGCACGGCCTCGGCCCCCCACCGCGCCCGCGCCTGGGCCGTCAGCACCGCCAGCTTCTGAAAGGCGGCCACGTCGACCTGGCTCAGCGCGTGGCCGATCAGTTCGCGGTTGGCGACATAGGCGGCGTAGTCGATCTGATCCAGCAGGCCGCGCAGGCGGCGTTGCTCCTGCGGCTCCATGTCCTCGGGCATGAAGTGGTCGCTGGAACGGCGGCGGGACTGGGTCAGCATGGTCGACATGACGGCCTCGGACGAAACAGCGATCCGCAGCCTGACCCTGTTCTGGTTAACCGGTCGTTTGCACGCCCCGTTGCGCGTCCTGCTGAACGCCCTTGGGCGCCAGCTTCAGCCGCTCGCGGTCCGGCGCGCCCAGCCCGCGCGGGCAGCGCATCGGCCGATAGTCCCTGGAATAGCAGAGCCGCGCCTCGCGGAACCAGCCGTCGGTGGTGGCGATGAACACCCCGTCGCGCGGGAAGCCCGGATTGGCCGCGACAAAGGCGTCGCGGATGGCCCCGGCGGTCAGGCGCTGGGTCGGAATGGCCTCCAGATCCGGCTTGTTCAGCCCGTCCCACATCTTCGCGGCCTGCGCGAAATAGGCCTCGGGACTGTCCCAGCCGCAGGTGCCGTGCGCCGCCCACTCATGCTGTTGCAGGCTGGGCGAGGGGATCATGCAGAAGTGCCGCCGCACCGTCTCGACCGCAATGGCCGGGCCGGGCGCGGCGCAATAGCGCGGGTGCTTGTTGTCCGCCCCATTGGGCCACAGGCCGTGCAGGGTCAGGCCGAACTGATTGGCGGCGCACTGATAGCGGGCGTCGGGATAGTCCTTGCCGCTGCGGCAGGCCTGCGGCGACCAGCTGACCGCCAGCATGTTGAAGGCGACCGCCACGTCGGCGGCGACCTCGTCCTGCGGAATGCGATAGGGGCGCGCCGGGCGCAGGTCGTCCGGCACGTCGCAGACGGCGCCCGCGACCTGGGTCGGTTCAGGCTCGGCTCCGGTCGAGACGGTGCAGGCGCCCAGCAGGAGCGTCAGGGCGGCTAAGGCGAAGGGAATGCGCATGGCTCACCCGTAAACCCTGCGTGATCCTCGGCCAAGGCGGAACCCGCGCACGGCCCCGGCCATTGATAAGCGTAAGCATAAGAGGATGAGTCCATGCCCGATCAAGACGCCTTTGAAGTCGCTCTGGAAGAGGCCATCGCCCTGTTTGAGCAAGGCGAAAACATGAATCAGGCGCGGTTCGACGAACTGATCGCCGAACTGGAGGCGCGCCGCCCCGCCCTTCACGCCGTGGCCGAGGACGACCCCCGCGCCGAACGCGCCCGCGAGCTGGAGCGCCGCGCCGCCGAGCTTGAGCATCGCGCCGCCCAGGGCCACGGCCAGATGGACGAGGTCAACAGCCTGCTGTCGCCCCTGATGGGCAAGAAGTCGGAGACCTGAGCCTGCCGAAGACGCCGTCATCCCGGCCTTGAGCCGGGACCGCCCAAAGCGCCGCCGTCAGAGCGTGCGGCGGTTCGGTACAGCCCTCGGGGCTTCGGGGATGACGGCGAGACCGCCTTATCGACAGGCCGCGACGCAAGCCTGCGCCAACACCTCGGCGGAATCGATCAGCCGCGCGCTGACATCGGCCTGATCCAGCAGCAGCGGCACCTCGGTGCAGCCGCCGATCACCGCCTCGGCGCCCGCCGCGATCAGGCCTTGCGCCAGATCACGCATGGCCGCCCGCTGTCCGGGGCCGACGTCGCCCGCCTTCACCGCGAACACCACCTGCATGAACCGTTCGCCCTCGGCGGGGGAGGGGGCGACCATCGCCAGCCCCTCGGCCGCCAAAGCCTCGACGTAGAGCCGCATCCCGCCCGGCGTCGCCAGCACCCCGACCCGCCGCGCCCCGGTCCCGGCCGCCGCCCTGGCCGTTTCCGCCACCATGTCGATGAAGGGCAGGCCCGCCGCGCGGATGGCGCCCGCATGGGCGTGGGCCGTATTGCACGGCATGGCCAGCACCTGCGCCCCCGCAGTCTTCAGCGCCTGCGCCATTTCGCCCAGCGCCCGCCCCGCCGCCTCGGGCTGGGTGTGACGGTTCGGGACCTGAGGATTGATGTCGGCGATGACGCGGATGTGGTCTTCATCGACGCTGGCCGGCGTCAGCGCCTGCACCCGCGCCAGAAAAGCCACCGTCGCGGCCGGGCCCATGCCACCCAGCACCCCCAGAACCTTGCTCATCTTGATCTCCCGGCGGCGCGTCCGCTTCAGGCGGCTCTCATGCGGTCGGAAGGCGTGCAAGGTAAAGCCCGCCTGCGCGGAACAGTCTTTGAAAACCAACGATTATCATTGACTGATCATCGATTACCTTGTTCGACGCAGTCAGTTTGTTGAAAGTGGTGCGATATGAAATTTCTGGCCGGTCTTGCTCTCGGGCTCCTGTTCTCCCTGGGCGCAACCGCCGCGGCGGCGCAGAACCCCGATGTATCCGTCACATTGACGGCCAGCCCTCAGTCGCCAAAGCCGGGCGACAGGATCACGTTTCGAGCCGTGGTCACCAATAGCGGTCCGGGACCAGTCACTGATTTAGAGGCGGAGATATGGCTGCCCGCCGGGCTGACGCCGAGTTCAGTCAGCACCAACGCCGGAACGATCATTACTTCGAACACGACGGGCGGGCTTGTCGACAATGTCACCCTTGGCGACGGGGAGGGGTTTACCCTGATTACGGAGGCAGTGCTGCCGTCCGGCGCCGTGCCGGGAACCGTCTTGACGGGAGTGGCGGAGGTCAGGCCCAGCGCGCCGGATCCTGATCCGACCGACAACCGCGCCACGGCGACGGCGACGGTCGGCAGCGTCGCGCCTGCGCCCGTTCCGACCCTGACCGAATGGGCCATGATCCTGCTGGGCGTCCTCTTGGCGGGCGGCGCTGTGCTGCAACTGGAGCGCCGTCGACGCGCCGCCTGAAGGGATGGGCGGGCGAAAATGATTATTGTTCGATAAAGAGCGTTAACAGGCGACCGGCGGCGGAACCAACCTCGCAGCCGGGGGTTCAGCAATCGGACACGTCGGACGCCCCCCCAACCCGACGAAGTCTGTGGCGGCCCGGCCTTAACGCCCCCCCGACTGAGAAGCCGGGCCGCCCCCTCTCTCCCTCTTGCCGCTGCTTCGCCGCCTTCAGGCCGCCTCACCGCGCGACACCGAAAACTCAGGGTTCGTCATTTTTCTTGTCGCCGAACCTAGCTTGGCCGTTGACCCTGCTGCACCTGCATGAGACCCGTTCGGCGTTGTTGTTGGGTGGGGCGTATGCGTTGTTCTGGACTGCTTTTTGCGGGCCTGCTTTCTGTGGCTGCGACGACCGCCGCCGCCCAGAGCGCTGATCTGGCCGTCACCATAACCGATTTCCGAAGCCAGAGATTAAGCGGCGGATTCTCGGAATACAGCATCCCAGTCAGCAATTTGGGCCCTGATGCCGCGAGCAATGTCGTCCTGACCAACGCCCTGCCGAGCACCCTAGCGCGGCTGAATTTAGACTCGCCCGCGTACGGGACCTGTTCTGCAGGCGCGTATAACGTTCCAGGCGAGACAATCGTCTGCAACATACCCACCTTAGCGGCTGGGCGAACAGCCTACTTCAGATTTGAAACCGTCCTGTCCGGTTCGGCGACCGGTACGGTGTCCAATACCGTGACGGTGTCTTCGGACACGCCTGATCCCAACCCTGCCGACAACGCGGCCACTGACACCGACATCATTGTCGGCGCCCCTGCCGCAGTCCCCACCCTGACCGAATGGGCGCTGATCCTGTTCGGCAGTCTCCTGGCGGGCGGAGCGGCCCTGCACCTGCGCCGCGGCCGTCAGGCCGCGTAAGAATTCCCTCCGGTTGCCCTTGTCGCTGGGGCAGGCTAACCTGCGGATGTTCTCCGGGGGGTCGCGATCGAGCGGCTGAGATTGGCGTAGGCGCCTGACCCGTCGAACCTGATCCGGGTCATGCCGGCGAAGGGACGAGTTCACCGCTTTCGACGCCCGAAGTCCGGCGCCCGAAGGCGCTCATACCGCGCCGGCGGACCTCTTCTCGCAGGAGGCCGCCACAATGAATATCCACGTCACCGACACCCAAACGCCGACCGAGGCTCAAGCAGCGAGCGACCGCGTCGCGAGCGATAGCCTCCCTCTCAGCGAAGCGCGCCAACAAGTCGCCGCCGAGCACGGCACCATCCCCACCGGCCCTCGCGCGGGCGGCCGCAAGGTCTATGTCGCGGGCGAGCTCTTCCCCGACATCCGCGTCCCCTTCCGCGAGGTCGCCGTCCACCCCTCGGCCAATGAGCCGCCGGTGACGATGTATGACTCGTCGGGCCCCTACACCGACCCGGCCGTGACGATCGACATCAAGAAGGGCCTGCCCAAGGTCAAATCCAGCTGGCAGCTGGATCGCGGCGACATCGCCCCCGTCGCCAACCCTCGCGAGGTCAAACCCGAAGACAACGGCCACGCCAGCGGCAAACACCTCGCCCCCCGCTTCGACACCTCCAACCATCAGGTGTTCAAGGGCGTCCCCGGCCGCCCCGTCACCCAGTACGAATACGCCAAGGCGGGCGTCATCACGCCCGAGATGGAATACGTCGCCATCCGCGAGAACCTGCGCCGCGAGCAGAACGCGCCCTGCATCCGCGACGGCGAGGACTTCGGCGCCTCGATCCCCGACTTCGTCACGCCCGAGTTCGTGCGTCAGGAAATCGCCCGCGGCCGCGCCATCATCCCGCACAACATCAACCACCCCGAAGTCGAGCCGATGATCATCGGCCGCAACTTCCTGGTGAAGATCAACGCCAACATCGGCAACTCGGCCGTCCTGTCCAGCGTCGACGACGAGGTGGACAAGCTGGTCTGGGCCACCCGCTGGGGCGCCGACAACGTCATGGACCTGTCGACGGGCCGCAACATCCACAACATCCGCGACTGGATCATCCGCAACTCGTCCGTCCCCATCGGCACCGTCCCCATCTATCAGGCGCTGGAGAAGGTGAACGGCGTCGCCGAGGACCTGACCTGGGAAGTCTTCCGCGACACCCTGATCGAACAGGCGGAACAGGGCGTGGACTACTTCACCATCCACGCGGGCGTGCGCCTGCCCTTCGTGCCGATGACGGCCAAGCGCGTGACGGGCATCGTCAGCAGAGGCGGCTCCATCATGGCCAAGTGGTGCCTGGCCCACCACAAGGAGAGCTTCCTCTACGAGCATTTCGAGGACATCTGCGACATCATGCGCGCCTATGATGTCAGCTTCTCATTAGGCGACGGCCTGCGCCCCGGCTCCATCGCCGACGCCAACGACGAGGCCCAGTTCGCCGAACTGCGCACCCTCGGCGAACTGACCAAGATCGCCTGGGCCAAGGGCTGTCAGGTCATGATCGAAGGCCCCGGCCATGTGCCGATGCACAAGATCAAGGCCAACATGGACGAGCAGCTCAAGCACTGCCACGAGGCGCCCTTCTATACGCTTGGCCCGCTGACCACCGACATCGCCCCCGGCTACGACCACATCACGTCCGCTATCGGCGCGGCCATGATCGGCTGGTTCGGCACGGCCATGCTCTGCTACGTCACGCCCAAGGAGCACCTGGGCCTGCCCGACCGTCAGGACGTCAAGGACGGCGTCATCACCTACAAGATCGCCGCCCACGCCGCCGACCTGGCCAAGGGCCACCCCGGCGCCCGCGCCCACGACGACGCCCTCTCCAGAGCCCGCTTCGAGTTCCGCTGGGAAGACCAGTTCAACCTCTCCCTGGACCCCGAGACCGCCCGCAAATTCCACGACGAGACCCTGCCGAAGGAGGCGCACAAGACCGCCCACTTCTGCTCCATGTGCGGCCCCAAGTTCTGCAGCATGAAGATCAGCCAGGACATCCGCGACGCCGCCAAGGCTCAGAACGACGCGGGCGCCAGCCTGACGGACGCCGAGGCGGGCATGGCCGAGATGAGCGCGAAGTTCCGGGCCGGGGGCGGGGAGATTGAGGTGAAGGTGTAAGAACTGGCAGCTTTTTACGCGTAGTTCACCGTGACGGCAGTAGCGGCCCGACTGAAGGTGGCCGGGCCGCTACACCCTAGTTCCCTACTTTAACCGCGGCGCCGGCTTGGCGGCGGTCACTAGCTTCGGGCTTAACGCTGCTATCGCCTGTTGCGCCTTCAACCCGCCCACAGATCCATCGGCAACCTTCGTGCTCAGATACTTAGGCATCTTGTCCGGCAGGTAGGTTTTTCGAACCCAAGAACGGAATTCAGGCAAAGCTTCATCCGGATACACCCACGCATCCTGCGGATTTGAAAGCGCTTGGGGGAAGTTCGATGGGTAGTAATGCGGCACCTTCGTGCGCGACCCGTACACGTTATCCAGGTTGCCGCTCGACCAGTGCCTACCCCAGTGCTGGCCTATGCTGAGGTCCGGAATAAACTTATCTCCAAGCTCAATGCCTTGCTTTATAAGCGTGACGATAATGTCAGATATCTCTTTGAAGACACTGAAATAACCATCTGGAACCTGGTGATAGTTTAGCGTGACGCGGTCATGAAATTGTTTCCACGCTACCTTTGACGTTCCATCGGGATTGTATCCGACTTGGGCGTAAACGAAATCGTTGAAACCCTTTCGAGCTAATACGCGGTAGCTTTTGGCAGCTTGGTCATTTTCGCCTCGCGCCTCGAATGCGTAATATTCAAGGACGGCCATACAAACAGGGCCGGGGACGATGTGGTGGATCGTGCCAGCGCGTAGCACAGCCTGAAATGCAACGCTGTCGTCTACTCCCTGCACTCGAACCAATTCTCGAATCTTGGCTTCGCGAGGCTTGATCGGGACGGCATCCCAGTCGTTTGTAATTCTTACGATTTGTGAGTGATCGACGCCGCACATGGATGCGAGGCCGCGCAAGTTCAAATAGGGAGTGCCGTCAGAGAGGACGCCCATTCCGACGCCATTAATTTCCTGCTCAACCGCTACTTCCAAGCTCAATTCGAGCTGCGCCTCTTTGGTGCCGAGAGTTACTTCGTTCATAGATTTTTCTTTCCAATTCAGTTTGTTAAGGCGGTGCTGAACTGGACTGGAAAGCGACGCATCCCCCATGTAGAAATGAGGTCGCTCGATACGGACTTCCCAGTCCACGGTGCCCTAGCTGCATAAGCGCAGCGAGGGCACTATTCTCATTATAGCACACCTCTTAAATATGGCCAAGGTTTGTGCTCTGAGCTCGTGAGAGCGGACCTATGCCCACCCCCGTCCTCCTCGCAGGGCCGAACGGCACCGGGAAGACCACCTTCATCAACGGTTTCCTGCGCGAACGCGCCGAGAAGTTTCACTTCGTCAATCCTGACGAGGTGTCCCGCCCCTTCCTTTCGTCATCCTCCGGCAAGCCGCGACTTCGCGGCGCAGACCGGGGGACCCAGCGGCGCGCGAGAGCGCGAAACGGCCACGCGCCGCGCCCGCCACGAAGATCGCCTACGGCGCCGCTGGGTCCCCCGATCTCGCTCCGCTCGTCGGAGGATGACGAAAGGAAGAGGCGGCTCCCCGTCCGATCCTGACGCACCCGTCCTGCATCCTCCGCCTTTCAGGCAGGAGGCGGCGCGATGGACGATCAGGCTTCGGGCGGGCGGGAGAAGGACTGGTCCGAGAAGGATTGGCCCGAGAAACACTGGCATGAGGAGGCGCCGCGCATCATCGCCTCCGGCCGGTGGGAGCAGGACGAGTACGGCGACACCACCTACATCCCCGACCATGTGCGGCCCTCGACCGCCGAGCGGGCCGAGACGCCCCCTCCAAACTATGATGACGCCCTGCGCGGCCATGACGACGAAGACCCGGCGCCGCGGGACGGCTATCGCGTGCGCTCCGAGGCGACCTGGGCGGCGGCGCGGCGCGACTATCTGGCCGGGGATACGGCCGAGGCCGTCTGCGACCGCTATGGGCTGAAGCTGGGGACGCTGCGGTCCCGCGCCGCGCGCGAGGGCTGGCGCCGCTGCGACGCGGGCGACCCCGACACCTGGCCTGACGAGGACGATCCGGTCGAGGATGCGGCGTCGGACGCCCCCGATCTGGCGGCGATGGCGGCTCAGGCCCTGATGCGGCTGAACCGGGCGGTGCGGCGCGGCCGGGCGGCCGAGGCGGCGTCGTGGCTGCGCACCTGGCGGGCGCTGACCGACCCGGCCCTGCTGGCCGCCGCCGAGCCGGGAAGCCCGCCGCCTGCGCCCGAACCGGACCCGCTCGACACGCTGGAAGCCGACATGAAGGCGGTCGCCGCCGTCGCTCGCGACGCCGCCCGCCTGGCCCCCGACGACCTGCTGGGCCGCCGCGCCGTCGAGGCCCGCCTCGCCGCCCTCAGCGCCCGCCTGACGCCGGAAGGGCGGGCGGTGATTTCAGACGATTCAGACGAATTGGACTCTGTTTTTCCCGATCCTTCTCCCCTTGTGGGAGAAGGTGGCCCGTAAGGGCCGGATGAGGGGTCGCTCACCGGCCGATACATGGGGCGGACACGGCGTCGCCACCCCTCATCCGTCCGGCTTCGCCGTCCACCTTCTCCCACAAGGGGAGAAGGAAACTAGGCCTTGCCCGCGATCTCGCGCAGGGCGTTGACGAACACCTGCGTCGGCTGGCCGCCGGAGATCAGATATTTGTCCTCCACCACCACGGCGGGGACGGAGGTGATGCCTCGCGCGCGCCACAAGGCCTGCGCCGTGCGCACCTCCTGCATGTAGCGGCCCGAGGCCAGCACCTCGGCCGCCTCGGCGCGGTCCAGCCCGGCGGCCTCGGCGGCTTCGGTCAGGACGCCGGCGTCCGAGACGTTGCGGCCTTGCGTGAAGTGGGCGGCGAACAGGGCGTGCTTCAGCGCCGCCTGCTTGTCCGGCGCGGTCAGACCGGCCCAGTGCAGCAGGCGGTGGGCGTCGAAGGTGTTCCACATGCGGCTGTCGTCGCGGAAGTTCATCTCGACCCCGACCTCGGCGGCGCGGGCGGTGATGGCGGCGCGGTTGGCGGCCGACTGTTCGGGGGTGGAGCCGTATTTGCGGGCCAGGTGCTCGCCCATGTTCTCGCCTTCGGGGGCGATGTCGGGGTTCAGCTCGAACGGCTGGAAGGCGATGTCGGCGGCGATCCCTTCGCCCTCCAGACGCTCCAAAGCCTGTTCGAGCCCGCCCAGCCCCACGGCGCACCACGGGCACATGACGTCGGAGACGAAGTCGATCTTCAGCGGCTTGGAGGCGGGCGCGGTCATGGCGGCGGCTTTCGGAAACAGGAGGTGTCCCCGGGGATATGGGCGCGGCGAAGAAGGAGGCAAGCGCGCTTCTCGCGCCGGGGCAGAAGGATTACACAGCGCGCATGAGCGAACTCACCCCTCCCGTCGTCGTCCTCGACAAGTCCCAGATGGCCGACAATATCGGCGCGGTCGCCCGCGTCATGGCCAATTTCGGCCTGTCCGAGCTGCGCCTGGTCAGCCCGCGCGACGGCTGGCCCCAGGAGCGCGCCTGGGCCACGGCGTCCGGCGCCGACTGGGTGCTGGACGGGGTCAAGGTGTTCGACAGCGTGGCTGAGGCCATCGCCGATCTGCACACCGTCTTCGCCACCACCGCCCGCCCGCGCGAGACGCGCCAGCCGGTGCGCACCCCGCGTGAGAGCGCCCGCATCCTCTATGACGACACGGCTTCGGGCCTGAAGACCGGTCTGCTGTTCGGCGGCGAGCGGGCGGGGCTGGAGACCGGCGACATCGCCCTGTGCGCCGGGATCACGACGATTCCGATCGACCCGAAGCACCACTCGCTGAACCTGGCGCAGGCGGTGGCGATCAACGCCTATGAGTGGCGCACCCTGATCCTGGACGCCCCGCCGCCGCGTTTCCGCGAGGGCGAGCCGCCCGCGTCGAACGACCTGCTGCTGGGGATGTACGAGCATCTGGAGGCGGAGCTGGACAACGGCGGCTTCTTCTATCCGCCCGAGAAGAAGCGCTCGATGAGCCAGAACCTGCGCGTCATGCTGGGCCGCGCCGCCTTCACCGAGCAGGAGGTCGCCACCATGCGCGGCGCCATCCACGCCCTTTCTAAAGGGCGGGGGCGGGTGCTGGCCAAGCTGGCGGCCGAGAAGGCGGCGGCGAAGAAGGGGGAGTGAAGCTCGCCCTCGTCTATCCCCTGGCGGCCCTGGCCGAGATCGGCGGCTGCTTCGCCTTCTGGGCGTGGCTGAAGCTGGATCGTTCGCCGTGGTGGCTGGCGCCGGGCGTGCTCAGCCTGATCGCCTTTGCGTGGCTGCTGACGCTGGTCCCGGCCGAGGCGGCGGGGCGGGCGTTCGCGGCCTATGGCGGGGTCTATATCGTCGCGTCGCTGGCGTGGATGGCGCTGGTCGAGAAGACGACGCCGGACCGCTGGGACCTCATCGGCGGCGCGGTCTGCCTGATCGGCGCCGCGATCATCCTGTTCGGGCCGAGGGGGTAGTGTTCTCTTATCCGCCGTCATCCTCGGGCTTGACCCGAGGATCGGGTTGTCCGCCTGCGGCCGGTTGGAAAGCATGAGCGCACCGCTTCCCTTGATCCTCGGGTCAAGCCCGAGGATGACGGTGAGGGGGAGCCTTACAGCGTCCCGAAGAACCCCGGCACGGTCTCGCTGGCGGGGCCGTAGACGCCCTCGTCGAACAGGCGCGCGCCCTGCGTCGGCTCCAGGTTGATCTCCACCGTCCGCGCCCCGGCCATACGCGCCAGCTGGACGAAGCCCGCCGCCGGATAGACCGCGCCCGAGGTGCCGATCGAGACGAACAGGTCGCATCGCGCCAGCGCCGCTTCGATCCGCTCCATCTCCAGCGGGATCTCGCCGAACCAGACGATGTGCGGGCGCAAGGTGCCGCGCGGGTGATGCGGCGAGGCGTGGGCGGGCGCCAGGTCGCCGGCCCAGTCGCAGACGACGCCCGAGGCGGTGCAGCGCGCCTTCTTCAGCTCGCCGTGCATGTGGATCAGCTCGAAGCCCGGTGCGGGCGGCGTGTCCGCGTGCGCGCGGTCGTGCAGGTCGTCGACGTTCTGGGTCACCAGCAGGAACTCGCCCGTCCAGCGCGCCGCCAGATCGGCCAAGGCTCGGTGCGCGGCATTGGGGTGGACGGTGGCCAGTTGTCGCCGTCGCTGATTGTAGAAGTCCTGCACCAGGGCCGGGTTGGCCGCGAAGCCTTCGGGCGTCGCCACCGCCTCGACGCGGTGTCCCTCCCACAGACCGTCCGAGGCGCGGAAGGTCGGCACGCCGCTCTCGGCCGAGACGCCGGCGCCGGTCAGGACGACAAGGTTCATGCGGGGCTCCTTTGGGCGAGACTTTCGTGCAGCCAGTCGATCATGGCGTGGACCTTGGGCGGGACGTGGCGGGGGTGGGGGTGGACGGCCCAGACGCCTTCGTCGGGCGGGCGGGCTTCGTCCAGCAGGGAGAAGAGGGCGCCGCTGGCCACCGCCTCGGCGACGTAGAAGTCGGGCAGCTGGCACAGGCCCAGCCCTTGCAGCGCCGCGTCCAGCACCGCCGCGCCGGAGTTGCAGCGCCAGCGGCCGGTGGGGCGAAGGCTGACCTCGCGTCCGGCCTCGGTGAAGCGCCAGTGCTCGGCCGAGCCGATCAGGCCGTCGTGGCTGGCGATCTCGGACAGGTCGCGCGGGGCGCCGCGCCGCGCCAGATAGTCGGGGCTGGCGCACAGGATCAGCCGCCGCGAGGCCAGCCGCCGCGCCATCAGCCGGGAGTCGGTCAGGTGGCCGAAGCGCACCGCCAGATCATAGCCGTCGCCGACCAGGTCGCGCAGGCGGTTGTCCAGATCCAGCTCGATGCGCAGTTCCGGGTTCTGGCGTGCGAAGGCGTTGACGGCGGGGGCGATGAACCGCTCGCCATAGGAGACCGAACAGGTCATGCGCAGCAGGCCGCGCGGGGCCTGATCGTCGGGCTGGACGGCGGCCAGGGCCTCGTCGCGTTCGTCGATCAGGCGGCGGCAGCGGGCCAGGAAGTCGCGGCCTGCGTCGGTCAGCTCGACCCGGCGGGTGGTGCGGTGAAGCAGGCGCGTCTGCAGCCGATCCTCCAGCCGCGCGATCTCGCGGCTGACGGCGGATGTGGACAGGCCCAGCCGCTTGGCGGCGGCCGAGAAGCTGGCCTGTTCGGCGACAGCGGTGAATTCGTCGATCCCGTCCCATCGGCTCATGGGGACGTTCGATCATGATTGTTGCAGTAGGGCAATAATGTTTTGCGGTTGTCGCCATATCCGCCCCGCCGCGACGGGCGTAGAACGGACGCAAATCACTACTCAAGCCTTCTGTCCCTCAAGCAGCGAGCCGCCGTGCGGCGAGCGTTAGGGACCTCCCAAGGATCAAGATCATGAAAACCCGCGCCGCCGTCGCCTTCGAAGCCAAACGCCCGCTTGAGATCGTCGAGGTTGATTTGGAAGGGCCGCGCGCCGGCGAGGTGCTGGTCGAGATCAAGGCGACCGGGGTGTGCCACACCGACGCCTATACGCTGGACGGCCTGGATTCCGAGGGCATCTTCCCGTCGATCCTCGGCCACGAGGGCGCGGGCGTGGTGGTGGAAGTCGGGCCCGGCGTAACCTCGGTCGAGGTCGGCGATCACGTGATCCCGCTGTACACGCCGGAATGCCGCCAGTGTAAGTCGTGCCTGTCGCGCAAGACCAACCTGTGCACCTCGATCCGCGCGACCCAGGGCAAGGGCCTCATGCCCGACGGCACCTCGCGCTTCAGCTACAAGGGCCAGGCGATCGCCCACTACATGGGCTGCTCGACCTTCTCGAACTATACGGTGCTGCCCGAGATCGCCCTGGCCAAGATCCGCAAGGACGCCCCGTTCGATAAGGCCTGCTACGTCGGCTGCGGCGTGACCACGGGCGTGGGCGCCGTGACCAACACGGCCAAGGTGACGCCGGGCTCCAACTGCGTGGTCTTCGGTCTGGGCGGCATCGGCCTGAACGTCATTCAGGGTCTGAAGATGGTCGGCGCCGACAAGATCATCGGCGTCGACATCAACAACGACAAGGAAGAGTGGGGCCGTCGCTTCGGCATGACGGACTTCATCAATCCGAAGAACGTCTCCGACGTGGTGGCCGAGGTGGTGCGCCTGACCGACGGCGGCGCCGATTACACCTTCGACTGCACCGGCAACACCGACGTCATGCGCCAGGCGCTGGAATCCTGCCACCGCGGCTGGGGCGAGAGCATCATCATCGGCGTGGCCGAGGCGGGCAAGGAGATCGCCACCCGTCCGTTCCAACTGGTCACCGGCCGCGTCTGGAAGGGCTCGGCCTTCGGCGGCGCGCGCGGCCGCACCGACACGCCCAAGATCGTCGACTGGTACATGGACGGCAAGATCGAGATCGACCCGATGATCACCCACACCTTCGCCCTGGAAGACATCAACAAGGCCTTCGACCTGATGCACGAAGGCAAGAGCATCCGTTCGGTTATCGTCTTCTAAAAGAGCGTTGCCAAACGAAACTAAGGCCGCCTAGCTTGCGGCTCCCGGCCAGCCGGCCGGGAGCACAATCGGGAGAAGACCATGTTCACGCACGTCACCCTGGGGGCCAACGATCTCGAGGCTTCGCACAAGTTCTATGACGCCGTGCTGGGCGCCTTGGGCCACCCGCCGGGCACGCTGAGCGAAGCGCCGATGCCGGGCGTCTGGTATATGACGCCGCGCGGAATGCTGGGCGTGGTCAAGCCGCGCGACGGTCAGGCGGCCTGTCACGCCAACGGCGGCACCATCGGCTTTGCGGCGGCCAGTCCCGAGGCGGTCGTCGCCTTCGCCGAGGCCGGAGTGGCGGCGGGCGGCGTGGCGATCGAGGATCCGGCCGGCCCGCGCAACAGCCCCTTCGGCGTGCTGCACCTGGCCTATCTGCGCGATCCGGCGGGCAACAAGATCTGCGCCGTTCACCGGCCGGGCTGAGGGCTGAAGCGATGAAGACCAGGGCGGCTATCGTGTCGATCATGAGCGTTGCGGCGGTCGCGGCGCTGGCCGCCTGCACGCCGCGCGGGGGCGAGACGCCGCCCCCGGCCGAAGCGTCCGCGCCGGCCTGGGTCCGCAAGCAGGTGGTGCTCTATCTGCCCGACCGCCTGATGAAGGCGCGGATCGAGGTTTCCGACCTCTCGCCCTATCTTCTGCGCGTTGAGGAGGCGGTCAGCGCCGCCGCCACGGCCCAGCCGACGCAAACGGGCGCCTCGGGCATGATGCTGCTGATGATCAAACCGGGCGAACGCTCCAGGGCCTGGGTCGTCACCGGCGAGCCGCCGATGCAGCCGGAGGTCGTCGCGGCTCTGACGGCCGCGGCCGAGGCCGTGAAGGCGCCGCCCGTGCGCCAAGGGCCGATCCTGGTGGGTCTGCAGTTCGACGCCTGGGGCGGCGGCGCCCCGCCCGAAGGCGCGGTCGCCCCGATCCCGCGCGACTGGTACGCGCATTTCTCCGAGGACGGCGGCGTCCTCGACGACGACTTCATGGCCAAGGTCTGGCCGGACTGATCTTCAGGAGTAGAGCTTATGGAAACGGTCAAGAGCCACGTCGTTCACGGCGGAACGCTGCGCTATCTGAAGCACGACAGCGCGACGACGGGCACGCCCATGACGCTGTCGGTCTTTGTGCCTGCTGGCGAGGGGCCGTTCCCGGTCCTGATCTGGCTGTCGGGGCTGACCTGCACCGAGGACAACTTCACCACCAAGGCGGGCGCCTATAAGGCCGCCGCCGAACACGGCGTCATCATCGTCGCGCCCGACACTTCGCCGCGCGGCGAAGGCGTGGCCGACGACGCCGCCTATGACCTGGGGCAGGGCGCGGGCTTCTATGTCGATGCGACGCAAGCGCCGTGGGCGCCGCATTTCCGCATGGAAAGCTATGTCACGGGCGAGCTGATCGAGCTGATCGACGCCCAGTTCCCGACGACGAAGACGCGCTCGATCTTCGGCCATTCGATGGGCGGGCACGGGGCGCTGACGCTGGCGCTGCGTCATCCGGAACTGTTCAAGTCGGTCTCGGCCTTTGCGCCGATCTCGTCACCGACGCGCTGTCCCTGGGGCGAGAAGGCCTTTACCGCCTATCTGGGCGAGGATCGGACGCAATGGGCCAAGCATGACGCGGCCCTGCTGATCGAGGGCGGGGCGGCCCAAGATGCAGATGGAAACCGCGTGTTCGACGACATTCTGGTGGATCAGGGCGACGCCGATACCTTCCTGACCGATCAGTTGAAGCCGGATCTGCTGACGGCGGCGGCGCAAAAGGCCGGTCAGGGGCTGACCCTGCGGATGCAGCCGGGCTATGACCACTCCTACTTCTTCATGGCCAGCTTCGTGGACGACCATGTGGCCTTCCACGCCAAGCGGCTGAAAGCCTGAGTAAAATGACCGACGCCGCCCCCGATTTCGATTCCATGTTCGCCGACCTGTGCAACCAGGTCGGCTTCTGCCTGCATGAAAAAGGGCAGAAGAAGGTTATCGCCGCCCTGCCCAAGGGGCTGGACGCCGCCGTGCGCGCCGTCTTCGCCGCCGAGGGCGTGGACGAGCCGAACGCGCCGGGCGACCTGAAGCGCGCCGTGCGCGACTGCATCAAGGCCCACGTGACGCGCTGAGCGCGCTTTTGCACGACGAATGACGCAGACTTAACCCGCAAGGCGACGATCAAGCCTTGCGGGCGGCCATCGCTTCGCTAGCATCCCGGCCCATCGCTTTTGGGAGGAAGCTCATGATGGATCGCCGCCGCCTGTTGATGTCGGTCGCCGCGGGGGGAGCGCTGGCCGCTGTCGGCCCGGTTCGCGCCCTTGCCCATGGCGCTGCGGCGCAGACCGCTTCGGCCGACTTCAACGCCCTGATGAACCGGATCGCGCAGGAGATGCTCCTGACGGATCCGGAATCCCTGACCATGCTGGGTATGGACCGGGGGCCGATGGCGGAGGCCCGCTTCAAGCTGAGCGACCGCAGCCAGGCCAAGGTCGAGGCCGACAAGGTCAAGTTCGTCGCCGCCATGAAGGACATGGCGGCCATCGACCGCAACGCCCTGCCGGCCAAGGAGCAGATCTATCACGACTCCCTGACCTTCTTCGGCGAGACGGTGATGGAAGGCTACGCCTTCCCCTATGGCGGCGGCATGTACCCCTCGCCCTATACGATCAGCCAGCTGGGCGGGTCCTATCAGCAGATCCCCGACTTCCTCGACAGCCAGCACCGCATTGAGGCGGCGGATGACGCCGAGGCCTATCTGTCGCGCCTGTCGGACTTCGCCCGCAGCCTGGACGACGAACGCGAGCGGATGCAGATCGACTACGCCGCCGGGGCCGTGCCGCCGGACTTCGTCATCGACCGCACCCTGACGCAGATGGGCGCCATCACCGGCACGGCCGTGGCCGACTCGGTCATGAGCCAGTCGATCGCGCGTCGCACGGCCGAGAAGAACATCCCCGGCGACTGGGCCGCACGGGCGCAGACGATCCTGACGCGAGAGGTCTATCCCGCCATCCAACGCCAGGCCGACGCCCTGAAGGCGGTGCGCGCGGGCGCGACGCACGACGGCGGCGTGTGGCGTCTGCCGGACGGCGAGGCCTACTATCGCTATGGGCTGAAGAACTACACCACTTCCTCGATGACGCCGGACGAGGTGCATCAGATGGGGCTGGACCAGGTGGCCGAGATCTCGGCCCGCGCCGACGGCCTGTTGAAGGCGCAAGGGTTGACGCAAGGCACGGTCGGCCAGCGCATCGCCGCCCTCGGCAAGGATCCGCGCTTCGTCTATCCGAACACGGACGAGGCCAAGGAAGAGCTGCTGAAGGAGTTGAACGTCCAGATGGCGGCCATGCAGGCCCGCATGCCGGACTATTTCGGCCGCCTGCCCAAGTCGCCCTGCGACATCCGTCGCGTGCCCAAGGCCATCGAGGCGGGCGCGCCGGGCGGCTATTATCAGGCCCCGGCGCTGGATGGGTCGCGGCCGGGCGCCTACTACATCAATCTGCGCGACACGGCGGAGTGGCCCAAGTGGACACTGCCGACCCTGACTTATCACGAGGCCGTGCCGGGCCATCACTTCCAGATCGCCCTGCAGATGGAGCAGCCGGACACCCCGCTGCTGATGAAGGTCATGGGCTTCTCGGCCTATTCCGAAGGCTGGGGCCTGTATTCGGAGCAGTTGGCGGACGAGATCGGCGCCTATGAGAACGATCCCTTTGGCCAGATCGGCTACATGCAATCCTTGATGTTCCGCGCCGCGCGTCTGGTCGTGGACTCGGGTCTGCACCACAAGCGCTGGAGCCGCGAACAGGGCATCCGCTACATGGTCGATACGCTGGGCGATCAGGAATCCAGCATCGCCACCGAGGTCGAGCGCTACTGCGTCTGGCCGGGGCAGGCCTCCAGCTACAAGGTCGGCCACACCACCTGGGTCAAGCTGCGCGAAGACGCCAAACGGCGCCTGGGACCGCGCTTCGACATCAAGGGCTTCCATGACACGGGGCTGGCTCTGGGCGGCGTGCCGCTGACGGTGCTGGAGCGGACCATGAACGCCTGGACCCCGGTCTGACGGCGACCGGATTTCGGGACGCGCCGGTCCTTCATTGAGCGTGAGTGTGGAGCAACGCCCGGCGCGGCGCGGCTTCTTTTGGGGGGAGTACCTGAATGATCAATCGCCGCAATCTCTTGCTGAGCGCCGCTGCGACCGCCGCCGCAGCGCCCATGCTGGCCCAGTGCGCCGCCGCCGCCGCCAGCGACGCCGACGCGCGCCTGAACGCCCTGCTGGACGGCTGGTTCGAGGCCGACATCGACGAGGCGCCCGAGCGCGCCACCAACCTGGGTCTGGACAAGGACGCCCGCGCGGGCTTGTCGTCCAAGCTCAGCGAGGCCGGACCGGACGCCATCCGCAAGGATCGCGAGAAGGCGATCAAACGCTGGGACGAACTGAAGGCGTTTGACCAGAAGGGCCTGTCCGAGGCCGGGGCATTGAACTACGCCATCGCCGCCTTCGGGCGCGAGACGTCGGCCCAGACGGCGCGCTTCGACTATGGCGCGGGGCCGGGCCGTCCGTCGCCCTATGTCGTGACCCAGCTGTCGGGCGCCTATTTCTCGACGCCCGACTTCATGGACAACCAGCACCGCATCGAGGACGCGGCCGGCGCCGACGCCTTCCTGTCGCGGCTGGAGGCCTTTGCCGGCGTGCTGGACGGCGAGACGGACAAGATCAAGGAAGACGCCGGTCTGGGCGTGATCGCGCCGGACTTCATCATCGACCGGATGCTGCCGCAGATCCGCACCCTGCGCGACACGCCCGCCGCCGACATGGCCATGATCCAGTCGCTGGTCCGCAAGGCCGGGGCGCTGAACCTGTCGGGCTATGACGCGCGCGCCGCCGCCCTGGTGGACGAGAAGGTCAAACCGGCCCTGGCCCGTCAGATCGAGGCGCTGGAAGCGGTCCGTCCCAAGGCCGTTCACGATGCGGGCGTGTGGCGCCTGCCGGACGGCGAGGCCTTCTACGCCGCCGGGCTGAAGTCGAACACCACGACAACCCTCTCGGCCAAGGAAATCCACGCCATGGGCGTCGAACAGGTGGCCGAGATCACCGCCGAGATCGACGCCATCCTGAAGTCTCAGGGCATGACCCAGGGCACGGTCGGCGAACGGGTTCAGGCGCTGAACAAGGACCCGGCCCAGCTGTTCCCCAACACCGACGCGGGCAAGGAAGAGCTGCTGAAGTGGCTGAACGAACAGGTCGCCGCGCTGGAGCCGAAACTGCCCGCCGTCTTCGGCCGCCTGCCCAAGACCCACGTGGAGGTGCGCCGCGTGCCGGTGTCGATCCAGTCGGGCGCGCCGGGCGGCTACTATCAGGGGCCGCCGCTGGATGGCTCGCGTCCGGGGGCCTACTACATCAACTTGCGCGACAGCGGGAACTGGCCGAAGTTCGCCCTGCCGACCCTGACCTATCACGAGGCCTCGCCGGGTCACCACCTGCAGGTGGCGCTGCAACGCGAGTCGGGCGAGCTGCCGCAATGGCGCCGCGCCGGCGGCTTCTCGGCCTTCAACGAGGGCTGGGCGCTGTACGCCGAGGCGGTGGCCGCCAACGATCTGGACGCCTATGCGACCGATCCGCTGGGTCGCGTCGGCTTCCTGATGTCCTATCTGTTCCGCGCGGTGCGTCTGGTGGTCGACACCGGCATCCACTCCGAGCGCTGGAGCCGTGAACGGGCGGTCGAATACATGGCGGCCTCCGGGGCCAAGCCGCTGGACGCCTCGAACAGCGAGATCAACCGCTACTGCGTCTGGCCGGGCCAGGCCTGCGCCTACAAGGTCGGTCACACCGTCATCGCCCGCCTGCGCGAGGAAGCCCAAGCCAAGGACGGCTTCGACCTGCGCGCCTTCCACGACAAGGTGCTGGGCGACGGCTCCATGCCGCTGGCGGTGCTGGAAGGACGGATGCGCGGCTAACCGCCTTCCAGAAACAAGAAGGGCCGGAGGATTATCCTCCGGCCCTTTTCCTTGGCGGTGGGCCGCCTTGTCAGTAACGCGTCACGCGGGTGGATCGCGAGGTGCAGACGGCGTCGTGGGCCATTGCGCAATCGGATCCGCCGTTGGCCTGGCACTGGCTGATGGCGTCGGCGCGGGCCGAGCGGGCGTTGCGCGCAGGCGTTGAGAAATAGCGGGTCACGCCGTCGACCTGACCAGAGGCCACGGCCGAGCAGGCGTTGCGCCAGGAGGCCACCGGCGCACAGTTGGCGTCGGGTTCGGTCGGCGCGCGCATGCTGACGCCCCAGGCATGGTCGGGCTGCTCGCATTTCCTCATGGCGTTGAACATGGCGGCGTCGATGTTGCGGCCCTGCAGGACATAGGCATAGACCGCGCCCGTGTCGGTGTTGAACGCAAAGGCCCCCAGACCCTCGACACGTTCGCGATAGCCCATGGTGCTGGTGTCCACGCCCTGCGGGGCGTCTGGCGCGCAGGTCGCCGCACCGGCCGCCGTGCCGACGGGGCATTGCGTCTGGGCTGAGGCCTTGCCGGAGGGCAGTCCCGCCATCAGCAGAAAGCCCACGGCCATAGCGCCTGAAAGTGCAATGAATTTCATGACTTAATCCTTGGTTGCGCGCCAAGTGGATGGCCACAGGTCCTGAGGCATGGCGGTGCAGGTCGGCATCGCCTTCTCCTCCAGCAGGGCGAAGCGTTCGCCGGTCCAGCCCCAGACTCCCATGTGGCCGCAGTCGCCTAGGCCGCGTCCCTTGGCGAAGGCGAACAGGGTGCGGGTTTTGGGATCATAACGGCTGTTGACCAGGGTCTGCTCGCTGCCCGCGGCCGTGGGGAAGGCGACCGGCTGAGGCGCGTTCCCGTCTGCCGTCGTGAGGAAATAGGCCTGGCTGAAGTTATAGGCGCCCTCGCCGCACGGCACGCTCCACAGCAGCTTGTCAGCGGCCAGCCGGGCGACCTCGACCTCCGCCTCGAACCGTTCGCCCCGGCGGGTTTCGGCCAGGCATTCCTTGACCCTGGCGTGCGCCAGCACCGCCGGCGACAGGTCATCCTGAGGCAGCCCGTTCTGAGCCACGGCGGGAGCCAGCGTCACGCGCGGCGCGGCGGGGGCGGCGGGCACGCCGGACGCGGGCTGGTCGCCGCGCCGGATCAGCGCCGTGGACGTGCCCAGTCGTCCCTGACGCTCGTCGATCCACAGGAAGGCGGCGGCGGCCCCGCCCAGGCTGACCTTCATCTTCTCGTCGCCGCGCCTCAGCGCCATGAAGGAGCCATTGCCCAGATCATGCAGAAGCTGGGCCGAGGGCGTCTGGAAGGCGATGACGTCGCCTTCTTCGTCCATCTTGGAATTCTTGCCGGCATAACGGCGGCCGTCGATCTCGGCGTAGACGTCGCCCTGTCCGTCCTCCAGCCCCCAGCCGCCCATGTGGACGACGGGCCGCGCCTGAGGGCCCGGCGCCAGGGAGACCATGACGAAGCCCATGTTTTCCTCGGCCGATCCGAAGGCGACGCAGTGGTTGGTGTTGTCGCATATCGCCGTCCAGTCGCGGAACTCGCGCGTCACGCTGGGCGGATGGGCGCCGCCCTGTACGGCGGGCGCGGCGACGGCGGCCTCGGCGGGCGGCTGAGCCGTCGGCGCCTCTGGCGCGCTTGCGGCCTCCTGTCCCTTGCAGGCGGCCAGCGCCAGAGGGACCAGGGCGACGGTGGCGGCGAACCGGAGGCGAGGCGTCATCAGGCGTTCCATGCGTTTTGACCGACCGGCGGCGTCAAGCGTAGCCGTGAAGAAGCCAAGCGGCCAAGCCGTCGTTTCGTTCCGGTCCGCCGTTCAGGCCGTGCGGCTTTCGTCCCCTTTGCGCCCGCGCGCGGGGGTCGCTATATCCCCTGCACCGAATTCCTTCCCTGATTTAAGAGACAGAGGCGTAAGCATGGCCAAGATCAAGGTCGCCAATCCCATCGTGGACATCGACGGCGACGAAATGACCCGGATCATCTGGCAGATGATCAAGGACAAGCTGGTCTTCCCGTACCTGGACCTCGAACTCGACTATTACGATCTCGGCATGGAAAGCCGTGACGCCACCGACGATCAGATCACGATCGACGCGGCCCACGCCATCCAGAAGCACGGCGTCGGCGTGAAGTGCGCCACCATCACCCCGGACGAGGCGCGCGTCGCCGAATTCGGCCTGAAGAAGATGTGGAAGTCGCCGAACGGCACCATCCGCAACATCCTGGGCGGCGTCGTCTTCCGCGAGCCGATCATCTGCTCGAACGTGCCGCGCCTGGTGCCGGGCTGGACCCAGCCGATCGTCGTCGGCCGTCACGCCTTCGGCGACCAGTACAAGGCCACCGACTTCCTGATGCCGGGACCGGGCACCCTGACCATCAAGTTCGTCGGCGACGACGGCGAAGTGATCGAGCACGAAGTGTACAAGTCGCCGGGCGCCGGCGTCGCCATGGGCATGTACAACCTGGACGCCTCGATCCGCGAGTTCGCCCACGCCTCCTTCGCCTATGGCCTGCAGCGCAACTACCCGGTCTATCTGTCGACCAAGAACACCATCCTGAAAGCCTACGACGGCCGCTTCAAGGACATCTTCCAGGAAGTGTTCGACGCCGACTACGCCGAGGAGTTCAAGAAGCGCGGCCTGACCTATGAGCACCGCCTGATCGACGACATGGTGGCCGCGGCCATCAAGTGGTCGGGCGGCTTCGTCTGGGCGTGCAAGAACTACGACGGCGACGTGCAGTCGGACATCGTGGCGCAGGGCTTCGGCTCGCTGGGCCTGATGACCTCGGTGCTGATGACGCCGGACGGCAAGGTCATGGAAACGGAAGCCGCCCACGGCACCGTGACCCGCCACTATCGCCAGCATCAGAAGGGCGAGGCCACCTCGACCAACTCGATCGCCTCGATCTTCGCCTGGACGCGCGGCTTCAAGCACCGCGCCAAGCTGGACGGCAACGCCCAGTTGGCCGAGTTCGCCGATACGCTGGAGCGCGTGGTCGTCGAAACCGTCGAGTCGGGCTTCATGACCAAGGACCTGGCCCTGCTGGTCGGCGATCAGCAGTCCTGGCTGACGACCGAAGGCTTCCTGGACAAGGTGTCCGAGAACCTGAAGAAGGCCCTGCCGGGTATTGGTTAAGGCTTTTTAGTCGGCCGCGGTCAGAAGGCTCCGCCCTTCTCGACCCGACGCGGCCTGAAGCCGCTAAGACATCAAGGCCCGCCGGAGCGATCCGGCGGGCCTTTTTGCTGGGCGGTATCGCTTCCCTATTCCGCTCATCCCGGCGGACGCCGGGATCCAGTGAGAGCGCCACGCTGCGCCTATCCGCCAATCCGGAATGCTTGAAGCCAAAGTACTGGGTCCCGGCGTCCGCCGGGATGAGCGGTGGTCGATGTTTGCCTCATCCCATCGTTAGGTTCGCTTGGAAACGAGAGCCCGTGAAAACACGCATTGAACCCGCCTGTGATCCATGTCCCTAATCCGCCTGGGGATTTTGGCGCCGTTTCGTCGTCGTCCCGTCGCGTTCGTAAGGCAGGGGAGGGCCGATGAACCGCAAACTGATCATACGTCTAGGATTGGCGGCGGGGGCCGTCTTCGTGGTCGCCTACGCCGCCTCGCCCCTGCTGGCGGCTCGGTCGCTGATCCAGGCGGCCAAGACGGGCGACGAAAGGGCGCTGGAGCGCCAGGTCGACTTTCCCGCCTTTCGCGTCAGCCTGAAAGACGAGCTGAACGCCCGCATGATGGTCGAGATGCGCAAGGACAAACGCCTCGGCGACAGCGGCCTGTCGGGGCTGGGGATGCTGTTGGCGCCCGCCCTGGTGGGCGGGGCGGTCGACGCCTTCGTCACCCCGCAGGCCATCGCCCTGATGGTGCAGGAGGGCCGCGCGCCCAAGCCGGAGATCAAACGCCCGGAGCCCCAGGAGCCGAAGTCCGAGAACAAGCGCGTGCGCCAGTCGTGGGGCTATCGCGACCTGGACACCTTCGCCGTTACCCTGACCCGCGACGACCAGCCGGACGAGCAGGTCTCCCTGCTGATGAAGCGCCGCAACCTGTTCGGCTGGAAGCTGGCGGCGATCGATCTGGGGGCGCCGGAATAGGCTTCTCCTCCCCATGCAATGGGGAGGTGGATCGGCGGCGCAGCCGACGAGACGGAGGGGCTGCTTGGTTCCGCTGGCGTAAAGCCCCTCCACCACTTCGTGGTCCTCCTCCCCATTGCATGGGGAGGAAAGAAAAAGGGCGGCGCATCGGATGCGCCGCCCTTTGTCGTTCAGCCTTTAAGGATGATCAGCCCTTCAGCGAGGCCCGGATGGCGTTCAGGCCGTCCTCGGCCTTGGACCCATCAGGCGCGCCGCCCTGGGCGAAGTCGGGCTTGCCGCCGGCGCCCTTGCCGCCCATGGCGATGACGGCGTCGCGGGCCAGGTCGGCCGCATTGACCTTGCCGGCCATGTCCGGCGTCGCGGCGACGGTGATGGCCGCCTTACCGTCGGTGACGCCGACCAGGGCGACGACGCCCGAGCCGAGCTGCTTCTTGAAGTCCTCGGCCACGCCGCGCAGGCCCTTGCCGTCCACGCCGTCCAGAACGCGGGCGATCAGCTTGACGCCGTTGATCTCTTCCGGGGCCGCATTGGCGCCCGCGCCGCCGCCGAGCGCCAGCTGCTTCTTCAGTTCGGCGACCTGCTTCTCCAGCGTCTTGACCGAGGCCTGCAGGCCCTCGACGCGGGCCGGGACCTCGGCGGGCTGGATCTTGAAGCCTTGCGCCAGATGACGGGCGACATTGGCCTGATCCAGCAGGAAGCGGCGGGCCGCGTCGCCGGTCAGGGCCTCGATGCGACGCACGCCGGCGGCGACGCCGCCTTCGGACACGATCTTGAACAGGGCGATGTCGCCGGTGCGATAGACGTGGGTGCCGCCGCACAGCTCGACCGAATAGGCGCCCGGACCCGACAGGGCGTGGCCCAGGGTGAGGACGCGGACCTCGTCGCCGTATTTCTCGCCGAACAGGGCCACGGCGCCCGCCGCGATGGCGGCGTCGGGCGTCATCAGCTCGGTCGTGGCCGGCGCGTTCTGGCGGATGACGGCGTTCACCTCGTCCTCGATGCGGGCGATCTCCTCGTCCGTCAGCGGGGCGTTGTGGCTGAAGTCGAAGCGCATGCGCTCGGCGTCGACCATCTGGCCCTTCTGGGCGACGTGGGGGCCCAGCACGTTCTTCAGGGCGGCGTGCACCAGGTGGGCGGCCGAGTGGTTGGCGCGAGTGGTCGGACGCGAGCCTTCCTCGACCGTGGCGGTCACGACCGCGCCGGTCGCCAGCGCGCCCTGAGTCACCTCGACGGTATGCACGTGCAGGTCGCCCGCGTGCTTCTTGGTGTCCAGGACGCGGCCTTCGCCGCCGCTCCAGATCAGGGCGCCCTTGTCGCCCGCCTGACCGCCGCCCTCGCCGTAGAAGGGGGTCTTGTCCAGCAGGACCTCGACCGTTTCGCCCGCCGCCGCTGAGGGGGCCTCGGCGCCGTCCTTGACGATGGCCAGGACCTTGCCCTCGCCGGTTTCGGACTCATAGCCGGTGAACTCGGTGCCGCCGTGCTGGTCGCGCAGGGCCAGCCACGCGCCGGCCGAGGCTGTCTGGCCCGAGCCCTTCCAGTGCTCGCGCGAACGATCGCGCTGCTCGGCCATGGCGGCCTCGAAGCCGTCGACGTTGACGCTGAAGCCGCGACGACGCGCCTCGTCCTGCGTCAGGTCCAGCGGGAAGCCGTAGGTGTCGTACAGGGTGAAGGCCGTCTGGCCGTCCAGCATGTCGCCCGCCTTGAAGTCGGCGGTCGCCTGGTCGAACAGGTTCATGCCGCGGCCGAGCGTGGTGCGGAAGCGGATCTCTTCCTGCTTCAGCGTGTCCTCGATGAAGGCCTGGGCGCGGCCCAGTTCCGGATAGGCCTCGCCCATCTCCTCGACCAGGGTCGGCACCAGACGGTGCATCAGCGGGTCCTGCGCGCCCAGCAGGTGAGCGTGACGCATGGCGCGGCGCATGATGCGGCGCAGGACATAGCCCCGGCCTTCGTTCGACGGGGTCACGCCGTCGGCGATCAGGAAGGCGGTCGAGCGCAGGTGGTCGGCGATGACCCGGTGCGACGGGGCGCGCTCGCCCTCGGCCTTGGTCGAGGTCAGCTCTTCCGAGGCGTTGATCAGGCTCTTGAACAGGTCGACTTCATAGTTGGAGTGGACGCCCTGCAGCACGGCGGCGATGCGCTCCAGACCCATGCCGGTGTCGACCGAGGGCTTGGGAAGGTCGCGAACGATCTGATCGTTCTCCTTCTCGTACTGCATGAAGACGTTGTTCCAGATCTCCACGAAGCGGTCGCCGTCCTCGTCCGGCGAACCGGGAGGGCCGCCGAAGATGTGGTCGCCGTGGTCGTAGAAGATTTCGGTGCACGGACCGCACGGGCCGCTGTCGCCCATGGCCCAGAAGTTGTCGGCCGTCGGGATGCGGATGATCTTCTCGTCCGCGAAGCCGGTGACCTTCTTCCAGATGTCGAAGGCTTCGTCGTCGGTGTGATAGACGGTGACCAGCAGGCGGGCGGGGTCAAGGCCGAACTCCTTGGTCAGCAGCCCCCAGGCGCTCTCGATGGCGTGGTCCTTGAAGTAGTCGCCGAACGAGAAATTGCCCAGCATTTCAAAGAAGGTGTGGTGGCGCGCGGTGTAGCCGACGTTGTCCAGGTCGTTGTGCTTGCCGCCGGCGCGCACGCATTTCTGCGAGCTGGTGGCGCGCTTGTAGGGCGGGACCGCGCCGCCGGTGAAATAGTCCTTGAACGGCACCATGCCCGCGTTGACGAACAGCAGGGTCGGGTCGTTCTGCGGCACGAGCGGAGCCGACTGCACCTTCTCGTGGCCGTCGGCGGCGAAGTAGTCGAGGAAGGTGGAACGGATCTGCTTCAGGCTGGTCATGGGCGTATCGCTCTGGAACTCGGGCGCGCGGAGGAAATAGCGGAACCGGCGTCATATAGGGATTTTGCACCGAACGCATCACTGGCGCGTGATCATGCGGGCGCGGGCGCGTTTTTAGGGCCAGGAGCGCTTTAATCGTGCAGGCGATGCGGCGAGACGATCAGGCCGTCCTCGTCGGCGTAGAGCCAGTCGCCGGGGGTGAAGATGACGCCGCCGAAGGCGGTGGGGATGTCGATCTCGCCGATGGCGTCGCGGTCCGCGCGCTGGGGAACGGTTCCAAGCGCTTTGACGCCGACGTTCATGGTGTTGATGACGGCTGTGTCGCGCACGGCGCCGTGGACGACGATCCCGGCCCAGCCGTTGTCGATGGCCAGTCTGGCCAGATTGTCGCCGACCAGGGCGCGTTTGAGCGAACCGCCGCCGTTGACGACCAGGACCGTGGCTTGGCCGGGGCGCTCCAAAGTCTGGCGGACCAGGGCGTTGTCGTCCAGCACGCTGAGGGTGCGGATCGGGCCGTGGAAGGCCGCCACCTGGCCAAAGCTGCGGAAGGGGGTCTGGCAGACCTTCACCGCGTCAGGATGGGCGTCGCAGAGGTCGGCGGTGGCGGGGGGCATGGCGTTCCTTCTCATTTATCAGGAATCGTTGTTATGTGACCTGGTCTGATGGATGTTTCAGACTCTAAATTTAGGGAGAATACGTGTGCGCACGCTAGCCAAATTGGCAATGTCCGGAATTCTTCTCGCCATGACCGCTTCGCCGGCGGTCGCGTTCAAATCATGGGAGTATGTGTACTATTATACATTCTATTCGGACGCATCCATGACGACCATCGTGGGGTATGGGAATGATGTTTGCATGGAATCGGGAGGCAATGTGACGGTAATCACGCCCCTGTTCCCTACGCCTTACTATACGGCCGAGCGGGGGCACGAGTGCCGTCCTGGGGGACCGCTTTGAGCTGAGGTCAATTTTTCAGCTTTAGGATAAAAAAGAGGCCCGCCCGACGCAGGTCGGGCGGGCCTGTCTCCGTCCGACCGGCCCCGCGGGGTCGGTAGGCGGGTCGCGAGGCGGCGAACGGAGAAGCTCTGGCCGTCAGGGTGCCCTTGCCTCCGGCCGTCATCGTCGGGCTTGACCCGAGGATCGGATCGTCAGCGCGATCACGGCTTGAAAGGAAGGGGACGCTGCCTGGCTGGATCCTCGGGTCAAGCCCGAGGATGACGGCGTTTAGATGATGGGGCGGATCAGCCCTCCAGGTCCTGGCCCTCGTCGGGTTCGGGGGCGCCCAGCATGTCGTCGGCGATCTTGGCCGTCGACTGGCGCACCGCCTTTTCGATCGAGGCGGCCATGTCGGGGTTGTTCTTGAGGAACTCCTTGGCGTTCTCGCGGCCCTGACCGATGCGGGTGGAGTCGTAGGAGAACCAGGAGCCCGACTTCTCGACGATGCCGGCCTTGACGCCCAGGTCGATGATCTCGCCGATCTTGGAGATGCCTTCGCCGTACATGATGTCGAAGATGACTTCGCGGAACGGCGGGGCGACCTTGTTCTTCACCACCTTGACGCGGGTGGTGTTGCCGACGACCTCGTCGCGGTTCTTGATCGCGCCGGTGCGGCGGATGTCCAGGCGCACCGAGGCGTAGAACTTCAGCGCATTGCCGCCCGTCGTCGTTTCCGGCGAGCCGTACATGACGCCGATCTTGTGACGGATCTGGTTGATGAACAGGACGATGCACTTCGACTTGGAGATCGAGGCCGTCAGCTTGCGCAGGGCCTGCGACATCAGACGCGCCTGAAGGCCGGGCAGGCTGTCGCCCATCTCGCCTTCGATTTCGGCGCGCGGCGTCAGGGCCGCGACGGAATCGATCACCACGATGTCCACGGCGCCGGAACGCACCAGGGTGTCGACGATCTCCAGCGCCTGTTCGCCCGTGTCGGGCTGCGACACCAGCAGGTCGTCCAGATTGACGCCCAGCTTTTGCGCATAGACGGGGTCTAGCGCGTGCTCGGCGTCGACGAAGGCGGCCACGCCGCCCTTTTTCTGGACCTCTGCCACGGTGTGCAGGGCCAGGGTCGTCTTGCCCGAGGATTCGGGACCGAACACCTCGATCACCCGCCCGACCGGCAGGCCGCCGATGCCGAGCGCCATGTCGAGGCCGAGCGAGCCGGTCGAGACGCTCTCGATCTCGGCCACCACGCCGGCCTTGCCCAGTTTCATGACCGAGCCCTTGCCGAAGGCGCGATCGATCTGCGCGATCGCCGCCTCTAGAGCGCGTTGTTTGTCGCTGTCTTCTTTACCCACGAGCTTCAGTGCCGCCTGTGACATTGGTTTTCTCTCCCTTGCCATGATTCCCATCTGACTTCGGGAGAGACCCGCCACGGACCCGCTCCCTTGGTGAAGCCGACTATGGACATGGTTTGTTCTTGTTCGCAAGATGTTCGCGTGAACTTAACGGGAACAAGCTTGCGGGACGCGACCGGAATTGACGCATGGTCTCTTTTGTCGGCCGGATTGATCCAACAGCCAAGCTCGCGCGTTAGGGCGGGATGACTGACATTGAGATCTCCCTTCCCGCCGAGCCGGCCAAGCCCGCCGTCCTGACCATCCGCAACGCCCGCATGGGCGATGTCGCCGGGATCAACGCCCTGGTGGCGCGGGTGTATAAGGATATGCCGCCCTATACGGCCGGGATGCTGCGCGGCCAGATCGCCACCTATCCGGACGGCCAGTTCGTGGTCGAGTTCGAGGGCGAGATCGTCGGCTACGCCGCCAGTTTCCGCATCGACGAAAAGTCGGCGATGGGGCCGCACACCTGGGACCAGATCACCGGCGGCGGCTATGGCGCGCGCCACGATCCGGCGGGCGAGTGGCTGTATGGGATGGAGGTCTGCGTCGACCCCGCCCGGCGCCGCCTGCGCATCGGCCAGCGCCTGTACGACGCGCGCCGCGACCTGTGCGAGGCCCAGAACCTGAAGGGCGTCGTGTTCGGCGGCCGGATGCCCGGCCTCGCGCGCCGCCGCTCGGCCTATCCCGACCCGAACGCCTATGTCGAGGCGGTGCGCGACCGCAAGGTGAAGGACCCGATCATGGCCTTTCACCAGCGTTCAGGGTTCGAGCCGGCGGGGGTGCTGCTGAACTATCTGCCGTCGGACAAGGCGTCGCTGGGTCACGCGGCGCGCTGGGTCTGGCGCAACCCCTACTATGTCGAGGCGACGGGCAAGGGGGCGGCCTTTGCGGTCAAGGAGACGGTGCGGGTCGCCACCGTCCAGCTGCAGATGCGCAAGGTCGACAGCTTCCAGGAGTTTATCGACAACGTCGAATATTTCGTCGACGTGGTGTCCGACTATCGCGCCGACTTCGTGGTCTTTCCCGAGCTGTTCACGCTTCAGCTGCTGTCGCTGGCGACCAAGAAGCTGACCCCGGCGGAATCGATCGAGGCGTTGACCCGCTACACGCCGCGCTTCGTCGAGGCGATGCGCGAGCTGGCGGTCGGCTACAATGTCAACATCATCGGCGGCTCGCACCCGACACGGACCGAGGACGGCGAGATCCAGAATGTCGCCTATGTCTTCCTGCGCGACGGTTCGGTGCATGAGCAGGAGAAGATCCACCCGACGCCGAACGAACGCCACTGGTGGAACATCAAGGGCGGCGACCGCGTCCACGCCATCCCTACCGACTGCGGGCCGATCGGGGTGATGATCTGCTACGATTCGGAGTTCCCCGAACTGGCGCGGCGCCTGGCGGACGAGGGGGCGCGCATCCTGTTCACCCCCTTCTGCACCGACAACCGGCAAGGGTATCTGCGCGTGCGCTACTGCTCGCAGGCGCGGGCCATCGAGAACCAGTGCTACGTCGTCCTGTCGGGCAATGTCGGCAACCTGCCGAACGTCGAGAACATGGACATCCAGTATGCGCAGTCGTGCATCCTGACGCCGTGCGACTTCCCGTTCGCGCGCGACGGGGTGGCGGCCGAGGCCAGCGAGAACGTCGAGACGGTGACGGTGGCGGACCTGGACCTGTCCGACCTGGCCTGGGCCAAGGCGCAGGGGACGGTGCGGAATCTGCGCGACCGCCGGTTCGATCTGTACAAGACGGTGTGGACGGACGGAGGGTGATCTTACCCCCGCTCATCCCGGCGGACGCCGGGACCCAGTAAGAGCCGCGCGCACGAGGCTTGGTTATCCATGCCCGCGCGTTTGGGGCCAAAGCACTGGGCCCCGGCGTCCGCCGGGGTGAGCGGGATTTTGTGACCTGCCTTCTATTTCGGCCGCTTCGCCGGGCTGTCCCTGAAGCGTGGCGCAGGGGCGGGCTGCACCACGCCCTGGGCCGTGACGAAGGCCTTGCGCGCCCGGTTGTGCGGGTGGTCGGGGGCCTCGGTCATGGACAGGACGGGGGCGACGCAGGCGGCTTGGGCGTAGGGATCGCTGCACCAGTCGTCGCGGGTGCGGGTGCGGAAGACGGCGGCCAGCGTGTCTTTCAGCCTCGGCCACTGGGCCGGATCGAAGGGCATGGCGAAGTCGGGGTCGTTGGCCAGCCCCGTCAGCCGCATCAGCGCGATGTAGAAGGCCGGTTCGATGGCGCCGACGGCGACGTATTTGCCGTCCTGCGTCTCATAGACTTCATAGAAGGGCGCGCCGGTGTCGAGCAGGTTGACGCCGCGCTCGTCGCGCCAGGCCAGGCTGGTCGGCAGGGGCGCGGGCATATTCTGGCGGAAGCCCCAGATCATGCTCATCAGCAGGGATGAGCCGTCGGTCATGGCGCAGTCGATGACGTCGCCGCGCCCGGTGCGCTGGGCCTTCAGCAGACCCGCGACCATGCCGAAGGCCAGCAGCATGCCGCCCCCGCCGAAGTCGCCGACCATGTTGATCGGCGGGGTCGGCTTCTCGCCCGCACGGCCGAAGGCGTGTAGCGCGCCCGAGACGGCGATGTAGTCGATGTCGTGGCCGGGCGCCGGAGCCAGCGGTCCGTCCTGACCCCAGCCGGTCATGCGGCCGTAGACCAGGCGAGGATTGTCGGCCAGCAGCACGTCGGGGCCGAGGCCGAGACGCTCCATGACGCCGGGACGAAAGCCCTCGATCAGGCCGTCGGCGTTGCGGGCCAAGTCGCGGACCAGGGCGGCGCCCTCTGGCGTCTTCAGGTCGGCCTCGAACAGACGGGCGCGGCTGCGGTTCAGGGGATCGCGCGCGTCGGGCGCCGCGCCGGGGCGGTGGACCAGCACCACCTCGGCGCCATGATCGGCCAGCATCATGCCGCAGAAGGGGGCGGGGCCGATGCCGCCGATTTCGATGATGGTCAGGCCGTCGAGGGTTCCGCTCATGCCCCGCACTGAAGCCGAGGCGGGCGGTCCCGTCCAGCGCCTGCGCCGTCCGGGACCGCCTCTTCGGGGAAGCTGAATGATGTACCCGCTCACCCCGGCGGACGCCGGGGCCCAGTGCTTTGGCCAAGGGCGCGACCCTGTGTGCGCGTGGCTCTTACTGGATCCCGGCGTCCGCCGGGATGAGCGGATATGAAACCTAGGCCGCCCGGTTCTTCACCAGATCGTCCACGACCGACGGATCCGCCAGCGTCGAGGTGTCGCCCAGGGCGCCCAGTTCGTTCTCGGCGATCTTGCGCAGGATGCGCCGCATGATTTTGCCCGAGCGGGTCTTGGGCAGGCCCGGCGCCCACTGGATCACGTCCGGGGCGGCGATGGGGCCGATCTCTTCGCGGACCTGGGCGACCAGGGCCTTGCGCAGGTCGTCGGTCGCCTCGACCCCCTTGTTCAGGGTGACATAGGCGTAGATGCCCTGACCCTTGATGTCGTGGGGGAAGCCGACGACGGCGGCCTCGGCCACGTCGTCGTGCAGGACCAGGGCGCTCTCGACCTCGGCGGTGCCCATGCGGTGGCCCGAGACGTTGATGACGTCATCGACCCGGCCGGTGATCCAGTAATAGCCGTCTTCGTCGCGGCGGCAGCCGTCGCCGGTGAAATACTTGCCCGGATAGGTCGAGAAATAGGTCTCGAAGAAGCGTTGGTCGTCGCCATAGACGGTGCGCATCTGGCCCGGCCAGCTGTCGGTGATGCACAGATTGCCCTCCGTCGCGCCGTCCAGCACGCCCCCTTCCGCGTCCACGATTTCAAGCTCGACGCCGGGCAGGGGCCGGGTCGCCGAGCCAGGCTTCAGGTCCGTCGCGCCGGGCAGGGGCGAGATCAGGGCGCCGCCCGTTTCGGTCTGCCACCAGGTGTCGACGATGGGCAGGCGGCCTTCGCCGACCACCTCATGATACCAGCGCCAGGCCTCGGGGTTGATCGGTTCGCCGACGGTGCCCAGCAGGCGCAAGGATTTGCGGCTGGACGCCTTCACCGGGGCGTCGCCGTCGCGCATCAGGGCGCGCAGGGCCGTGGGGGCGGTGTAGAAGATGTTGACCTGATGCTTGTCCACCACCTCCCAGAAGCGGCTGACGGTCGGATAGTTGGGCACGCCCTCGAACATCAGGGTCGTCGCCGCATTGGCCAGGGCGCCATAGACGACATAGGTGTGGCCCGTGACCCAGCCCACGTCGGCGGTGCACCAGAAGACCTCGCCGGGGCGGTAATCGAACACCAGCTCATGGGTATAGCTGGCCCAGAACAGATAGCCGCCGGTGGTGTGCAGCACGCCCTTGGGCTTTCCGGTCGAGCCCGAGGTGTAGAGGATGAACAGCGGATCCTCGGCGTTCATCGGCTCGGGCGCGCAGTCGGGCGAGGCCTTGGCCGCCTCGACGCCCCAGTCCAGATCACGGCCCTCGATGAAGGGAACCTCGGCGCCGGTGTGGCGCAGGATCACGACGGTCTTCACGCCCGCGACCTTTTCCAGCGCCTTGTCGACATTGGCCTTGAGCGGGACCTTCTTGCCGCCGCGGCAGCCTTCGTCGGCGGTGATGACGAAGGTGGATTCGCAGTCCTCGATCCGCCCGGCGATGCTGTCGGGCGAGAAGCCGCCGAAGATGACCGAATGCACCGCGCCGATGCGGGCGCAGGCCAGCATGGCGTAGGCCGCCTCGGGGATCATCGGCAGATAGATGGTGACGCGGTCGCCCTTCTGGACGCCGTTGGCCTTCAGCACATTGGCCAGGCGGCAGACGCGCTCGTGAAGCTGGCCGAAGGTGACGGCTTCGCTGTCGGTCGGTTCGTCGCCTTCCCAGATGATGGCGACCTCGTCCCTGCGGTGGGGTAGGTGGCGGTCGATGCAGTTGGCCGAGACGTTCAGCACGCCGTCCTCGAACCAGCGGATGCGGAAGTCTTCCTTGTTGAAGGAGACGTCCTTGATCTTGGTCGGGAAGGTCATCCAGTCCAGCCGCTCGGCCTGGGTGGCCCAGAAGGCCTCAGGGGTCTCACGCGCCTGCATCCGGGCCGCTTCATAGCCGGCGCGGTCCATGTGGGCGCGGGCGGCCAGTTCAGCGGGGACGGGATAGATTTCCGGATCAGACACGCGATTTTCCTCCAGCAGTCTTTTTCTTCTTCGGCCTTAGAAGCCGTATTTCACGAACAGGATCAGACGGGTCATGTCGCCGTCCAGTCCTGACTCGAGTTTGCGGTCAGCGAACATCACCTCGGCCCCGACATCAAACGCCGTGACCGGCGACCAGATCAGATTGGCGTGAAGGCTCTGGGCCGAGCGGTTGACGCCGGTCCCGGTCAGCAGCACGTCGTTGTCCACCCTCTGCGTCGACCAGATCAGGCTGGAGCGCCAGCCGGGCGCCCAGACGTGGCGATAGGCGGCGAAGCCTGCGATCACGCCGATGGCCTCAAGCTCGCCCGAGGCGTCCAGCACGGCGTCGTTGGAGAAGTTCAGCCCGACATAGCGGCCGACGCCTTCGCCGCCGGTCAGCATCAGGCGGATGTCGTCCTGCGCCCCGACCTTGACCTTGGCCGAGGCCGACAGGCCCCAGCCCACAGCGGTGGAATCCACGTTGGTCGCCGGGTTCTGATACTTCAGCTGGCGCACCAGGCCGGACAGCTGCACGTCGCCCCACGGACGGCTGAGGCCATAGCGGGCGGTCAGGTCGGGCAGGCTGTTGTCGTCGGCGACGATGCGTGCGCCGCCGCCGAAGGGGGTGACGGTGGTCTCAGGGTTCTCCAGCGCGATGGAGAAGGGGCCGCGCGTATAGCGGACCTGGGCCTGACGGGCGAAGACCGTGCCCTCGGCTGCGCCGACGAAGTCCGCCGATTCCGGCAGGACGGCGGTGTTCTGGAAGTTGGTCCACTCCTGGCCGATCAGCCAGTTGTCGATGGTGACGAAGGCGCGGCGCAGGGCGGGGTTGGCGCCGCTGGTCGTGCGCTGGTCGCCGGAGCCGGGCAGGGTCTGGAAGTCCATCTCCAGCCGCGTGCCGATGTTGCGGCCCCCCACCACGCCGTCGGTGGTCAGCCAGAAGCGGGTCTGGCGGGCGTTGAAGTCGGTGGCCACATCTTCGTCCGCGCCCCCGACCGGAATGGCGCCGGGCAGGTGATAGTCGCGCAAGGGATCGCCGTTGGCCGGGTCGCCGCCGGAATATTTCGACGCCGTGAAGTCGGTCTTGATGAAGCCGCCGAACTTCACCGTGTGGTCGCCGATGCGGAAGCCTTCCTCGCGCGGGGCGTCAGAGACGGGCTTCGGTACCGGGACGGGCGCGGGCCGCGCTTCGAGGCGGACGATGTCCTGCGTCTGCGAGGCCTGCTGCGTTCTGGCAGCGGCGACTTCGGATTTCAGACTGTTCAGCTCGGCTTCGAGCTGGGCGATACGGGCTTCCAGTGCGGCGCTGGCGTCCTGAGCCAGTGCGGCGCCGGGCGCGAGCAGCAGCGCGGCGGCAGCCACGCCGCCGAACAGACGGCAGCTTCCCATGCGAGGTCCTCCCAGACCGTTGTTCCGGGCCCGTCTGTCGCAGGCCTCAGGACGGCAGCATTCCGCGTGCTCCGGGTTTGCGGCCATTAGCCATTCGTCTAGTTTCGACCAAAGTCGAGGCGCGGCATGGTGTCGTCGCGACGCGGCCCGATGAACAAGAACCGCGCGTGGGAAGGACCTTCATGGATCGCATCGTCGTCGCCGACGACCATCCCCTGTTTCGCGCGGCCTTGAGGTCGGCCGTCGAAAAGGCATCCGAGGGCGCGCAGATCGTCGAATGCGCCAGTCTGGCCGAGGCGCAGGCCGCCCTGTCCGAGGGGGCGGTCGATCTGCTGCTGCTGGACCTGAAGCTGTCGGACGTGGACGGCATGACGGGCCTGACCCTGATCCGCGCCGATCATCCGGCCGTGCCGGTCGCCGTCGTCTCGGCCAGCGAAGAGGCGCCGACCATCCGCCGCGCCCTGTCGCTGGGGGCGGCGGGCTTTATTCCGAAATCGGCGGCCCTGCCTGAAATGGTCGAGGCGATCCGGGCTATTCTCGACGGCGAGACCTGGGCGCCCGAGGTCGAGGCGGCGGGCGAGGAGGAGGCCGACCTGCAAGCCCGCATCGCCAGCCTGACGCCGTCGCAGTTGCGGATTCTGGAGGGGCTGAAGGTCGGGCGGCTGAACAAGCAGATCGCCTTCGACCTGGGCGTCACCGAGGCGACGATCAAGGCGCACCTGACCAGCGTCTTCCGCAAGCTGGGCGTGCAGAACCGGACCCAGGCGGTGATCCTGGCGCAGTCGCTGGATATCTAAATCCTTCCCCCTTGTGGGAGAAGGTGGCAGGCGAAGCCTGACGGATGAGGGGTGTGAACGCCATGGCGTCCGAGTAGGCGCAGCCCGTCCTGAATGACTTTTGAGCGCTGCGCCGACACCCCTCATCCGAGCGCCTCCGGCGCCCACCTTCTCCCACAAGGGGAGAAGGGTCAGCTGCGCAGAAACGCCTTCAACGCCGCGGGCTTGACCGGCTTCGGCAGCAGCACCGCCCCCGCCGCGGCCGCCTTCTCCTTCAGCCCGTCGCGGGTGTCGGCGGTGACAAGGGCGATGCGTCGGACCCCCCGCGCGCGCAGCCAATCGACGGCGGCTAGCCCGTCCGGCTCGTCGTCGCCTAGGTGCAGATCGACCAGGGCCGCGTCGAACGGCCCCGCCGCCGCCCGCGCCTCTGCGACCGAGCGCGCGGTCACGGCCTGCGCTCCCCAGCGGTCCAGCAGGGCCGTCAGGGCGTCGAGGATGGCGGGTTCGTTGTCCACGCACAGCACCCGCAGACCGATCAAGGGCAGGCGCAGGTCGTCGGGCGTGATCTCCGGCTCTGGCCGGGGGGCGGCGCGCGGGACGGCGACGCGGAAGGTCGTGCCGCGCCCGACGTGCGAGGCCAGCGACAGCGGGTGGCTTAGCAGGTCCGACAGCTTCTGCACGATGGCCAGGCCCAGGCCCGCGCCCGGCTCGTCCACCGGGGCGCCGGGCAGGCGCACGAACTCGCCGAAGACCGCCTGCCGGTCGGCTTCGGCGATGCCGCGCCCGGTGTCGCTGACCAGAATCTGCACCCGCTCGCCGTCGCGCCGGGCCCCGATCAGCACCCGCCCGTGGTCGGTGTAGCGGATGGCGTTGGCGATCAGGTTCTGCAGCATGGAGCGCAGCAGGTCGCGGTCCGAGGCGATCCACAGGCTGGACGGCGCCGCCGTCAGCGTCAGCCCCTTGGCGCGGGCGACCGGGGCGAACTCGCGCGCCAGTTCGTCGAACAGGCCGCCCAGGGCCAACGGCGCCACGGCGGGCCGGACTCCGCCCGCCTCCAGCTTGGACAGGTTCAGCAGGGCGGTCAGCAGGCGGTGGGCGCTGTCGATGGCGCGGTCGGCGTTGGTCGCCAGGCCGCGCGCGGGCGATCCGGCCAGATCCGCGTCCTCCCTCAGGGCGGCGATGAACAGACGCGCGGCGTGCAGCGGCTGCAGCAGGTCGTGGCTGGCGGCGGCCAGAAAGCGGGTCTTGGAGGCGGTGGCGTCCTCGGCTGTGCGGCGGGCCTCCTCCAGTCGTTCGGTGCGGTCGGCGACGCGGGCCTCCAGCCGTTCGTTGGCCTCCTCCAGCTCGCGCGCGGCGCGGCGCAGGGCGGTGATGTCGGTATAGCTGGTGGCGTATCCGCCGCCGGGGATGGGCGCCCCGGACGAGCGCAGGATGCGGCCGTCGGGCTGTTCGCGCTCATGGTCGTGGGGGATGCGGCGGGCCAGGGCCTCCAGCCGCCGCTCGACCCAGGCGTCGATCTCGTGAGCCGGCACGCCCGCCTCGCCGCGCTCGGCGTTCAGGCGATAGACGGCGGCGATGGGCAGGCCGACGTGGACGAAGCCGGCGGGCAGGTCGAACATCTCCACATAGCGGCGGTTCCAGGCGGTCAGGCGCAGGTCTTCGTCGACGACGCTGACGCCCTGGTCGATGTTGTCCAGCGTGGTCTGCAGCAGGTCGCGGTTGAACTGGACGGCCTGGGACGCCTCGTCGAGCATCCGCACCACGTCCTCGGGCGCGCGGCCTCCGGCGGCCAGGGCGGCGGCCAGGACGCGGCGGGCGGCGGCGGCGCCGACGGCCCCGGCCAGCATCCGCTCGGCGGCGCGAGCCAGCGTCGCGTCGGCCGGGTCGGCGTCCTTCAGCTTGATATCCGTCTCGCGCGCCCAGGCGGCGAAGGCGCGCTCGGCCCGCTCGTCGCCGATGAAGCGGGCGACCAGGGCGCGCAGGTCGCCGACCGAGGCCCCGGCCGAGCCGCCGCGCCCCTCCATCCAGTCCGGGCCGAGCCGGTCGACGAAGGCGCGGGCCTGGACCCGGTCGATCAGGCGCGGCGGCCGCGCCCGCGACACCAGGACGAAGACGCCCAGGTTCAGCGCCAGGCTGAGGAAGACGCCCGCTGCAAACGGGTCTTCCAGCCCCAGCATGGCGGGCACGTTCAGGCCGAAACCGGGGGCCAGCTGCGGCGCGGCCAGCATGACGGCCCAGACCGCCATCCCCGCCGCCAGCCCCGCGAGCGCCCCGCTGGCCCGTCCGCCGCGCCACAGCACCGCTCCGAACAGCGACGGCGCCAGCTGGGCCAGGGCGGCGAAGGACACCAGGCCGATGGCCGCCAGACCGCTGGATCGATCCATCGCCAGATAATAGAGCCAGGCCAGCAGCAGCAGGCCGACGATGGCCAGGCGGCGGATGTTCAGCAGGGTCCGGGCCATGTCCGGCGGGGCCGCGCCGCGCCGCCGTCCCGCAGCCATCAACGGCAGCACCAGGTTGTTGGACACCATGGCCGACAGGGCCACGGCCTCGACGATGACCATGGCGGTGGCGGCCGAGAAGCCGCCGACGAAGACCACGGCGGTCAGCAGGCTCTGCCGCGCGCCCAGCGGCAGGGCCAGCACCAGCAGGTCGGGGTTGGTCTGCGGCGTGAACAGCCCGCCGGCCGCCACCAGCGGCAGGACCGCCAGCGTGGTCAGGATCAGATACAGGGGGAAGATCCAGCGCGCGCGGCGCACCTGTGCCGGATCGCCGCCCTCGACGAAGGCGACATGGAACTGACGCGGCAGACAGAAGATGGCCAGGGTCGCCACCAGGGTGATGGCCATGAAGCGGGCGTCGATGTGCGGCCATGTTCCCAACTGTCCCAAGCTGTCGGCGACGGCGTGGCGCGACGGCGAGGCGGCCAGCAGAAGGACGGCGAAGACGGCCACGGCCAGCAGGGCGGCCAGTTTGACGATGGACTCGATGCCGATGGCCTGGATCAGGCCGCGGTTGTGCTCGGTCAGGTCGGGCCTTCGTGCGCCGAACAGGATGGCGAACCCGGCCAGAACCGCCGCCATGACCAGAACGGTCAGGCTCTCGGACCCGGCGACCGGGGTGCCCGCCGTGATCAGCTCGCCCGCCATCGACAGCGACTTGAGCTGCAGCGCGATGTAGGGGACCGAGCCCAGGATGGCGACGCCCGCCACCGCCGCGCCCAGCGCCGGGCTCTTGCCGTAGCGCGACGAGATGAAGTCGGCCATCGAGCCGACGTTCTCGCGCCGGGCGGCCGAGGCGATGCGCCGCCACAGCGGCAGCAGCAGGGTCAGCCCCAGGATCGGCCCGACGTAGATGGGCAGATACTCCCACCCGTCGCGCGCCGCCGTGCCGACCGCGCCGTAATAGGTCCAGGACGTGCAGTAGATGGCCAGGGACAGCGCATAGAGCGAGGGCCCCAGCATCCCGCGCCGCGCCTTGATCTGAGGCCGCTCGTACCACCAGGCGATGCCGAACAGGGCGGCCATGTAGAAGGCCGTCAGGGCCAGGGTGGCGAGGCTGAACATGGGCGTCATCTGGGCCGGGCGCGATCTCGCGGGCAAGTGAAAAAGAGGGCGGTCAGGCCGAAGCCAGACCGCCCGCAGGTTGGCGAAAAGTTCGCGACTCCGGTCCCTTCTCCCCTTGTGGGAGAAGGTGGGCGCCGGAGGCGCTCGGATGAGGGGTGGCGACGCAACGCTCTTGAAGTTGTTTTCCGACAGTCCTGCGCGCGCCGGGACAAGGGAGCGTTTACCCTCCTCATCCGTCTCGCTCCGCGAGCCACCTTCTCCCTCAAGGGGAGAAGGAAGCCGTCGCGCCTTAGTCGTGGATGTTCACGTCCTTGCCTTCCTTCACGAAGAGGACGCCGATGATCAGGGTCAGCACGGCGATGGCGATGGGGTACCACAGGCCGTAGTAGATGTTGCCCGTGGCCGCGACCATGGCGAACGCCGTGGTCGGCAGGAAGCCCCCGAACCAGCCGTTGCCGATGTGATAGGGCAGCGACATGGAGGTGTAGCGCACCTTGGTCGGGAACATCTCGACCAGGGCGGCGGCGATCGGGCCGTAGACCATGGTCACATACAGCACCAGCAAGAACAGGATGCCGATCACCCGCGGCTTGTTGACCAGGGCGCTGTCGGCCTTGGCCGGATAGCCGGCCTCGGCGAGGGCGGCGGTCAGGCCGGCGTCCCAGGTCTTCTTCTGCGCGTCGAAGTCGGCCTTGGCCATGGTCTTGCCGTTGAAGCTGTCGACCACGCGGTCGCCGATGCGCACCTGGGCCACGGTTCCGGCCGGGGCGGCCTCATTAACGTAGGTGACGCCCGCCTTGGCCAGATGGGTCTTGGCGACATCGCACGAGCTGTTGAAGACGGTCTTGCCGACGGGGTCGAACTGGAAGTGGCAGTCGGCCGGGTCGGCGACGACGGTCACCGGCGACGAGGCCGCCGCAGCGGCCAGACGCGGGTTGGCCGCCTCGGTCAGGGCGCCGAACAGCGGGAAGTAGGTCACGGCGGCCAGCAGGCAGCCCGCCATGATGATGGGCTTGCGGCCGATCTTGTCCGACAGCCAGCCGAAGATGATGAAGAAGGGCGTCGCCAGCGCCAGGGCGGCGGCGATCAGGATGTTGGCCAGGGTGGGGTCGACCCTCAGCGTCTTCTCCAGGAAGAACAGGGCGTAGAACTGACCCGTGTACCAGACCACGGCCTGACCGGCGGCCAGGCCGAACAGGGCGATCAGCACCAGCTTCAGGTTCGGCCACTTCATGAAGCTGTCCTTCAGCGGGGTGGTCGAGCCCTTGCCCTCGGCCTTCATGCGCTTGAACGCCGGGCTTTCCGACAGCTTCAGGCGGATCCACAGCGACACGCCCAGCAGCAGGATCGAGACCAGGAAGGGGATGCGCCAGCCCCATGCGACGAAGGCCTCTTCGCCGACGCTGAAACGGACGCCCAGGATCACGGCCAAGCTGAGCAGCAGGCCCACGGTGGCGGTGATCTGGATGAAGGAGGTGTAGAAGCCGCGCTTGCCCTCCGGGGCGTGCTCGGCGACGTAGGTGGCGGCGCCGCCGTATTCCCCGCCCAGCGCCAGGCCCTGGATCAGGCGCATCAGCACCAGGATGATCGGCGCGGCGATGCCGATGGCCGCATAGGGGGGCAGCAGGCCGACCACGAAGGTCGAGACGCCCATCAGCAGCATGGTGACCAGGAAGGTGTTCTTCCGTCCCCACAGGTCGCCCATGCGGCCGAAGACGATGGCCCCGAACGGACGCACCGCAAAACCCGCGGCGAAGGCCATCAGGGCGAAGATGAAGCCGGTGGTCTCATTCACGCCCGAGAAGAACTGGGCGGAAATGATCGCGGCCAGAGAGCCGTAGAGATAGAAGTCGTACCATTCGATGACGGTGCCGACGGAGGAGGCGAGAATCACCAGCCGGTCGTTCTTGTCGACCGTGTGCTCCGCGCCGTCCGCCGCATCCATGGTGCGGTCGGTCATGGGCAGTTCCCTTCCTGTGCGGCCGCGATGCGCGGCGCGTTTCCCTCGCGCCCGGCGTGCTTTGCGCCCGGCGTCGGAAGGGAGAGTGACAGCAGGAACGGCGGTTTGCGCAGACCGACCTTGGTCGAATAATTATGCTTCCCTCTCCCGATGGGAGAGGGATCAGATGCCCATGCAGAGGTATTTGATCTCCAGGTAATCCTCGATGCCGTGGCTGGAGCCCTCGCGGCCCAGGCCGGACTGCTTGATGCCGCCGAAGGGGGCGACCTCGGTGGAGATCAGGCCGGTGTTGACGCCGATCATGCCGGTCTGCATCGCCTCGGCCACGCGCCAGACGCGGCTCAGATCGCGGGCGTAGAAGTAGCCTGCCAGGCCGAAGATGGTGTCGTTGGCCAGCGCAACGCCGTCCTCTTCCGTCTCGAAGCGAACGACGCCGGAGACGGGACCGAAGGTCTCCTCGCGGCACATCTGCATGTCCTGGGTCACGCCCGACAGGACGGTCGGCTGGAAGAAGGTGCGCCCCAGCTTGTGGCGTTCGCCGCCGGTCAAAAGGGTCGCCCCCTTGGCCAGGGCGTCGGCGACGTGTTCTTCGACCTTCTTCACCGCCTTGTCGTCGATCAGGGGGCCGATCTGGACGCCGTCGTCCAGGCCGTTTCCGACCTTCAACGCTTCGGTGGCCTGGGTCAGCTTGGCGACGAATTCGTCGTAGACGGCGGCCTGGACATAGAAGCGGTTGGTGCAGACGCAGGTCTGGCCCGCGTTGCGGTACTTCGAGGCCACGGCGCCCGCCACGGCCGCGTCCACGTCGGCGTCGTCGAAGACCAGGAAGGGGGCGTTGCCGCCCAGCTCCAGGCTCATCTTCTTGATGGTCTGCGACGACTGCTCCATCAGCAGACGGCCGATCTCGGTCGAGCCGGTGAAGCTGATCTTGCGCACCGTTTCATTCGACGTCAGCTCGCCGCCGATGGCCGAGGCCGAGCCGGTGACGACGTTGAACAGGCCAGGCGGCAGGCCCGCTTCTTCCGCCAGCACGGCCAGCGCCAGCGCCGACAGCGGCGTCTGGCTGGCGGGCTTCAGCACCACGGCGCAGCCGGCGGCCAGGGCCGGGCCGAACTTGCGGGTGATCATGGCGGCGGGGAAGTTCCACGGGGTGATGGCCCCGACGACGCCCACCGGCTGGCGCAGCGTCACCAACCGCTTGGAGGCGTCGTGGCTGGGGATGACCTCGCCATAGGTGCGTTTGCCCTCCTCAGCGAACCATTCGATGAAGCTGGCGGCATAGGCGATCTCGCCCTTGGCCTCGGTCAGGCTCTTGCCCTGTTCGCGGGTCAACAGGCGGCCCAGCGCGTCCTGCTCGCTCATCATCAGGTCGAACCAGCGGCGCAGGATGCGGGCGCGCTCGCCGGCCGTCTTGGCGGCCCAAGGCTTCATGGCGGCCTCGGCGGCGGCGATGGCGCGGCGGGTCTCAGATGCGCCCATGTCGGGGACGGTAGCCAGCACCTCGCCCGTGGCCGGGTTGGTCACTTCGAGGGTTCCGCCGCCGTCGGCGTCGATCCAGCGGCCGTCGACATAGGCCTGATGACGCAGCAGACGGGCGGGATCGGACATGGGGCGGACTCCTTGGACGCAAGACACGGGACGGGGCGGGGAGCCGTCATAACGCCTCGGCGCGGACGAGGCTGCACGCCCGCGCGAAAGTCTAGACGAGCATCAGCCCCATGCGCACCAGGGCCGACAGGCTGTCGGCTTCCATCTTGGCCATGACCTTGGCGCGGAAGACCTCGACGGTGCGCGGGCTGATCTTCAGCTGCAGCGCGATCTCCTTGTTGGACAGGCCCGCGATCAGGGCGTCGAAGACCTGGCGCTCGCGCGGGGTCAGCCGTCCCAGACGCATCTGCGCCGCCTGACGGGCCTGCTGGCGCTGGTCCAGATCGTCCATCCGGTTCAGACAGGCGCGGACGGTCTCGATCAGGCGCTCGGGGTCGAACGGCTTTTCGATGAAGTCGACGATGCCGGACTTCATCATCTGCACCGCCATGGTGACGTCGGCGTGGCCGGTGATGACGATGATGGGCCAGGCGTTGCCGCGCAGCTCGATCAGACGGCGCACCAGCTCGGCGCCGTCCATGCCGGGCATCCGCACATCGGTGATGACGCAGGCGGCGGCGTCACCGGGCAGGGCGGCGAAGAAGTCGGCGCCTCCGGCGAAGCCGCGCGCCCGCACGCCGTCGGCCCGCAGCAGGGCCAGCAGGGAATCCCGGACGGCGTCATCATCGTCGATGACGAAGACGGAACGGCTCATCGCGAACCTCCCTCGTGACGGCGCAGGGCGAAGGCGAAGGCGGCGCCGCCCAGCGACGGACTGCGGCGCGCCGACAGAGCGCCGCCGTGACGCTCGACGATGGTGCGGGTGACCGATAGCCCCAGCCCCATGCCTGCCGACTTGGTGGTGGTCAGGGGCTGGAAGATGCGTTCGATATCCGCCTCGGCGATGCCGGGCCCGTTGTCCTCGACGCTGATGCGATAGACGGGCCCCTCGACCCGGCCGGTGACGCTGACGACCGCGCCGTCGGGGCGCTCCGCCGCCGCCTCGACCGCATTGCGCACCAGATTGACCAGAGCCTGCTGGAACTGGATGCGATCGGCGCGGACGTCGTCGTCCTCGGCCTCGGCGTCGAGGCGGACCTCGACCTTCTTGTCCTGGCCGATCATCTGCAGAATGGGCGCCAGATCCTCGATCATCGAAGAGACGCGCTCGCGCCCCAACACGCTGGTTTCAATGGTCAGAAGCTCGCGCATGCGGTGGATCAGCTTGCCGGCGCGAAGCAGTTGACCCTTGGCCAGGTCCAGCGGGGGCCGGGCGGGCTCGGCGACGGGGCCGGCCTTGAGCATTTCCGCCTGGCTGGCGTGCATATAGGCGGTGGCGGCGCTGAGCGGCTGGTTCAGCTCGTGAGCCAGGGTGGCGGCCATCTCGCCCAGGGAGTTCAGCCGCCAGACCTTGTTGAGCTGGGCGTGCAGTTCGCGCGCCTGCGCCTCGGCGGCGTGCGAACGGGTCAGGTCGGTCAGGGCCAGGGCGACGTGCTCCACGCCCGATCCGCCGGGGCCGGGGGTGGGCGGTATCAGGCCGAAGCGCAGGCTGAGCGGAAAGGTCGAGCCGTCGGCGCGGCGGCCGGTCCAGTAGCCGCGACGGGCTTCCAGCTGGCCCGCCTGGTCGTTGGCTTGGTGGACGGCGTCCATGTCGAACTCGGCCGTCAGATCGGAAAAGGGGCGTCCCATCGCCGCCTCGCGCGGCAGGCCGAACAGGGCCACCGCGGCGCCGTTCATCCGCTGGATCAGGCCGTCCCGGCTGAGGGTGAGGGCGGGGGTCGACAGGAAGGCGGCGTGCAGCATGGCGTCGCGCGCGGTCAGCTGGCGCGCCATGTCGCGGTCCTGACGCCAGGCGGCGATCAGGCTCAGAATCGACAGCAGGGTTAAGGCCAGCGCGATCACGAGCGCGGGTCGCGTCGGGGTCCACGCAAACGCCAGGGCCAAAACCAGACCGGCGCCCGTCAGCGTCGAGAACGCCAGAGCCGCGGCCCAGGCGTGGGGTTTGCGATGCGCGGCGACGGGGCGGCGGTCCAATGCGGAATAAATCGAAAGTCCTCCTCGCGCCCCCCGACCAAGGCCGGGATCCTTCATAACAGCGTTGTCAGAATCGAGACGTTCGGGCGTTCTAAATATTCGTTGAGAATGTTGCAATTAGCGCCCGTGATCAGCGCGATCATAGAAACCGCCGTTTCTCAGAATAACGATGATATCAGCCGTCTTGTTAACGCTATTGCTTAACTCTACAGTCTCGACGCTGGAGCGTCATGTCGTCTGCAGATGTCGATCTTGCGGTTGCAGCGTCCCTTGTTGGGACATGCGGACTTATACGTAGGCGGCAGTTTACGATTCCATACGGAAATGCCGGGCAAGACGGTCTCGCTTAAAAGAGGTCCGAATGCCCTTTCATGTTTCAGCCCCCCGCCAGAACGGCGTGCGCGGGCTTTGTACGGCGGCTCTGGTCGCGGTCGCCTGTGCTGCTGGCCCGGCGACGGCGCAGTCCGTCGATGGCCGCTGGAGCGGCCAGCGGGGCCTCGCCAGCGAATACGTCGGCAAGGGATTGGGCAAGAGCGCGGGCGATCCCAGCCTGAACGGAACGCTGGAGGCGTCTTACGGCGATCTCTACGGCAGCGTCTTCGCCTCGACCGCCCGCCTGTCTCAGGGTGCGGACGCCGAGATCGTCGCGGCTCTGGGCTGGCGGCCCAGGGCGGCGGGCTTCGCCTTTGACCTGTCGGTGATGAACCGCGACCTGCCTGGGACGCGGGCCGGCGTCGACGCCAACTATTGGGAATATCAGGCGGACGTCTCGCGCAGGATCGGGCGCGTGTCCGGGCGGCTGCGCGTCAACTACACGCCCGACGGCTTCGCCGCGACGCGGCAGGCCTGGTGGATCGAGGCTCAGGCCGCCGCGCCGCTGGGCCCGCGCGCCCGGGCCTCGGCGGCCTTCGCCGTTCGTTCGGCCGACGGCGGGGCCGACTACAACGCCTGGAACATGGGCGTGAAATACAACCTGAGCGAGCGATGGGCGATCGACGCCCGCTGGTACGACACCGACAGCCACGCCCTGGGCGAGAACTACGACGGGCGCCTGGTGGGGGCGCTCAGCTTCAACTTCTGATCGAAAGCCGGTTTCGGCTCTCAAGAGAATCTTCACGGGGGAAGAGTTAGATGGACGCCATGTTGAGCGACCTGAAGATCGAAAAGAAACTGATGGCGGCCTTTGCGGTCGTGATCCTGGCCATCGTCGCCATGGGGCTGACGGTGTTTTTGCAGATCAATGCGCTTGATGCGGCGCGGACGGATCGTTCGCGCGCGGGCGTGGTCCAGCGCGAGGCCGAGGCGGCGCAATTCTATCTGGCGCGTCAGGAAGCCAGCTACCGCGGCTTCCTGGTGTCGCGCGACCCCTATTATCTTCAGCGTGTCGAAGAGCATCGCAAGAGCTTCAACCAGAGCCTGGACCGGCTGGTCCAACTGGACCGCTCCAGCGCGGCGCAGGCGCGCGCGGCCCGCACGGCTGCGGACGAGTGGAACAAGCAGGTGGTTCAGCGCGGCCGGGTCATGGTCGCCGATCAGGCGGGCTGGATGCAGGCCATCGCCATGGTCGGCCGCGACGGTCAGGCCGACAAATTCATCGATCCGGCGGAAAGCGCGCTGGACGGACTGATCGAGAAGAAGGTTCAGGAAAGCCGCCTCTATGGCGACAAGCAGGTGTCGGCCGCCAAGACGGCCCGCATGGTGCTGATCGGCGGCCTGCTGCTGGCGCTGGGGCTGGCTGGCGGCATGGCGGTGATGCTGACCAATGTCCTGGCCAAGCCGCTGACGGCGATGACGACGGCCATGCGCCGTCTGGCGTCGGGCGACACCTCCGTTCCGGTGCCGGCCGCCGGCCGCAAGGACGAGGTCGGCCAGATGGCCGCCGCCGTCCAGACCTTCAAGGACGCTGCCATCGCCAAGGACGCCCTTGAAGCCGAGACGGCCGCTCAGCGTCGCGCGGTCGAGGAAGAGCGCGCCCGCGTCGAAGCCGAAAAGGCCAGGGCGGCCGAAGAGGACCGCATCGCCATCACCGCCCTGGCTGAGGGCCTGAATGCAATGGCTGCCGGCGATCTGACCTACCGCATCGACGTCCCCTTCGCCCCCAAGGCGGAACAGCTGAAGGCTGACTTCAACGCGGCCATTTCGCAGCTGGAGCAGGCGGTGGCCGTGGTGGTCGACAACGTGGCCGCCATCCGCTCGGGCTCGGGCGAGATCAGCCAGGCGTCGGATGACCTGTCGCGTCGCACCGAACAGCAGGCCGCCAGCCTGGAAGAGACCGCAGCGGCTCTGGATGAAATCACCGCCACGGTGAACCGGACCGCCGACGGCGCCCGTCAGGCCTCCCGCGTCGTCCAGACGGCGCGCAATGAGGCCGAGGCGTCGGGCGCAGTGGTCAGCGACGCCGTCGCCGCCATGACCGCCATCGAACAGTCTTCCAACCAGATCGGCGCCATCATCGGCGTGATCGACGAAATCGCCTTCCAGACCAACCTGCTGGCCCTGAACGCGGGCGTCGAGGCGGCGCGTGCGGGCGACGCCGGGCGCGGCTTCGCCGTGGTGGCTTCGGAGGTGCGGGCGCTGGCCCAGCGTTCGGCCGACGCGGCCAAGGAGATCAAGACCCTGATCACCGCCTCGGGCCGTCAGGTCGAGCAGGGGGTGGCTCTGGTCGGCCAGACCGGCCAGGCCCTGGGCCGCATCGTCGCCGAGGTCGCCGAGATCGACGGGCTGATGTCGGAAATCTCGGCCTCGGCCCAGGAGCAGGCGACGGGCCTGCAACAGGTCAATACCGCCGTGAACCAGATGGATCAGGTCACCCAGCAGAACGCCGCAATGGTCGAGGAATCGACCGCCGCCAGCCATTCTCTGGCTCAGGAAGCCGACGTCCTGGCCGCCTCGGTGGCGCGTTTCAAGGTCGCTCAGGGCGCCAACGGGGTCGCGGCCCCGGCGCGCGTTTCGGCCCCTCCGTCGCAAGGCCAGCCGTCGTTCAAGGCGAAGCCGGCGCCGGTCGCGGCGGACGCTGCGCCGGCCCGCACGCCCCAGCCGGTGGCCGAGACGGTCGCCGCCCTGAAGACGATGGGACGCGGCGGCGCGGCCCTGAAGGCTGAAATCATCGAAGACGGCTGGGAGGAGTTCTGATGGCGGCTGTGGTCGTTCTGGCACCGGTTCTGGACCTGCGCGCGGCCGAGCCGCTGAAGGGCGAACTGCTGGCGGCGCGCGGTCAGGCCCTGACGCTGGACGGTTCGGCCGTCGAGCGGCTGGGCGGGCTGTGCCTTCAGCTGCTGTTGTCGGCGATCCGCACCTGGCGGGCCGACGGCCAGGCTTTGACCTTCGTCAATGCCTCCGAGGCCATGACGACCCAATGGAGCGCCTTCGGCGCTTCGCTCTCCGACCTTTCCACACAGGACGCCCTGCAATGACCAAGACCGTTCTGACCGTCGACGATTCACGCACCATGCGCGACATGCTGATGCTGGCGCTCAAGGACGCGGGCTATCGCGTGGTCCAGGCCGAGGACGGCGTCCATGGCTTGGAGGTGCTTCAGGCCGAAAGCCCCGACATCGTCATCACCGACATCAACATGCCGCGCATGGACGGCTTCGGCTTCATCGAGGGGATGCGGGCGGACCCGGCGTTCAGCGCCGTTCCCGTGCTGGTCCTGACGACCGAAAGCGACGCCGCTAAGAAGCAGCGCGCCCGCGAGGCCGGGGCCACCGGCTGGATCGTCAAGCCGTTTGATCCCGTACGTCTGGTCGACGCCGTGCGCCGCGTGGCGGCGTAAGAAAAGAGGGGCGTGGGGCGATGAGCGACGATCCGTTCGAGGCGATCAAGGCGACCTTCTTTCAGGAGTGCGAGGAGCTGCTCGCCGATCTGGAAGGCAATCTGCTGACGCTGGAGTCCGGTTCGACGGACATCGAGGTCATCAACGCCGTCTTTCGCGCCGTTCACTCGGTCAAGGGCGGGGCGGGGGCCTTCGGGCTGGAGGACCTGGTCCGTTTCGCCCACGTCTTCGAGACGCTGATGGACGAGCTGCGCTCGGGCCGCAAACCGTGCGACGATGCGACCGTGAAGACCCTGCTGCGCGCCGCCGACGTGCTGGCCGACCACGTCGCCGCTGCGCGCGGCGCGGGCGCGCCCGTCGACCCGGCGCGTTCGGCCGGACTGGTCGCCGAGCTTGAGGCCCTGACCTATGGCGGGGCCGCGCCGGTTGCGGCGGCCGAGTCGGAAGAGGACGACTTCGGCTTCACGCCCGTCGCCATGGACCTTGGGGCGTTCGAGGCTCCGGCGGGCCTGCCGGATCTTCCCGACCTGCCGCCCTTGTCGGACCTGGCCGCCCTGGCGCCGCTGCCCGACCTGTCGGCGCCGAGCGCATCGCAGGGGTGGAGGGTCGTCTTCCGTCCGCATCCGCGCCTCTACGCCAGCGCCAATGAGGCGGGTCTGCTGCTGCGCGAACTGGGCCGCCTGGGCCCGACGCGGGTGCAGATGGACGACAGCGGCCTGCCGCTGCTGGATGCGCTGGAGCCGACCGACAGCCATCTGATCTGGACCATCGAACTGGACGCCGACGTCAGCGAGGCCGAGGTGCGCGAGGTCTTCGACTTCGTGGAGATGGACTGCGACCTGAGCGTCACGCCGCTGGGCGATGCGGCGCCGGTCGATGCCGCGCCCGCCGCCGCGGTCGACGAGGACGGCAGCGACGCTTCGGCCCTGGCCCGCGCGGCTGCGCCGGAACTGGACATCGCCGCCCTGCTGGCCTCGGTCGGCGCCGCGCCGACGGAGGCGCCCGCGCCTGTCGCCGTCGCGCCCGTGACCCCTCCGCCTGCCGCGCCGGTCGCGCCGTCTCCGGTCAAGCCTGCGCCCGCGCCGGCCGCTCCGGCGCCTGTGCAGGCGACGGCCCCCGCCGCTGCGGCGCCCGTGACCATCCGTGTCGATCTGGAGCGGGTGGACCGCCTGATCAATGCGGTCGGCGAACTGGTCATCCAGCAGGCCATGCTGGCCCAGCGCGTGACCGAAAGCGGCCTGGCCCGCTCGTCCGACATCGGCCTGGGTCTGGAAGACCTCGAACTGCTGACGCGCGAGATTCAGGACAGCGTCATGGCCATCCGGGCCCAGCCGGTGAAGTCGGTGTTCCAGCGGATGCCGCGCCTGGTGCGGGAGGCGGCCGAGGCCACGGGCAAGAAGGTGAAGCTGGTCACGTCCGGCGAGGACACCGAGGTCGACAAGACCGTGGTCGAACGTCTGGCCGAGCCGATCACCCACATGCTGCGCAACGCCATCGACCACGGGCTGGAAAGCCCGGCGGACCGTCTGGCGGCGGGCAAGCCGGAAGAGGGGACGGTGCGTCTGGCGGCCCTGCACCGCTCGGGCCGGATCGTCATCGAGATCTCGGACGACGGCAAGGGCATCAACCGCCCGCGCGTGAAGGGCATCGCCGTCGAGCGCGGCCTGATCGCCGAGGATGCGGTGCTGTCGGACGACGAGATCGACAACCTGATCTTCCTGCCGGGCTTCTCGACCGCCACCGAGGTGTCGGACCTGTCGGGCCGGGGCGTCGGCATGGACGTGGTGCGCCGCTCGATCCAGTCGCTGGGCGGGCGCATCTCCATCACCTCCAATCCGGGCAAGGGCTCGACCTTCACCCTCAGCCTGCCGCTGACGCTGGCGGTGCTGGACGGCATGGTGGTCGGCGCCGCCGATCAGACCCTGGTCGCGCCGCTCGCCGCCATCGTCGAGAGCCTGACCCCGAACGAGGGCGACATCCACTACGTCGGCGGCGTCGATCCCGTGCTGCGCTTCCGCGAGGCTTTCGTGCCGCTGGTGGACGTCGGCCTGGTCATGGGCTTCCGCGACGCCCCGACCGAGCTGAAGGGCGGGGTGGTGATGATCGTCGAGACCGAAAGCCGCCAGCGCGCGGCCCTGCTGGTCGACGCCATCCACGGCCAGCGCCAGGTCGTCATCAAGAGCCTGGAAACCCATTACCGCCACGTCGAGGGCGTAGCCGCCGCCACCATTCTGGGCGACGGCCGCGTGGCCCTGATCCTCGACATCGACGCCCTTGTGACCGCCAAGCGTTCCCGAACTCCGTCGCGTTCCGACCTGCAAATGGCGAGCTGAGACCATGACCCCGACTGAACACCAGACCCTGACCCCCAATGTCGCCGGGACCGACCGCGAGCTGATCGCCTTCCGCATCGGCGAGCAGGAATTCTGCGTCGACATCATGAGCGTGCGCGAGATCCGCGGCTGGACCCCGGCCACGCCCTTGCCGCGCTCGCCCGCCTATATGAAGGGCGTCATCAACCTGCGCGGCGTGGTGCTGCCGATCATCGACCTGGGCGCGCGCTTCGGCCTGGTCACGAACGAGCCGACCGAGCGGCACGTCATCATGGTGGCCCATGTCGGTTCGCGCCTGGTCGGCCTGCTGGTCGATGCGGTGTCGGACATCGTGCAGCTGTCGGACGCGGCCATCCAGCCGACGCCGGACGTGGCCAGCGAACAGGTGAAGTCCTTCGTGAAGGGCATCTTCGCCGTCGAGGGCGGCCGCATGATCAGCCTGATCGACCTCAACAACGTCCTGCCGGAAGGCGAGGCCGAAGCCGCATGACGACCGTCGCCGGGCGCGAAGCCCTGGTCGAAGGCGAGTTCGTCTTCACGGCCGAGGATTTCCGCCACATCGCCCAGACCCTGCACGCTCACGCAGGCATCGCCCTCAGCGAAGGCAAGGCGGCGCTGGTCTATTCGCGCCTGGCCAAGCGGCTGCGCGTGCTGGGGCTGCGCAGCTTCCGCGACTACTGCGCCCTGATCGACGGGGCGCAGGGCGTGGACGAGCGCCAGGCGATGATGGCGGCCCTGACCACCAACGTCACCCGCTTCTACCGCGAGCCGCACCACTTCGATCACCTGCGCGACAAGGTGATGCCGGAACTGGCCGCCAAGGCGCGGGCGGGCGGGCGGGTGCGCCTGTGGTCCGCCGCCTGTTCGAACGGGCAGGAGCCCTATTCGATGGCGATGACGGTGCTGGACGTCCTGCCGGAAGCGGCGGAACTGGACGTGCGCATCCTGGCCACCGACATCGACCCCAACATGGTCGCCGAGGGCGCGGCGGGCGTCTATTCCGACGATCTTCTGGCCCCGGTCCCGGCCGCGTCGCGCAAGCATTTCACGCCGGTCGCGGGCGCGCCGGGCCGGTTCAGCGCCGATGCGACGCTGCGCCGTCTGGTGGCGTTCAAGGAGCTGAACCTGATCGGCGACTGGCCGATGCGCGGCCGCTTCGACGTCATCTTCTGCCGCAACGTGGTCATCTATTTCGACGACGCGACCCAGGAGCGGGTCTGGGGCCGGTTCACGCCGATCCTGAACCCCGGCGGCGTCCTCTACATCGGTCACTCCGAGCGGGTGACGGGACCGGCGGCGCAACAGCTGCAACCCGCCGGCCTGACCACCTACGTCAAGGGCGCGGGGGCATGAGCGCGGTCTCGGTCCTGGTGGTGGACGACAGCGCCACCATGCGCAGCCTGATTAGCGCCGTCCTGCGCCGCGATCCGGAGATCAACGTGGTCGGCACGGCCGCCGATCCGCTGGAGGCGCGCACCAAGATCAAGGAGCTGAACCCCGACGTCATCACCCTGGACGTCGAGATGCCCAATATGAACGGGCTGGAGTTCCTTGAGAAGATCATGCGGCTGCGGCCCATGCCGGTGGTCATGGTCTCGACCCTGACCCAGGCGGGGACCGACGTGACCCTGGCGGCGCTGGAGGTCGGCGCCGTCGACGCCGTGGCCAAGCCCGCGCCCGGCGTGCCCGCCGCCGAAGCCTTCGCCGACCTGGCCGAGAAGGTGAAGGTCGCCGCGCGGTCTCGTGTTCGTCCGCTGGAGGACCGCGCGGTTCGGGGGCACGAGGGCGTCTATCACGCGGACCCCAATCATGTGCTGGCCATCGGTTCGTCCACGGGCGGGGTCGAGGCCTTGCTGACCATTCTGTCGGCCTTTCCGGCGGACTGCCCGGCGACGGTCGTCACCCAGCACATGCCCGCCAGCTTCACCAGGAGCTTCGCCGCCCGCCTGAACAAGGTCTCGGCCGCTACGGTCAGCGAGGCCGAGGACGGGGCGCCGCTGAAGCCGGGCCATGTCTACATCGCGCCGGGCGGCGAGGCCCATCTGGCCGTGTCGGGCGGGCGTTGCCGCCTGGTCGCCGCCGATCCGGTCAACGGCCACCGCCCCTCGGTCGACGTGCTGTTCGGCTCGATCGCCCAGCTGGGGCGGCCGATGACGGGCGTCATCCTGACCGGCATGGGCAAGGACGGGGCCAAGGGCCTGCTGGCCATGCGTCAGGCCGGCGCCCGCACCCTGGGCCAGGACGAGGCGTCCTGCGTCGTCTACGGCATGCCCCGCGCCGCCTTTGAGCTGGGCGCCGTCGAGCGTCAGCTGCCGCTGTCCCGCATGGCTTCGGCCATTCTCGAATCCTGCGCCGCCCGTTCGGGCGCGCCCCAGTCTGTTGCGTAAGGACGTTCATGCCCGCCGCCTCCGCCATCCGCACCCTCGTCGTCGATGATCAGCTGACGATGCGCTCGCTTGTCCGCGCCAGTCTGCAGCAGATCGGCGTGCGCGACATCGAGGAAGCGCCCGACGGCGAGGCGGCCCTGCGTTCCCTGCTGGTGCAGCCGGTCCATCTGGTGATCTCCGACTTCAACATGCCGAATCTGGACGGGCTGAGCCTGCTGCGCGCCATCCGGGCGCATCCGCCGCTCTCCAAGACGGCCTTCATCATGCTGACCGGCCGGGCCGACCGCGAGCTGGTCCAGCGCGCCGTCCAGTTCGGGGTGAACAACTATCTGGTGAAGCCCTTCACCACCGCCCAGCTGAAAGAGAAGCTGGAAGCGGTCTTCGGCCCGCTGACGTGACCGGCGCGGCGGTCCAGGAGCCGGTCGAGCGGCGCGTGCACGTGGGGCAGGGCGATCACTATGTGTCGTCCGATCCCGACGTCGTGCTCACGACCGTCCTGGGCAGCTGCGTGGCCCTGTGCCTGCGCGACCCGCAGGCGGGGGTCGGGGGAATGAACCACTTCCTGCTGCCAGAAGGCGCTGGGGCCGACCGTGGAGCCAGTCGCCGCTATGGCGCCTATCTGATGGAAGTCCTGATCAACGATGTGCTGAAGGCGGGCGGTCGCCGCGACCGGCTGGAGGCCAAGCTGTTCGGCGGCGGCCGGATGTTCGACGCCCTGACCGACATCGGGTCGGCCAACGCCGACTTCGCCGAGAAATTCCTGGCGGACGAGGGCATTCCCGTCGTCAGCCGCAGTCTGAGGGGCGCCGGCGGGCGCCGTATTCACTATTGGCCGGTCAGCGGTCGGGCGCGTCAGCGCGTGGTGACGGACGGCGCCAGCCTGCCGCCCGCGACGCCGCCGCCGACGCCTGTCGCTGCCGGGGATCTGGAGCTGTTCTGATGGCTGAAACAGACAATCGCGACCTGCTGGCCGCCATGGCGGCGGAGCTGTCGGACATCCGCGCCGAGATCGAGGCGGCAGGCGGGCTGGTGTCCGAGGTGCTGCGCCAGCTGCCGGCCGAGACGCGGCTGGGCTATCTGACGCGCAGCCAGAGCTTCGACGTTCTGTCTCAGCGCATCGAGGCCTTGGCCGGACTGGCGCAGGCCGTGGCCGAGGAGCAGCCGATGGACACCGCCCTGGCGGCCCTGCCTCTGGCCGAGATGGCCGAGCGGATGCAGGAAACGGCCCACCGCGCCCGCCCCTCGGCGGCGCCCGCTGACGATCCGGACGCGGCGTCCGGCGCCTCGGCGCCGGGCGTGCTGCACCTGTTCTGAATCATGGCCGACGACCGCATCAATCTGGAGCAGTCGACGGTGCTGCTGGTCGACGACACGCCGCAGGCGTTGGACATGCTTGGCTCGATCTTTCAGGGCTTCGGCGTCAAGGAGCAGATCAAACGCCCCTCGGCCGTCGAGGCGGTGAAGCTCCTGCAACAGCGTCCGGTCGATCTGATCGTCATCGACTGCGGCGACCCGGAGATGGACGGCTACGCCTTCACCCGCTGGCTGCGGCGCGAGACGCCTGCGCCGATGCGCTATACGCCGGTCATCCTGGTCACCGGCCACGCCTCCCAGTCCAAGGTGCAGGAAGGCCGCGACTGCGGCGTCAGCTTCGTCATCACCAAGCCTCTGACGCCGGCCGTGCTGTTGAAACGCATCCTGTGGCTGGCGGGCGATGAGCGCGAATTCGTCGAGTGCGCCACCTATGTCGGTCCCGATCGGCGCGTCCGTAATTTCGGCCCGCCCGTGGGCATGACCGGGCGCCGCAAGGGCGACCTTTCGGCCCACGTCGGCCACGCCGTCGAGGAGAATATGGATCAGGCCGATATCGACATGCTGCTGAAACCGCAGAGGGTGTCGCTGTGACCGAGCCTGTGATCACCCGGATCAAGACCTCTCTGGCGCAGCAGATGGCCCAGCCGGGCGGCCGGACCCTAAGCGAGGTTCAGCGCCGCGCTGACGAACGACTGGGCCGCCACAAGGCTGAGGTCATGGCCGAGATCGAAGCCGCCGTTGCGGGGCTGGAAAGCCTGTGCGCAGCGCGGCCGCAGGCGTCCGGCGCCGAAGTCTATCGCCTGGCCTCGCGCGTGGTGGACCTGGCGGGCTTCTTCGACACCGGGCCGCTGTTCGACGCGGGCTACAGCCTGGCCGATACAGCCGATCGCATGACGTCGGCGGACGCCTGGGACTGGCCGCCGGTGCAGGTGCACGTCCAGGCGCTGCGGCTGATCCTCAACGCCGGCTGCGAACGCAATGCGGCGACGCAGCAACTTCTGAGCGGCCTGAAGGCCGTGGCGGCGAAGGCAAGAAGCTAGGCCCTTCTCCCCTTGTGGGAGAAGGTGGCTCGCGGAGCGAGACGGATGAGGGGTGTCGACGCGAAGCCTGGCCATTGTTGACTGAGGCCGACGTCTTGTTCGGATAATGAGGCGCTAGCACCCCTCATCCGAGCGCCTTGCGGCGCCCACCTTCTCCCACAAGGGGAGAAGGATTTGTGCGTGTTATCGCCTCAGAATGAATCAGCGGCCGTATCGCGCGATGCCCAGGTCGGCCGTCTCGATATCCGGGGTCTGGCCGCTGATCAGATCGGCGATGACGCGGGCCGAGCCGCACGCCATGGTCCAGCCCAGCGTGCCGTGGCCGGTGTTCAGGAACAGATTGTCGATCTTGGTCTTGCCGATGACCGGGGTGCCGTCCGGCGTCATGGGGCGCAGGCCCGACCAGTAGCTGGCCGCCTTCAGGTCGCCCGCGCCGGGGAAGAGCGAGCCGACCGAGTGTTCCAGCGTATTGCGGCGGCGCTCGGGCAGGGCGTCCGAGAAGCCGGCGATCTCGGCCATGCCGCCGACGCGGATGCGATCGCCCAGGCGGGTGATGGCCACCTTGTAGCTCTCGTCCATGATGGTCGAGACCGGGGCGGCGGGCTCATTGATGATCGGGGCGGTGATCGAATAGCCCTTCACCGGGTAGACCGGCAGGGTCATGCCCAGCGGCTTGACCAGCATCGGCGAATAGGACCCCAGCGCCAGCACATAGGCGTCGGCCGTGACCAGCCCCTTGTCGGTCTTGACCCCGGTGACGCGGCCGCCCTCGGCGATCAGGCCCTGAATGGTCGTGCCGTACTGGAAGGTCACGCCCTGCGTCGCGGCGGCGTGGTCGGCCAGGGCGACGGTGAACTTGAAGCAGTCGCCCGTCTCGTCGCGCGGCAGGCGCAGGCCGCCGACGAACAGATCGCGCGTCGCCTTCAGGCCCGGCTCGGCGGCGATGCAGCCGTCCTGGTCCAGCACTTCGAACGGCACGCCGCCTTCGCGCAGGACCTCGGTGTCCTTGTAGATGCCGTCCAGCTGCTTTTGCGTGCGGAACAGCTGCAGCGTGCCCTGGGTGCGGTGGTCGTACTGAAGGCCCAGTTCCTCGTTCAGCGCCGTCTGCACCACCTGGCTGTAGTCGGCCAGACGCACCATGCGGGCCTTGTTCAGCGCATAGCGGGCCGAGGTGCAGTTGCGCAGCAGCGACAGCAGCCAGGCCACGGTCGGGGCGTTGATCTGGGGGTGCAGGATCAGCGGCGCGTGGCGCATGAACAGCCACTTCACCGCCTTGGCGGGAATGCCGGGCGCGGCCCAGGGCGAGGAATAGCCGGGCGAGATCTCGCCAGCGTTGGCGAAGCTGGTCTCCAGCGCCGGACCGCTCTGGCGGTCGATGACGGTGACCTCATGGCCCTGGCGGGCCAGGTAGTGGGCGGTCGTCACGCCGATCACGCCGGCGCCGAGGATTGCGATCTTCATGGGTCTTGACCTTGCGCGAACCAGACGCGTGGCTCCCTAGACCAGATTTTGCGCCCTTCGCGCAAGCCGCAGTTTGTGTGCGCCGCAATATCGACAGGCTTGATAAGGACTGCCTGTGTTCGGCCAATCACGGTCGATTATTTGCTCAGCATATTGAGCAAGCGCGTCGGGTCGTCGTCAGGAGGATCGGGTCGGGTCCGTCAGGGGCTCTCCATAGTGGCGGTCGCCGTGCAGATTGGCGGCCAGGGGGACGGTGGTGCGCTCGATCATGCGGTGCACAACGGGCTTGTCCGGTCCCTGGTGCAGGGCGCGGATGCCCTCGTTGATCGCGGCGTCGGCGTGGGTGATGCGCTGGTTGTGCCGGATGTAATCCAGCCAGGTCGGCGTCTGATACTTCTCGACCCAGATCTCAGGCTCGGCCAGGTCCCGCATCACCCGCCATTGGCGCGCGCCGTCGCGGCGGCGGATGCGGCGCCGCTCGTCCATCAGCGCCAGGAAGGCGTCGATGTCCTGCTCGCGGATGCGATAGGCGATGGAGACGATGATCGGCCCGCTGCGGGGCTCTATCGCCAGGGTGGTCTGCGGCTCGGTCCAGCGGCGCAGCAGGTCCATGTTCAGATTGGCGGTCGAGGGCAGGGGCACCCTCAGGCCGATCAGCACGCAGAGCACCAGCACCCCGGCCGAGACCGCCAGGGCGATATCGACGCCATAGGCCTGGGCCAGCGCCCCCCACAGCCAGCTGCCGCCGGCCATGCCGCCGAAGGCCGCCATCTGGTAGAGCGACAGCGCCCGCGCCACGACCCAGCGCGGCACCGACATCTGCACGGTGACGTTGAAGCTGGACAGCACCAGCACCCAGCCCGCCCCGGCCAGCATCAGCGCCGGCAAGGTGACCGCCAGCCAGGGGATGTAGCCCAGGCCGAGCGCAGCCGCTGCAAAGACCAGGGCGGCGACGCGGACGATGGTCTCCGTCTCGTATTTGGCGCGCAGCCGGCCGACGAACAGGGCGCCGCCGACCGCGCCCACGCCGAACGAACCCAGCAGCAGGCCGAAGGCCAGCGGACCGCCGCCGTTCTCGCGCGCGACCACGGGCATCAGCGCCTGGACCGCGCTGGCGCCCACGCCGAACACCACGGCGCGCAGCAGCACCGCCGTCACGCGCGGGGACAGGAAGGCGTAGCGCACCCCGCCCGCCATGGCCGCCAGCAGGCCTTCGCGCGGCAGGGTCTGCTTGGGCCGCTCGGGCTTCCAGCGGAACAGCACGAACAGCAGGCCCAGATAGCTGACGGCGTTGACGGCGAAGGCCGCCGCCGCGCCCGCCGCCGCCACAATCAGGCCGCCCAGCGCCGGGCCGACGCTGCGGGCCATGTTGAAGCCCATGGAGTTGATGGTCACGGCCCCGGCCAGGTCCTCGCGCGGGACCATGTCGCCGACCGAAGCCTGCCACGCCGGGCCGTTGAAGGCGACGCCGCAGCCGATCAGGAAGGTGAAGGTCAGCAGCACCCAGGGCGTGATCCAGCCCATCCAGGTCATCGCCGCCAGCCCCGCCGAGACCAGCAGCATGAAGGTCTGGGCCGCCAGCATGATCTTGCGCCGGTCCACCGTGTCGGCCAGCGCCCCGGCCGCCAGCGACAGCAGCATGATCGGCAGGGTGACCGAGGCCTGCACCAGGGCGACCATCTGGGCCGAGGCGATGGAGGTCATCATCCATGCGGCGCCGACCGACTGGATCAGCCCGCCGAAATTGGTCACCAGGCTGGTGATCCACACCGCCCGGAAGATCGGGTGCCGCAGCGGCGCTAAGGCCGAGGGCCGGCCGGGCGGGACGGGCGCGGGGCCAGAGGGGGGGGCGGAGGAGGATGCGTCGGCGGTTGAACTCATGCCTGACGGCTCCTCGCATCGGCGACCGGGGCATCGGCCACCGGGGCAGCGGCAACCGGGGCATGGGCGATAGAGAGCAGGCGAGAACCAACGACGACCATGCGGTCAATCCACACGGCTTCGGCGGGGGAAGCAAGCCGGTAAGCGGTCACTTGGGGTTCCGGATTATTGGCGTCGCGGGGGCCGCGACGGGACGCTATAGGAAGGCCGTGACCGACCCAGCCGTTCCCTCTCCGTCGCCTTCGGCCCCCTTCACCGTGGCGGCCCTGTATCGTTTCGCGCCCGTCGCCGATCCGGCGGCCCTGCGCCTGCACCTGCTCGACCTGTGCGGGAGCCAGGTGCGCGGCACCCTGCTGGTGGCGCATGAGGGCATCAACGGCACCATTGCGGGGCCGCAGGCCGCTATCGCCCGCGTCATCGACGGCGTGCGCGCCTTGCCCGGGTTCGACCGGCTGGAGCTGAAATATTCGACCGCCTCGGTCATGCCCTTCCACCGCATGAAGGTGCGGGTGAAGGCCGAGATCGTCACCATGGGCCAGCCTGACATCGACCCGGTCGAGGGCGTCGGGACCTATGTCTCGCCCCAGGACTGGAACGCCCTGATCGCCGATCCCGACACCGTCGTCATCGACACCCGCAACGACTACGAGGGCGAGATCGGGGCCTTCGAGGGCGCGGTTCAGCCCAACACCCGCACCTTCCGCGAGTTCGCCGCCTGGTTCCGCACAGAGGGCCGCGCCCTGCTCGACCGGCCGACCCCGCCCAAGGTGGCCATGTACTGCACCGGCGGCATCCGCTGCGAAAAGGCCACCGCCTTCCTCAAGGCCGAGGGGGTGCGCGACGTGCATCATCTGGAAGGCGGCATCCTCAAATATCTGGAGACGGTGCCCGAGCCGGAAAGCCTGTGGCGCGGCGAATGCTTCGTCTTCGACGAGCGGGTGGCCGTGGGGCACGGACTGGTCGAGGGCGAGCACAGCCTGTGCCGCGCATGCCGCATGCCGGTCAGCCCCGAGGGGCGGCTCTCGACGCGCTATGTCGAGGGCGTGTCCTGCGACCGCTGCTGGGACGACCGCAACGCGGCTCAGCGCGAAGGCTACGCCGAACGGCATAAGCAGGTGGAGATCGCCCGCGCCCGGGGCGTGGCGCACGTGGGGGCGACCTTAGCCAACCCTCTCACGGCGGGAGAGGGCTTGAGCCTCCAAGAGCCAAAGGCGATTGGCTAAGGCGAAAGGGTGAGGGGCTTGTCACGTCAGTCGGCGCAAGCCGTGGCGCGACTGCATCACCCGCGAACCCTCCCCCTTTCGCGCAAGAAAGATCGCCGCGCTCTCGTGCGCTCAAGCCCTCTCCCATCGGGATAGGGTCGCCGCCGTAGCCCGCCCGTGCCATCCTCCCCGTCTCGCTGAATACGGAGGCCGGCCATGTCCCCCTTGCGTCCCGTCGAGCGGCTCGACACCCATGAGGTGACCAACCAGCCCCCGCCGCTGGAGGGCGTCGACCTGTTCACCGGCGACCGGGCCCTGCACGACGCCGTGCGCCATTGGGGCGGGGCCGGGCACGTCGAGCGGCTGAGCGACCTGGGCCGTCGCTGCGGTTCGGCCGAGCTGATCGACTGGGGCGTGCAAGCCAACCGCGTGCCGCCGGTGCTGGACACCCACGACCGCTACGGCCGCCGGATCGACGAGGTGACGTTCCATCCCGCCTATCACCAGCTGATGGATCTGGGGCTGGGCGCGGGGTTGGCCGCCAGCGCCTGGGACGGGACGCCGAACGGCCATCTGCTGCACGCGGCCATCCTGTTCCTGACCGGGCAGGCGGATTCGGGGACCAGTTGTCCCATGACCATGACCTACGCCTCGGTCGCGGCGCTTCAGGCCGATCCGGCCGTGGGCGAGCCGTGGATCAAGGGCGTGCTGTCCGGCCGTTACGACCCGGCCGTGCGCCCGGCGGGCGAGAAGGCGGGCGTGACCCTCGGCATGGCCATGACCGAGAAGCAGGGCGGCTCGGACGTGCGCGCCAACACCACCCGGGCCGAGCCGGTCGGCGAGGACGGCTGGTATGCGCTGACCGGGCACAAATGGTTCTGTTCGGCGCCGATGTGCGACGCCTTTCTGACGCTGGCCCAGGCGCCGGGCGGGCTGACCTGCTTCGTCCTGCCGCGCTGGCTGCCGGACGGGACGCGCAATGCGGGGTTCCGCGTCATGCGGCTGAAGGACAAGATGGGCGACCGCTCCAACGCCTCGTCCGAAGTGGAGTATCACGGCGCGCTGGCTCAGCGGCTCGGCGAGGAGGGGCGGGGCGTGGCGACCATCATCCGCATGGTCCAGCACACGCGGCTGGACTGCGTGGTCGGCTCGGCCCTGCAGATGCGCGGGGCGCTGGCGCAGGCGGTGTGGCACACCGCCCACCGCACGGCCTTCCAGAAGCGGCTGATCGACCAGCCGATGATGGCCGCCGTCCTGACCGACCTGGCGGTTGAAAGCGAGGCGGCGACGGCCCTGTCGATGCGGCTGGCGGCGACTTTCGATACCGACGACGCCGTGGGCCGCCTGCTGACGCCGGTGGCCAAATACTGGGTCTGCAAGCGCGCGCCGAACTTGGTCTATGAGGCGATGGAGGCGCTGGGCGGCGCGGGATACGTCGAGACGGGGCCGATGCCGCGCCTGTTCCGCCAGTCGCCGCTGAACGCCATCTGGGAAGGCTCGGGCAACGTCATCGCACTGGATGTCTTGCGCGCGGCGGGGCGCGAGCCGGAGGCCGTGCAGGCCCTGCGCGACTGGCTGGCGTCGCAGGCGGGCAAGTCCGCCGACTACGACCGCTTCATCGCCGGGCTGGACGTGACCGCGCACGAGGCCGGGGCGCGGCTGGCGGTCGAGCGGCTGGCGCTGGCGGCCCAGGCGGCGGCCCTGCTGGAGATGGACAGTCCCTCGGCCGAGGCCTTCATCGCCCTTCGCCTGCGCCCGCGCGGCATGGCCTATGGGGCCTATGAGGTCGAGGTGGACCAGCGGGCGGTGCTGGAACGGGCCATGCCGGCCTGAATGTCTGAAAAGGGGGGCCGGAAAGGACGAAGGCCTCGCGGGGGCTCCGCGAGGCCTTCGATGGTGGAGCTTAGCGGAGTCGAACCGCTGACCTCTTGCATGCCATGCAAGCGCTCTACCAACTGAGCTAAAGCCCCGTGCCGTATCGGCTGGGTTATGTGATCGACCGTCCCAGACGGAAAGTCTGGAAAGGACGAAGGCCCCGCGGGCGTTCCGCGAGGCCTTCGATGGTGGAGCTTAGCGGAGTCGAACCGCTGACCTCTTGCATGCCATGCAAGCGCTCTACCAACTGAGCTAAAGCCCCGAACCTTTCGGTCGGTCCCGCCGGGGAGTGACAATGTCGCCCCCCGGCGAGGCGCGGAAACTAGGTCAGGCCGTTTTGAAGATCAAGCGGGTCTGACACATTTTTTTCCGCTTATTTTTCCGACCTTTGCCGCTTAGTCGTCGTCGCGCGACGGCTTGGTCAGCTCTTCTTCGAGGTCGTCTTCGTCTTCGTCTTCGATGAAGGGCACGGAATCGTCGTCGTCATCGTCAAGAACGTCGTCGTCGTCGTCGCCGTCGGCCGTGCCCATGCCGGCGTCGTCGGCGCCGGGTTCGCCGTCGTCGTCGTCCGGCGTCAGGATCGGCTCGTGGCCTTCCTGGTCGATCTCGGGCGTGGAGCCTTCGACGTCCTCTTCATCCTCTTCGGCGTCGGCGGACTTGTCGGCGACCTGATCTTCGGCCTCCTCTTCGTCAGCGGCGAAGCCTGCGCCGCGGCGCGCGCGACGGCTGCGGACGGCTTCTTCCATCGGGTCGAACTCGGTGTCGCACTTGGGGCAACGGGCCGGGCGACGGTTCAGATCGTAGAATTTGGCCTGGCAGTTCGGGCAGACCTGCTTTTGGCCCAGTTCGGGATTGGCCACGTGATTAGACCTTCGGCGGGTTTAAGGGGAAAAATCGGAAATAGGGCGGCTCCCTTGCCACTGGCGGGGGCCGCTGTCAAAAGCCTTCTTTTCCGCGCGTTTCGCGGCCCTCCTGACAACCGGAGCCTGCATCAGGGTGAGCACTCCCCAGACCTTCACCGCGTCCCCCGTTTCAGGCGTCAATTCAGGGCTCAAGGGCGTGGTCCGCGCGCCCGGCGACAAGTCGATGTCGCACCGCGCCCTGATCTTCGGCGGCATGGCCGAGGGCGTGACCGAGATCGAGGGGCTCCTGGAGGGCGACGACATCCTGGCCACCGGCCGCGCCATGCAGGCGTTCGGCGCGTCGGTCGAGCGCCTCGGGCCGGGGCGCTGGCGGGTCGAGGGGCGCGGGCCGCTGCGCTCGCCGGACAGCATTATCGACTGCGGCAACGCCGGCACGGGCGTGCGCCTGCTGATGGGGGCGGTCGCGGGCTATGAGCTGACCGCGACGTTCGACGGCGACGCCTCCTTACGCAAACGGCCGATGAAGCGCGTCACCGGGCCGCTGGCCGACATGGGCGCGCGCTTCGCTTGGAACGCGGCCGAGGACCGGGTGCCGCTGACCCTGCACGGCGGCGGGCTGAAGGGGGTGACCTTCGTCCAGAGCGTCGCCTCGGCGCAGGTGAAGTCGGCCATCCTGCTGGCCGGGCTGAACGCGGCGGGCGAGACCGTCGTGGTCGAGCCGGAGAAGAGCCGCGACCATACCGAGCGGATGCTGCGCGCCTTCGGCGCCGAGATCGAGGTGACCGAAGAGGGCGAGGGCTGGCGCATCCGCCTGCCGGGCGGCCAGCAACTCAAGGGAACGCACGTCGCCGTGCCGGGCGACCCGTCCTCGGCCGCCTTTCCGCTGGCGGCGGCCCTGGTGGTTCCGGGCTCCGAAGTGACGGTCGAAGGGGTGATGCTGAATCCGCTGCGTACCGGCCTGTTCCAGACCTGGATCGACATGGGCGCGGACCTGACCATCGCCAACCGCCGCATGGCCGGGGGTGAAGAGGTCGGCGATGTCACCGCCCGCCACTCGGCGCTGAAGGGGGTCGTGGTTCCTGAAGACCGCGCCGCCTCCATGATCGACGAATATCCGATCCTGGCGGTGACCGCCGCCTTCGCGGAAGGCGCGACCGTCATGCGCGGCATCGGCGAGATGCGCGTCAAGGAAAGCGACCGCATCGCCCTGATGGCGGCGGGTCTGTCGGCCTGCGGAGTGCAGGTAGAAGAAGAGCCGGAGGGCTTCATCGTCACCGGAGGGGCTGTGAAGGGCGGCGCGACCGTCGACACCGCCCACGACCACCGCATCGCCATGAGCCACCTCGTGCTGGGCCTGGCCGCTGAACAGCCCGTCTCGGTCCGCGACCCCGAGATGATCGCCACCAGCTTCCCCGGCTTTGTCGAGATGATGAACGGGCTGGGCGGGACGATCGCCCAAGGAGACGCGGCATGAACCTCGTCATCGCCGTCGACGGCCCCGCCGCCTCGGGCAAGGGCACCATCGCCGCGCGTCTGGCCGCTCACTACGGCCTGCCGTATCTGGACACCGGCCTGCTGTATCGCGCCGTGGGCCTGGCGGTGCTGGATGCGGGCGGCGATCTCGGCGACGCCGAGACGGCGGCCAAGGCGGCGCGGGCGCTGGATCTGGCCAGCCTGAGCGACAACCCCCGCCTGACCGATCGCGGCGCGGGCGAGGCGGCCAGCCGCGTGGCCAGCCATCCGGGCGTGCGCGCGGCCCTGCTCAAGCTGCAGCAGGACTTCGCGGCGCAGGCGGGCGGCGCGGTGCTGGACGGGCGCGACATCGGCACGGTGATCGCGCCGGGCGCTCCGGCCAAGCTCTATATCACCGCCAGCCCCGAGGTGCGGGCCGAGCGGCGCTGGAAGCAGCTGACCGCGCGCGGCGAGGTCATCGCCTTCGACGACATGCTGGACGATATCCGCCGCCGCGACGCCCGCGACGCGGGCCGCGACGACGCCCCGATGGTCCAGGCGGACAACGCCGTCTTGCTGGACACGACCGATCTAGGTATAGAGGCCGCCTTCGATGCGGCCCGCCGTATCGTCGAGGCGGCGCGAGCCAGGGCCGGGATCTGATCCCGCCGGGCGAATCCAACGCTCCGATCTCCTCGACGGCCGCGGGCGTTCTGGCTTTCTGTCGTCGCGCTTTTCCAGCGCGTGTCGCCTCGCCTCGTGACGACCTGACTTCCCCTTTCTCACCCCCTTCGCGCGCGACCATCCGGCCGTGCGCGTTTCGCTTTCATCAACCTCAAGAGTTTCCATGACCGAAACCCTCAACCCCACTCGCGACGATTTCGCCGCGCTCCTCGACGAACAACTGCAAGGCCGCGACCTTGGCGAAGGCCAGGTCGTTCACGGCCGCGTCGTCGGCATTGAAAAAGACATCGTCATCATCGACGTCGGTCTGAAGACCGAAGGCCGCATCGCCATGCGCGAGTTCGGCCAGGGCGACGGCGCTGTCCTGCCCAAGGTCGGCGACAACGTCGAAGTCTATCTGGAGCGCGTCGAAAACGCCCTGGGTGAAGCGGTCATCAGCCGCGACAAGGCGCGCCGCGAAGAAGCCTGGACCCGTCTGGAAGCCGTGTTCGCCGAAGGCCAGCCGGTCAACGGCGCCATCGTCGGCCGCGTCAAGGGCGGCTTCACCGTCGACCTGGGCGGCGCCTCGGCCTTCCTGCCCGGCTCGCAAGTCGACATCCGTCCGGTCCGCGACGTCGGCCCGCTGATGGGCAAGGAACAGCCCTTCGCCATCCTTAAGATGGACCGTCCGCGCGGCAACATCGTCGTTTCGCGTCGCGCCATCCTGGAAGAAGCCCGCGCTGAACAGCGCACCGAGCTGGTCGGCCAGCTGCAAGAGGGCGAAGTCCGCGAAGGCGTCGTCAAGAACATCACCGACTACGGCGCGTTCGTCGACCTGGGCGGCATCGACGGCCTGCTGCACGTCACGGACATGTCGTGGAAGCGCGTGTCGCACCCGTCGCAGGTCCTGGCCGTCGGCGACACCGTCAAGGTCCAGATCGTCAAGATCAACCCGGACACCCAGCGCATCTCGCTCGGCATGAAGCAGCTGCAGTCGGATCCGTGGGACGGCGTCGAAGCCAAATACCCGGTCAACGCCAAGTACACCGGCCGCGTCACCAACATCACCGACTACGGCGCCTTCGTGGAGCTGGAGCCGGGCGTTGAAGGCCTCGTCCACGTGTCGGAAATGTCCTGGACCAAGAAGAACGTCCACCCGGGCAAGATCGTCTCCACCTCGCAGGAAGTGGACGTGGTCGTCCTGGACGTCGACAGCGCCAAGCGTCGTATCTCGCTGGGCCTGAAGCAAGCCCAGAACAACCCGTGGGAGGCCTTCCTGGAGGCTCACCCGGTCGGTTCGACCGTCGAGGGCGAAGTCAAGAACGCCACCGAGTTCGGCCTGTTCGTCGGCCTGGACAACGACATCGACGGCATGGTCCACCTGTCGGACCTGGACTGGAACGTGTCGGGCGAAGAAGCCATCCAGCGTTACCGCAAGGGCGAGACGATCAAGGCCAAGGTCCTGGACGTCGACATCGACAAGGAGCGCGTCTCCCTGGGCGTCAAGCAGCTCGGCGGCGACCCGATGGAAGGCGACGTCTACAAGCGCGGCCAGCAGATCACCGTCACCGTAACGGCGATCGAGACCGGCGGCATCGAGGTCAAGTTCGGTGAAGACGACGCGCCGGTCACGGCCTTCGTCCGCAAGTCGGACCTGTCGCGCGACCGCAACGAGCAGCGCACCGAGCGCTTCGCCGTGGGCGACCGCGTCGACGCCATGATCACCGGCGTCGACAAGGCCACGCGCCGCGTCTCCGTCTCGATCAAGGCGCTGGAGATGAAGGACGAACAGGAAGCCATCGAGCAGTTCGGGTCGTCGGACTCGGGCGCCTCGCTGGGCGACATCCTGGGCGCCGCGCTCAAGAACGCAGCCAAGGACTAATCGTCCTCGGTGATCGGGAAACGGGGCGGCCGGAGCGATCCGGCCGCCCTTTTTCTTTGGCCGCGACCCTGGCTCTTTGCGACGTATTTTCTTCCTCACACGGCCCATCGGCGGCGAAACCTGCCACGCTGGAATGCAAGAAACCTTCACGACGATGCGTTTTGCCCTTTCTTCCTGTGGCGACAGGCGGTTAGGGTGTCTTCCCGGACGGTGAAACCATGGCGGGGGCCTGAATGATCAAGTCTGAACTGATCGAGAAGTTGGCGGCTGAGAACCTGCACCTCACCCATGCCGAGGTGGAGCGGGTCGTAAATGTGATCCTCGGCTGCATGACTGACACCCTGTCCGAAGGCGGACGGGTCGAGCTTCGAGGCTTCGGCGCCTTTTCGGTGCGCAGCCGACCGGCGCGGACGGGGCGCAACCCCCGCACCGGCGAAACGGTCGAGGTCCCGGCCAAGGCCGTGCCCTTCTTCAAGAGCGGCAAGGAGCTGCGCGAGCGGCTGAACGCCTCCGGCGACGCCTGATATCATCTGAAAGACTGATTCAATGAGCCTGCTGTCCGAGTTTCGGGAATTCGCCGCGCGCGGCAACGTCGTCGACCTGGCGGTCGGGGTCATCATCGGGGCCTCGTTCGGCAAGATCGTCACCAGCCTGGTCGATCAGGTGGTGATGCCGCCAATCGGCCTGCTGCTGGGCCGGGTGGACTTCTCCAAGCTGGAGTGGGTCCTGGTGCCGGAAGACCCGGCGACAGAGGCGGTCGAGAAGGTGGCCATTCAATACGGCGCCTTCATCAACACCCTGATCCAATTCCTGATCGTGGCCTTCGTGGTTTTCCTGATGGTCAAGATGGTCAACAAGCTGCGCCGCGAGCAGCCGGCCGGGCCTGAGGCGCCCGCTGCGCCGACGCCGACCGAAGCGCTGCTGGCCGAAATCCGCGACGAGCTGAAGGCGCGCTCCTAAACGGCGGCGCCGGACGAGGGCCGCAACCGGCCCTCGTTTCCCTTCATGCCCGCGCTTGCACCGCTTGAGCGCGCAGGGGCGTCGACGCCAGCCTCAGGGCGGCGCTGGCGCGCGCCGGCAGGGGGCGCAGACAGAAGGAATAGTCGCCGTCATAGGGCGTGGGCCGCCAGCCCGCGTCCTGCATCCCATCGTCGAAGGCGATGTGACAGTGGCCCCAGCCGCCCTCGCGCCAGGCCTTTTGGCCCAGTCGGCCCAGGGCGGCGAGCAGGTCGGGCGACACCACCTGCAGCCGCACCTTGGCGGCGCCCAGCGCCGGCGCCATGCGACGCAGGCCCTCGACCAGCGCCTGGACCGCCGTCGAATCATTGTCCAGCGCGACCAGGTCGATGATCTCCAGGATCGGCGGCTCCAGCGGCGTCTGCTTGTTCAGCATGGCCACCGCGAAACCCGTCAGGCGCCCGCCGTCGCGATAGGCCAGGCTCAGCGGCGGCACCGTCAGATCGGGGTCCGACAGACGCCAGCGCATGATGTCCGGGCTGCGGTCCGCCATCAGCCGCCCCTCGGCGCGCAGGGCCGTCCAGAACCGGGCGTAGTCCGAGCGCTGCGACAGGTCGGGGCTGAGGCTGACCCCGTCTGGCAGGCGGCTTTCGGCCTGACGCAGGCGGCGCTCGCCGTTGAGGCGGGGCAGGGGGGACAGCTGCTCGCCCAGCAGGCGCGCCAGCGTCGGAGCGCGGTCCACGACCTCGCGCAGGCCCCGTCCATACAGGCAGGCCGCCGGGTCGATCAGCCAGGACAGCTTCAGCGTATGGGTTTCGGGCGGCCAGGGAACCATGCCGTGCCGCTGGTACAGCGGACTGGAGCGGGCGTTGGCGTTCAGCGTGTAGCGGGCGAAACAGGCGGGTTGGTCGATGAAGGCGTTGATCAGGGCCCGGCTGCGGCCCCGCTGCGCCGGAGGCACGACGATGGAATAGCCCGTCGCGGCGTGCAGGCGTTGATCGTTGCGCCAGAAGCGCTGGATGAAGTTGCCGACGAAGGCTTCAGGCCCGGCGCCGTGGTCGATCACCCAGCCGTGCGGGGCGTCGATCTCGGCCGAGGCCGGGTTCGCCATCAACCAGCGCCAGCCCGCCGCCGACCGTTCCGGCCACCACACGCTGCTGTGCAGTCGATTGACGGCCTCGAGATCGCTTTCGTTGAACGGGCGCAACGACATGTCTGTTTGAGTCTCCCCAGCCCAGTTTCGGCGTTCGAGGAGCGTGCGCGAAATATGTGTAGAATGATCTAATCACCCTCAAAACGCGAACTTTGCGACGATCGGGCGCCCGTCGGCGGCCAAGATTTGGCCGTTAACGCTTGTTTGCAATCCGTGACCGTGCTGTTTCTGGACGCTTCCACGCCCGTCGGGGGCGTCAGACAATGGAGCTTGCCGTTGAGCACGACGGACGGAGGGGGCGCGCGACCTGCGCGCCGGCCCGGCACTCGAGGGGGCGACGCCCAGGCGATGGCCCAGACGGTGACTGTGAATAAGGCGAAGTCGATCATGATCTGCGCGGGGGCCCAGGCATGAATATCGTCATCGCCATCGGTCTGATCATCACCCTGGTCACGGGCGTGCCCGTGCTGATGCAGATCCTGAAACACCACCCGCGCGGACTGATCATCCTGTTCTTCGCGGAGATGTGGGAGCGCTTCTCCTACTATGGGATGCGCGGCATCCTGATCTTCTTCCTGACCCAGCACTTCCTGTTCAACGACGCCCAGGCCGGCTCGGCCTATGGCTCGTACACCTCGCTGGTCTATCTGCTGCCGCTGCTGGGCGGCATGATGGCGGACCGCTTCATCGGCACGCGCAAGGCCGTGGCCTTCGGCGCCCTGCTGCTGGTGGCCGGTCACGGCATGATGGCCTTCGAGGGCCGTCCCGCCACCGAAACCCTGACCTATCAGGGCGCGACTTATGAAATCTCGGCCGAAGGCCGGGGCGCCGCGCGCGACGTGGGCCTGATGGTCAACGGCCAGAAATACGCCTTCGCCCCGGTCGAGAACGGCCTGGCGATCCAGAACCTGCCGCAGGACGCGCCGATCCCGGCCGTGCTGCCGACCGGCGACTACAAGATCGAGGTGACCCGCGACCTGGCGGGCATCAACGTCTTCTACCTGGCCATCGCCCTGATCATCATGGGGGTGGGCTATCTGAAGCCGAACATCTCCACCATCGTGGGGCAGCTGTATCCTGACGGCGACCCGCGCCGGGATTCGGGCTTTACCCTCTACTATTACGGCATCAACCTGGGGGCCTTCTGGGCCGCGGTGCTGTGCGGCTATCTGGGCCAGACGGTCGGCTGGTGGGCGGGCTTCGGCCTGGCCGGGGTCGGCATGGCGCTGGGCTGGGTCGTCTTCGTCCTGGGCAAGCCGCTGCTGCAGGGCAAGGGCGAGCCGCCGGTCGAAGGCGAGCTCAACAAGCCCTTCCTGGGCCCGCTGAATCGCGAGTGGTCGATCTATCTGCTGAGCGTGCTGGGCGTCGGCGTGGTGTGGTTCATGGTTCAGCGCAACGCTCTGGTGGGCTGGGTGCTGGGCGCCGCCACCGTCGCGTCGCTGGCCTTCATCGCCTATATCATCGTCAAGGTCTGCGAGAACCGCATCCAGCGCGAACGCATGATGCTGGCGGTGGTGCTGATCTTCGGCTCGGTGGTCTTCTTCACCCTGTTCGAACAGGCCGGCACCTCGCTGAACCTGTTCGCTGACCGTAACGTCGACCTCAGCCTGACGCCGACGGCGGTTCAGTTCCTGGGCGTCACCGTCGGCACCCCGGCCCAACTGGCGGCGGCGGGCATCACGCCCACGGGCTTCTGGATCGACGCCACGGTGACGGCGGCGCAGACCCAGTCGTTCAACGCCGGCTTCATCCTGATCTTCGCGCCGATCATGGCGGCCCTGTGGGCCTTCCTGGGCCGACGCAACATGGACCCGAACCCGGTCCTGAAGTTCGGCCTCGGCCTGCTGCAGGTCGGCCTGGGCTTCATGATCGTGGTGTGGGGCGCCGGTCTGGCCGATTCGGCCTTCCAGATGCCGGTGCTGCTGCTGGGCCTGCTCTACATGTTCCACACCCTTGGCGAGCTGTTCCTGTCGCCGGTGGGCCTGTCGGAAATCACCAAGCTGTCGCTGGCCAAGGTCGTCAGCTTCATGATGGCCGTGTGGTTCCTGGCCTCGTCGATTGCTCAGTACGTCGGCGGCTGGATCGCCGGTCTGGCCGGGACCGAGACGGTCGGCGGCCAGGTGCTGGACCCGGGCGCCGCGCTGCGCACCTCGCTGGAGGTGTTCGGCATGCTGGGCGTGTGGGGCATGGGCATCGGCGTCGGTTTCATCGTCCTCAGCTTCTTCATCAAGGGCTGGTCGCACGAGAAGGCGCCGCACTAGAGCAAAAAGCCGGTCCGGCGTTCGCGCGCCGGACCGGCCGACCATCAAAGGAAAGGGCGGCGTCTCGCAGGAGGCGCCGCCCTTTTCAGTTGTCCGGGGAAAGGCCCCGGCTGGTTCCGGGGCGCGTGGTTTCAGTTCCTCAGAAGGTCTTGCGCAGCCGGATCTGATAGAAGGTGCGCGGGTCGATGAAGCGGTTCTCGACAAAGGCGATCGGCCGCGTCTCGCGATCCGCGAACTGGGTGAGCTGGACGTTGAAGTCGTCCCAGATGTTGATCTGGGCGCGGATCGACAGGGTCGGCGTCGGCTTATACTCGCCCCACAGCTCATAGTAGTCGTGACCGCGCCAGCCCGAGATCTGGTCCGGACGATAGTTCTTCTGGCCCAGCAGGGGGATCCAGGCGCCGCCCCACTGCATCTTCCAACGCGTGATGTCCTGCTGGAAGGTGATGGTCGCCTGACTGGCGCGGACGCCGGAGATGGGGCGGATCTCGCCGGTGGTCGGATCGGTGACTTCGGTGTGGTTCCAGGTGTTGCGGAAGCCGAACTTGCCGCCCGAGACGCCGAGTTTGTCGGTCGGCACGGTGACGTTCAGCACCAGCTGGTCAAGCGTCCCGTCGCCGATATTGCCCACGGCGGCGTAACCGCCTTCCAGGGGGATGACATCGATGGCGTCGGTGATCTCGTCATGGCGCAGGCCGATGCTGACGACGCCTTCGCCCCAGAAACGCTTCTCATAGGTCAGTTCTGCGACCCAGCGCGATTCGGGATGCAGGTTCACATTGCCGCCGAAGACATTGCCGTCGGCGAACTCGGCCGAGGCGGCGAAGTCGCTGAAGTCCAGCTGACCGACGGTGCGCTCCAGCCGCAGGCGCAGCTGGTTGTTGGCGGCCGGGGTCCAGGTGGCCAGCAGGCGCGGCTTGGCGAAGAAGAAGCTCTTTTCCTGATCCGCGTCGCCGGACTGGCTGATGGTCGAGGATTCCAGCCGCAGGCCGCTTTCCAGCGTCCATTTCGGGTTGATGCGCCAGGTCGCCTTGCCGAACAGTTCGCCGCGCGTCTCCTCGACCTTGACCGAGGCGGAGGGCAGGGGCTCCTCGACGCCGTCGATGGAATAGGCCTGGTCGCGCTGCATCATGTTGTAGGCGATTTCGCCGCCCGCCTCGAAATCCATCGCCGGGGTCCGCTCATAGCGCACCAGGCCGCGCAGAATGGTTTCGGATGACGTGCCGTCTGAGCTGAACAGCTGTTCCGAGCTTGGCGCATCGACAACGCGGCCGCGCGAGACAGACGCCGATTCATAGTCCCCGAACTCGTGGATGAAGCGGGTTTCCAGCTTCAGCTTCTCGGACAGGGGGCGGGTGTAGACGACGCCGAACTCGCCGCTGTTACCGTCTTCATCATACAGGCTTTCGCGCAGCACGCCGGGCGCGGTCTGGCGGTTGATGTTGTGCCAGTCGTTGATCCCATAACGCGCCGTCAGGTCGATCTTGCCGCCCAGGAAAGGACTGGAGAAGTTGCCCCGGATCGAGTTCCCGCCGCCGTAGCCGTCGTTGTAGTAATCTTCGGCGCGCAGGGTCTCTCCGTTCGGGCCGACGCGGCGCAGCGGGCCGGCCCCGTTGGAATCGCTCATGGAGATGCCGTCGCTTAAGGTCACGCCCCAGGTCTGGTCGCCCTTGCGCTCGGTGAACTGATAGGAGCCGCCGAACAGGTCCTGGCCGCCCTCGAACAGATTGGCGTTGAAGGTGGCGATATGCTCGCGGCTGACCGTGTTCTTCAGGATGACGTTGGCGACGACGGAATAGCCCTGCATCTCGATGCCCGGCGCCCCGCCGCGGATCAGTTCGATACGCTCGACCTGGCTGGCCACGGTGCGGCTCAGCACGTTGGAGCCGGTGTCGTTCTTGGAGGCCGGGCGCGAGCCGTTGATCAGGACGTTGCCGACCGCGCCTTCAAAGCCGCGCGCGCCGTCGCCGTCGTTGACCGAGAAGCCAGGCACCCGGTTGACCATGTCCAGCGCCGTGTTCGGGCGCGCGTCGACGAAGAAGTCGGGGGTGAAGATCAGCACGGCCTGGTCGCCGGGGACAGCGGACTGCCGGGCCGGGGCGTCGGCCCGATCAGCGGCCCGATCAGCGGCCAGGGCGGCGGCCGGCGCGGCGGCGGCCAGCAGCAGTGCGGTGGTCGCCAGCAGGGCGCTCTTGGTGTTCATCTGTCCTCTCCCTCGGTGTCGGCCGAGGTGTGGACGGGCCGTGTTGCGATCTCCAGTTACAAGCTGGACAGGTGGATTAAATCGCGGACAGCATTACGGAGATTTCATTACAGCCAGGAAAAAGGAATGAATATAACGCTGAAATGCATAGCCGCTCTTCTTCCCTAGTCTTGTCGTTAGTTTCGGCTTTCGCCCTGTCGGTCGGGACGGCGAAAGCGCAAGAGGCGGCGGCTCCCAACACGGTCGAGGACGTCGTGGTCACCGCCCGTCGTATCGAGGGGCCGATGTGGGAGGTCCGGCGCGGCGACAGCGTGCTGTTCCTGGTCGGGGCCATAGAAGGCCTGCCGCGCGACATGGAATGGCGCACCGACGCCCTGCTCTCGGCGGTCGAGCGGGCCGACCGGGTGCTGTTTCCCATTCAGGGGCAGGCGTCTCTGGCGGATGTCGGGCGCCTCGTCTGGCGCATCCGCACCCTGACGCGCCAGCCGGATGGACGGACCAGCGCCGACTACCTGTCGCCAGAACTGGAGGCGCGGGTCCAGCGGATCACGGGCGAGGGGCCCAGCCGCAAGAGTTTCATGATGCTGTCGGCGGACCTGATGGAGCACGGCGGCTACGCCCGCAGGGCGCGCCCCGTCTCCGAAATCGTGCGCCGCGCCGCCCGCGCCAACAAGAAGGCGGCTGAGCCGGTGGGCGTCTATCGCGGCGACGAGATGATCGACAAGGTGCTGACCACGCCGCCCGAAGCGTATCTGAACTGCATGGAGGCCGCGACGACGGCGGCCGAGGCCGGGCCGGGAAACGGCGCCCAGCGGGTCGAGGACTGGCGGCAGCGACGCGTCCCCGACGTCCTGGCCTCGACGCTGGATCAAGCGGTCGACGCCTGCTCCTACTGGTCGGTGATGGGGCAGGGCGAACGGCTGCGTGATGTCTGGCGTCAAGGCATGGCCCAGTCCCTGTCCGAGGCGGGGGTCACTGTCGCCATAGTGCCGCTCAGGCTGCTGGCCGAACCGAACGGTATGCTGGATCAACTGGCGCGAGAGGGGCTGGATCCGCTGGGTCCCGATTGGCGCGCGCCCCAGCCTTGATGCAAGACCGGGGCGGTCAGACCGCCGTGCCGCCGACGGTCAGGCCGCCGATCTTGAGGCTGGGCTGGCCGATGCCGACGGGGACGCCTTGCCCGGCCTTGCCGCAGGTGCCGACGCCGGGGTCGAAGGCGAAGTCGTCGCCGATCATCTGGATCTGGGTCAGGGCCGTGGCCCCGTCGCCGATCAGGGTGGCGCCGCGCACCGGCGCGGTGATCTTGCCGTCCTCGATCAGATAGGCCTCGGTGCACTGGAAGACGAATTTGCCGTTGGTGATGTCCACCTGGCCGCCGCCGAAGTTGGCGGCGTAGAGGCCGCGCTTGGTCGAGGCGATCATGTCCGCCTGCGAATCCTTGCCGCCTTCCATGAAGGTGTTGGTCATGCGCGGCATCGGCGTGTGGGCGAAGGACTGGCGACGACCGTTGCCGGTGGCGTTCGCGCCCAGCTGACGCGCCGACAGCCGGTCGTGCATCAGGCCGACCATGATGCCGTCCTCGATCAGCACGGTGCGCGAGGTCGGGGTGCCTTCGTCGTCGAACGACAGGGAGCCGCGACGCCCGGCGATGGAGCCGTCATCCACGACCGTCACGCCCGGCGCGGCCACGCGCTTGCCCATCATGCCGGTGAAGACCGACGAGCCCTTGCGGTGGAAGTCGCCCTCGAAGCCGTGGCCGACCGCCTCGTGCAGCAGGACGCCGGGCCAGCCCGCGCCCAGCACCACGTCCATCTCGCCCGCCGGGCAGTCGACGGCCTCCAGATTGACCAGGGCCTGACGCAGGGCCTCGTCTACCTGAGCCTGCCAGCGTTCGGGGGCGATCCATTCCTCGAAGCCCGCGCGGCCGCCGGCGCCCGACGAGGCGCTTTCGCGCTTGCCGTCCTTCTCGACGGTGACGGAGACGTTCAACCGCACCAGCGGGCGCAGGTCGCTGAGCAGCCGCCCGTCGCCGCGCAGGATGTCGATGGCGCGGCGCTCGCCGACCAGGGAGGCCGAGACCTGCACCACGCGCGGATCGCGGGCGCGGGCCCAGGCGTCGATCTCGGCCAGCAGGGCGATCTTGTCCGAGAAGGCCGGGGCCAGCAGCGGATCGACCGGATCATAGAGGCGTTGGTTGGTGGCGCGCGGCGCCTCGGCGGCGGTTCCGTCATAGCCGCGCTTGGCGAGCGCAGCGCTGTCGGCGGCGCGGCGGATGGCGGCGGCGGAGATTTCGTTGGCGTGGGCGTAACCGGCCGTCTCGCCCGCCACCACGCGCAGGCCGAAGCCCTCGACCGCGTCATAGGAGGCGCCCTTCAGCCGCCCGTCGTCGAAGACCAGGGATTCGCTCTCGGTCTTTTCGAGGAACAGCTCCCCGTCGTCGGCGCCCGCCAGGGCGGTCTGCAGGATCGACAGGGCCTCGTCCGGGGCTACGCCCGCGGCGTCGAGGATGGGGGAGGGGGAGGCGGCGTTGCTCATGGAGGCTAGATAGGGGCTGAGGAGCGCCGCGTCACGGCCCGCAAAGCAATCGGCCCCTCTCGCCGTGCGAAAGGGGCCGATCAGGCGGTCAGTCGGTGGGCGTGGATCAGTCCTGCGACACCTCGCCGGAGCCGCTGACCGACTGGCGCAGTTCGCCGGGGCGGCGGGTCAGGCGGACCTCGCCGCTGCCCGAGACGTCGACCTCGGCCTTGCCGCTGGGGCCGACGCGGACATCGCCCGAGCCGCTGACCTGGACCTTGGCGTCCTCGACGATCAGTTCGTCGAGGCGGGCGTCGCTGGAGCCCGAGGCGTCCACCGTTACGGCGCCGGTGCGGCCCTGAACGCGCACGTCCGACGCGCCGGTCAGGGTCAGGTCCAGCGTCGGCTGGTCATAGCCGCGGATCTTCAGCTCGGTCGGGCCGGACAGGTCGAAGGCCTTCACCGAGGGCGCCTTGATGATGATCTTCAGGGCGTCGGTCTCGCTCCAGCCGCGAATGCCGGTGCGGGTCCAGCGGACATAGCTGCGGTCGCCGCGCGGGGCTTCCTCGAGCGTCAGGCGGCCGTTGGCGAAGCGGACGCGGTTCACCACCGTCTCGGCGCCCGTGACGGTGATGCCCGGCGCGTCGGCCTGCTGGTCGTAGACGACGTCGGCGGGGATGTTGATGGCCAGACGCTCGTCGCCCGTCCATGCGATGGTGCGCGTGGCGTCCGGCGACACCTGGCCGCGCTCGACGGTGAAGCCGCTGTCGCCGGCCTCGTCGTCGGTGATCACCCAGGTCCAGTCGTGGCGGGCCAGGTCGCGGCCGCCCACGGCGAAGGCGCCGCCGAAGCCGACGATGGCCAGGATCAGGCCTGCGCCGGAGATGATGAGCAGATTGCGGATCATGACGTGTTCTCCCCTCTGTCGCTTAGGCCTGGGGTTCCAGGGCGGGTTTGATGACGCGGTAGTGCAGCCGGGCGTACCAGACGGTGGCGTCGATCAGCCACTTGGTCAGCAAGGCCATGGTTCCGACCATGAAGATGCCCAGACCCATCAGGCCGACGCCCAGCAGCGCGGCGGCCAGCGCCCCGCCCGGCAGGCCCATGAAGGCGCCCGCCACCATGACGAAGCCGCCGGCGATGAAGACGCCGACGCCGCCCAGCAGCAGGGACAGCACCGTGCCGAAGACGGGCAGGGCGATCGGCAGCAGGATCAGGATGTCGATGGCGCCCAGACCCAGGATGCCGAACACGGCCCCGGCGGCGGACGACGCCGACGGCTCCTGACGCCAGCGCTGGGCGCCGGCCTCGGCCTTCAGTTCGCGGGCCAGGCGATCGGGATCGCCCAGGGCCTCGGCCACCTCGGCCTCGCTGCGCCCAGCGGCGGCGCCGTCGGCGAAGTGGGCTTCATAGTCGGCGACGATCTCATTGGCGGCGGCGGCGGGCAGGCCCACCAGGCCGCGGCGCAGGCGCGCCAGAAATTCCGCGCGGTTCATTGGTCCTCTCCCCTGTCAGCTTGGGCGGTCGATTCGGTTTGGGCGCTCTGGTCGAGCAGGGCGGGCGTTTCCGCCGGGGCCTGGGCGACGATGACGGATTCGCCTTCATCGCCCGCGATCAGGGCCTCGACGGCGCGAGCGAAGGCCCGCCACTCGCCGGTCTGGCCGTCCAGGGCGCGGCGCCCCGCATCGGTCAGTCGATAATATTTCCGCGACGGGCCGCTGGATGATTCGACCATATAGGTCTCGACCAGGCCGTCGGTCTGCATCCGCCGCATCAGCGGATAGATGGTGCCTTCGCCCATGCCGATGGCGTCGGACAGGCGGCTGGCGATCTCATAGGCGTAGCTGTCGCGCCGGGCGAGCAGCGCCAGGACACACAGCCCCAGCACGCCTTTCTTCAGTTGAATGTCGATGGTGTCGCGCATGGCCTCCCTGCGGGCCTCCCTCTTGGGCATCCCTGTCTGGATGACGAAGAGGTATCGCAAGGTATCTTGTGGTGCAAGGTAGCTGTTCAAACATGACAGCGAATTAATCGATCGCATTTTGTCGAGACGGCGCCCTAGGTGCGCTTGATCGCTTGGCAAGGGCGATCCGAGCCGATAAGGACCGGCCCATGACACGCCGAGGTCCTCTGGGCCCGGCGACGCTTGCGAATTGCTCGCAAACGTCTGCTGCTGAACGGTTTATGAGGACTTCTCTAATGGGGATGGGCATGCGAGCCATGGCGCGGTTGGGAGGCGGTATCGCCGCGACCGCCCTTGCCGCCATTTTCGCCGCGCCGGCGATGGCGCAGGATGTGTTGGGTCAGCCGGTTCCGGCGGGCCTGGGCCTGCAGACGGCGGCCGCGCCGCTGGCGCATGAGGCTCACTTCTTCCACAACATCGTGCTGATGCCGGTGATCACCGCCATCTGCGTGCTGGTACTGGTGCTGCTGGTGTGGATCGCGATCCGCTACAACAAGCGCGCCAATCCGACCCCGGCCAAGTGGAGCCACAACACCCTGATCGAAGTGATCTGGACGGTGGTGCCGGTGCTGATCCTGGTCGGCATCTCCCTCTTCTCGTTCCGCCTGCTGTTCGCCTACCACGACTATCCGGATGCGGACGTCACGGTGAAGATCACCGGCAACCAGTGGAACTGGGGCTATGAATATCCGGACCAGGGCGTGGCCGAGTACATCTCGAACATGCTGCCGGAAGACAAGACGACCAAGCAACTGTACCGTCTGGCCGCCGATGAGCCGATGGTGGTGCCGGTCGGCGAGAACGTCCGCCTGCTGATCACCGCTTCGGACGTGATCCACGCCGTCGCCATTCCGGCCTTCGCCATCAAGGTCGACGCCGTTCCGGGCCGTATGAACGAGACCTGGTTCCGCGCCGAGAAGGAAGGCGACTACTACGGCCAGTGCTCTGAACTGTGCGGCGTCGACCACGCCTTCATGCCGATCCACGTCAAGGTGGTCAGCAAGCAGGCCTTCGCCGAATGGGTCGCCTCCAAGGGCGGCTCGATGACCAAGGCGGCTGACGAAGCCGCTGCTGCGGCCGCGCCCGCCGCCGCCGAAGCGCCCGCCGCTCCGGCTGCCGGCGCCGCCGCCCCGACCGACGCCGCGCCTGCGGCCCCCGCAACCGCCGCCGCGCCCGCCGCGCCGGCTGCTCAGTAAGAGAGACGCGAGAGCCCAGACCGATGGCCACCGCAGCTGTTCACGATCCGCACGACCACAAGCCGGGTTTCTTCACCCGCTGGTTCCTGTCGACCAACCATAAGGACATCGGGCTTCTGTACCTGATGTTCGCCATCTTCACCGGCCTCATCGGCGGCGCCCTGTCGGGCCTGATCCGGTGGGAGCTGGCGGAGCCGGGCATCCAGATCTTCAAGGAAGGCTCCTTCGTCCAGTATCTGGGCCTGGTTGAGGCTTCCAAGCACGGCTACAACGCCACCGTCACGGCGCACGCCCTGATCATGGTGTTCTTCGTCGTCATGCCGGCGACGATGGGCGGCTTCGGCAACTACTTCATCCCGATCATGATCGGGGCGCCGGACATGGCCTTCCCGCGTCTGAACAACATTTCGTTCTGGCTGATCTTCTTCGCCTTCGTGCTGCTGATCCTGTCGATGTTCGTCGACGGCGGGCCGGGGCGCGGGTTCGGCGGGGGCTGGACCTCCTATCCGCCGCTGTCGACCATGGGTCACGCAGGGCCGTCGTTCGACCTGGCGATCTTCTCGCTGCACGTCGCCGGCGCCTCGTCGATCCTGGGCGCGATCAACTTCATCACCACCATCTTCAACATGCGCGCGCCGGGCATGACCCTGCACCGCATGCCGCTGTTCGCCTGGGGCGTGCTGATCACCGCCTTCCTGCTGCTGATCTCGCTGCCGGTTCTGGCGGGCGCCATCACCATGCTGCTGTCTGACCGTAACTTCGGCACGTCGTTCTTCGACCCGGCCGGCGGCGGCGACCCGGTGATGTACCAGCACCTGTTCTGGTTCTTCGGCCACCCCGAAGTGTACATCATGATCCTGCCGGGCTTCGGCATGATCTCGCACATCGTCTCGACCTTCTCGAAGAAGCCGATCTTCGGCTACCTCGCGATGGCCTACGCCATGGTCGCCATCGGCTTCATCGGCTTCATCGTGTGGGCGCACCACATGTATACGGTCGGCATGAGCGTGAACCTGCGCGCCTATTTCGTGGCCGCGACCATGATCATCGCCGTGCCCACGGGCGTGAAGATCTTCAGCTGGATCGCCACCATGTGGGGCGGCTCGATCACCTTCAAGACGCCCATGCTGTGGGCGATGGGCTTCATCTTCCTGTTCACCGTCGGCGGCGTGACCGGCGTGGTCCTGTCGAACGCCGGTATCGACTACAGCCTGCACGACACCTACTACGTCGTGGCGCACTTCCACTACGTGCTGTCGCTGGGCGCCATCTTCTCGATCTTCGCCGCCTTCTACTACTGGTACGAAAAGATGTTCGGGGTGAAGTACAACGAGTTCCTGGGCCAGGCGCACTTCTGGATCATGTTCATCGGCGTGAACCTGATCTTCTTCCCGCAGCACTTCCTGGGCCTGCAGGGCATGCCGCGTCGTTACGTCGACTATCCGGAAGCCTTCACCTACTGGAACTACGTGTCCTCGGTGGGCTACGTCATCACCATCGTCGGCGTCGGCGTCTTCCTGGTGATGCTGCTGGAGTCGGCCATCCGTCGCCGCAAGGCCGAGGCCAACCCGTGGGGCGAAGGCGCCACCACCCTGGAGTGGACCCTGTCCTCGCCGCCGCCGCACCACCAGTTCAACGAACTGCCGGTGGTCAAGGCGGACAACCACTGATCCTTATCGGATAGACCCGGAGAGGCCGCCCTTCCGCAACCGGAAGGGCGGCCTTTGCTCTTTATGACCATGACCGATCACCCCGCCCGCGAAACCCCGCTTGTCACCAGCGCCCAGCCGGAAGATTTCTTCCAGTTGCTGAAGCCGCGCGTCATGTCGCTGGTGGTGTTCACCGCGGTCACCGGACTGATCGTCGCGCCGGGACGGCTGGACTGGATCAACGCCGTCGTCGCCATCCTGTGCATCGCCATGGGGGCGGGGGCCGCCGGCGCGCTCAACATGGCGATCGAGGGCGAGACCGACGCCCTGATGCGCCGCACGCGCGGCCGGCCCGTCGCCGCCGGACGGGTGCGCAAGAACGACGCCATGGCCTTCGGCATGGTGTTGTCGGTCTTCTCGGTCATGCTGCTGGGCATGACCACCAACTGGCTGGCGGGCGGACTGCTGGCCCTGACCATCGTCTACTACGCCTGGCTCTACACCCTGGTGCTGAAGCGCCGCACGCCGCAGAACATCGTCATCGGCGGGGCGGCGGGCGCCTTTCCGCCGGTGATCGGCTGGGCGGCCGTGACGGGCGACGCCCCGTGGCAGGCCTGGCTGCTGTTCCTGATCATCTTCACCTGGACGCCGCCGCACACCTGGGCCCTGGCCCTCTATTCGGCCGGCGACTACGCCAAGGCCGGCATTCCGATGATGCCGGTGGCGCGCGGCGCCAAGTCCACCCGCCTGCAGATCCTACTCTACACCCTGGTCTTCGTGCCGGTGGCGATCGCCCCGGCGCTGACGGGGCTGGGCGGGCCCATCTATCTGGTGGTGTCGATCGTCGGCGGCGTGGCCTTCCTGGGCCTGGCGCTGCGGCTCTATCGCTCGCGCGCGGGCGATCAGCCCGACAAGGCCGAGGCCGTGGGACGAGAGGCCGCATTGTATGACGTCCGGGCCGAGGCCAAACCGGCCCGCAACCTGTTCGCCTTTTCCATTCTGTATCTTATGGCGCTGTTCTCGGCCCTCCTGGTCGAGCATTTGCCCGGCGTTGGAGGCTAAACCCCTGTGTCCCAACTCAAATACATCAAGCTGACCGATGAGCAGGCCCGCGCGCGCAAGCGTCGCAATGTGGCCATCGCCCTGGGGCTGCTGGGGTTCATCGCCCTGGTCTACCTGGTCACCCTGTCGCGGATGAGCGCCAACAACGAGGCGCGCAAGGCGGCCGAGGCCGAGGCTCTGGCGACGCTGGAGCGCGCCGATCCGGCCCTGCCGCCTCCGGTTCAGCCGGACGCGCCCGCGTCCTCGGAGGCAGCCCGGCCGTGACCAAGCAGAACAAGGTCGCGATCCTGTGCGCGGCTCTGGTGCTGACGATGACCGGCGCGGCCTTTGCGGCGGTGCCCCTCTATCGCATCTTCTGTCAGGTGACGGGCTTTGACGGCACGGTGAAGCGGGCCGAGGCGGCCCCGACGCAGATCCTGGATCAGGAGGTGCTGATTCGGTTCGACACCAATGTGCGCGACCTGCCGATGACCTTCCGCGCCGAAACCCTGAGCCAGAAGGTGCGGATCGGCGAGACCGGCATGGCCTATTTCGAGGTGACCAACACTTCGAACCAGACCCTGCACGCCACGGCGGCCTATAATGTCGTGCCCGAGCGGGCGGGGCCTTATTTCCAGAAACTGCAGTGTTTCTGCTTCGAAGGTCAGGAAATCGCGCCGGGCGCGACGGTTTCCTTCCCGATTCAGTACTTCGTGGCGCCCGAACTGGCGACCGACGCCGAGGTGAAGGGCGTCCGCCAGATCACGCTGAGCTACACCTTCTTCCCGACCAAGGGCTTCCAGCAGGCGGCTGCGAACGACTCTGCTGTTGGCAAAGCCGGATAGCGAGGGCTATAGCCCTCTTCAAACATTCTCGCCTTGATTACAGAGACTCCAGGAATGGCCGACGCGCACGCGAAACCGCAACACGACTACCACCTGGTCGACCCCAGCCCTTGGCCGCTGGTCGGCTCCTTCTCCGCCTGCGTCATGTTCATCGGCGCCGTCGTGTGGATGAAGGGGCTGTTCGGCCTCGAGGCCGGCACCAAGTGGATGTTCTTCGTCGGCCTGGCCGGCGTCCTGTTCACCATGTTCTCGTGGTGGTCGGACGTGGTGAAGGAAAGCCGCAAGGGCGACCACACCCCCGTCGTCGGCATCGGCCTGCGTTACGGCATGGTGCTGTTCATCGCTTCGGAAGTGATGTTCTTCGTCTCCTTCTTCTGGATGTTCTTCGACATGGCGATCTTTAATGAATCGCGTGCGATCATCCCGGAAGTCGGCAACTGGATGGACACCGCCGCCGCCTGGAAGACCTGGCCGCCGACGGGCGTCGAGTTGCTGGATCCGTGGAGCCTGCCGCTCATGAACACGGTCATCCTGCTGCTGTCGGGCACGACCCTGACCTGGGCGCACCACGCCATCATCGCCGGCGACCGCAAGGCCGCCAAGATGGGCCTGCTGATCACCGTCCTGCTGGGCCTGCTGTTCACCGGCGTTCAGGCCTATGAGTATTACCACATCCTGCACGGCCACCTGTTCTTCAGCGAAGACGCGGCCCAGGCCAAGCTGTACGGTTCGATCTTCTTCATGACGACGGGCTTCCACGGCTTCCACGTCGCGGTCGGCACCATCTTCCTGGCCGTCTGCCTGCTGCGCCTGCAGGCTGGTCAGATGTCGCCGCAGAAGCACTTCGGCCTCGAAGCCGCCGCCTGGTACTGGCACTTCGTCGACGTGGTGTGGCTGTTCCTGTTCGTCTTCATGTACGTCGTCTTCGGTTGATCGAACACGACGGACAAGTCGAGCTTTCGTCGGCGCGGGGCCCCAGGTCCCGCGCCGATTTGCTTGTCTGGCCTGCTGTGCGCGCAGGGCTGACGGGGCGCTGTCCCGCCTGTGGTCGCGGGCCGCTGTTCGAGGGCTTCCTGAAGCGCCGTGCGTCCTGCGAGGCGTGCGGCTTTGATCTGGGCGCGGTCGAGACGGGCGACGGCGCGGCCACCTTCATCATGCAGATCGCCGGCTTCCTGGTCGGGTTTTCGGCGCTGGCGGTCGAGATCGCCTTCAGCCCGCCGATCTGGCTGCACCTGATCATCTGGCTGCCGCTGACGGCGGGTCTGGCCCTGGCCTTGATGCGGCCGGGAAAGGGGTTGATGACGGCGCTTCAGATGCTGCGTCAGCGCAGCGACGATTCACCCCGAGAGACCCGATGACCGACGCCGCCCGGCCTCGTTTTCCCTATGTCCTGACTGTCGTGACGGTGCTGGCGCTGGCCCTGCTGCTGACGCTGGGCGTGTGGCAGGCGCAGCGGCTGCAGTGGAAGCTGGACCTGATCGCCCGCTCCGAAGCGGCCGCCCGTCAGGCGCCGGTTCCTCTTGCGGATGCGCTGGCGCTGGAGGACCCCGAGTTCCGTCAGGCGATCGTCACCTGCCGCGGCCTGAACACGGCGCCCTTCGTCGAGTTGCAGACCATCGAGGACGGCGACGCCGGCGTGCGGCTGATCTCGGCCTGTCCGATCCAGGGACGGGGGACCATTCTGGTCGATCGCGGCTTCCTGCCTGCCGAGGTCGCCGAGCGTCCCGCCGTTCGCGCCGATGCGGCCATGCCGGTCGTGATCGCGGGCGTGGTGCGCCGGGCGACTGAGCCGAACGCCATGACGCCGCCGCCCTCGGGCCAGGTCTTCTACGGCCGCGACCAGACGGCGATGGCCAAGGCTCTGGGCGTGGCCGGGCCGGTGTCGCCCTACACCGTCTATGCGACGACCTCGGCCAATCCCGAGCTGACGGCGCTGCGGCCCGTGGCACCGCCCGCCGCCTTCAGCAACAATCACCTGGGCTACGCCCTGACCTGGTTCGGCCTGGCCGCTGTGCTGGTCGGCTTCTATGCGGCCGTGATGGTCCGCCGCTACCGTTCTTCCTGAGGACAATCGATCTGACTGCTCGCCTTCACACCCTGTCCAATGGCGTTCGCGTCGTGTGCGACCCCATGCCCGGCCTGCGCACCATCGCCGTGACCGTGGCCGTCAACGGCGGCGCCCGTATGGAGAACGAGGCGCAGTCCGGCTGGTCGCACCTGCTGGAGCATCTGGTCTTCAAGGGCGCGGGCGACATGGGCGCGCGCGAGATCGTCGAGCGTGTCGAGGCCGAGGGCGGCTCCATCAACGCCGCGACCGGCTATGAGCGCACCAGTTTCGACATCCGCGCGCTGAAGGGCAGCCTGCCGCTGGCCATGCAGGTGCTGTCGGATCTGGTGTTCCGCCCGACCCTGGCGCCCGAGGAGATCGAGCGCGAGAAGGACGTGGTGGCCCAGGAGATCGCCGAAGCCTTCGACACCCCCGACGACCATGTGTTCGAGATGGCCCAGACCCGCGCCTTCGTGGGGCAGGCGCTGGGGCGGCCGATCCTGGGCTCCATCGCCAGCCTGGCGCCGGTCGAGCGCGAGACGATCGGCGACTGGCGCCGACGTCTCTATTCGCCCGACCGCATGGTCGTGGCTGTCTCGGGCGGGGTGGACGAAGACGAGCTTCTGCCGCTGGCCGAGGCCTGGTTCGGCCATCAGACGGCGACGCCGACCGAGGCGCTGCCGCCGGCCGTCTTCGTCGGCGGCGAGGCGCGGCTGGCGCGCAAGATCGAACAGGCCAATCTGGTGTTCCAGCTGCCGACCATCGGCGCGCGCGACGAGCGGCTGCCCGCCCTGCGCCTGTTCACCGAAATCCTGGGCGGGGGCATGGCTTCGCGCCTGTTCCAGAGCGCGCGCGAGGATCGCGGCCTAGCCTACGCCATCGACGCCTATCACGAGACCTACGACGATCTGGGGCTGCTGGGCGTCTACGCCGGGGCGGGGGCCGAACGCTCGGTCGAGCTGGCCGAACTGTGCGCGGCCGAAATCCTGGATCTGGCCGAGCGGGGGCCCGCGCCGCAGGAGCTGGCGCGCGCCAAGGCGGTGCTGAACGCCAGCCTGTGGATGGCCGACGAAAGCCCGGCCAGCCGCGCGGGCCGCAATGCAGGCCAGACCCTGGTGTTCGGGGCGCCGGTCTCGTCCGAGGCGACGGCGGCCCGCATCGAGGCTCAAAGCGCCGAGGACCTGCGCGCCGTGGGGCGTGAGATGGCGGCGACGGGTCGGTCGGCCAGCGCCGTGCTGGGGCCGCGCGGGGCGGGCGGGGCGGGCGCCGCCTTCCGCGCCGCCATGTTGGCAGCCGGCGGCTGACGTCATCTTTGTCGCCGGCGGCTGACGCCGGGGCTGCGACGGGTTATCCTGATCCCATGGCCCTGTTCGACTGGATGGCCGAGGCGACCGGACCGGTCCTGAACGGGCAGGGGGTCGTGCTGCGTCCGCCGCGCCCTTCTGACTATATGGCGTGGGCCTCCCTGCGCGAGGAGTCGCGCGCCTATCTGCAGCCGTGGGAGCCGGCCTGGCCCGAGGACGATCTGACCCGGGCCGCCTTTCGGCGCCGGCTGGGCGTCTATGCGCGCGAAATGGAGCTGGGCACGGCCTGGCCCCTGTTCATCTTCGATGGCGAGGATGAAGCCCTGCTGGGCGCCGTCACCCTGTCCAACATCCGGCGCGGCGTCGCCGAGACCGGGACGCTGGGCTATTGGGTCGGCCAGCCGCACGCAGGGCGCGGGGTCGGCACCACGGCGGTGCGCGCCATGCTGGCTTACGCCTTTGGCCCGTTGAAGCTGCATCGGGTCGAGGCGGCGTGCCTGCCGACCAACTACGCCTCGCGCCGGGTGCTGGAAAAGGCGGGGTTCCGTCATGAGGGACTGGCGCGGGCTTATTTGAAAATTAACGGCCGCTGGGCAGATCATCTGCTGTTCGGCGTTCTGAACACCGAGTTCGCGCCCACCCTTCCTCAGTCATGTTAGCGGGTACGCTTTGAGTGCAAGATCCAGAGCGTTGACGTGGGACCCCACCACGGCCATCGAAGCCTTGGCTGCGGCGGACGCCGCGCTTTGGATTTGGACCCCCGCCGAGGATCAGATCCGCTTCACCGGCGCCACCCGGCCGCTGGGACTGGGGCCGCTGGCGCCGCAATGCTCGGGCGCGGCCTTCACCGCCCTGGCAATGCCGCAGGACCGCGCCCTGGCCGATCGGCTGCTGAAGCCGCAGGCCGAGGGGACCGAGATCGCCGTGCGTCTGCGGATGCGCGGGTGCGAGACCTGTCTATGGCGCGGCGTCTGGCTGGAAGACGGCCTGCGCGCGGCGGGCATCGTCGCCCTGGAGACCAAGTTCGCCGGGGCGGATCGCGACACGCTGACCGGCCTGCTGGACCGGCGGACCTTTCGCGTCCGCGTCGCCGAAACCCTGGCGCAGCCCGGCGAGTATGAACTGGTCGTGGGCGATCTGGACCGCCTGCGCCGCCTGAACGAGGCCCTGGGGCACGAGCGGGCGGACCTGGTGCTGTCGGCCTTGGGGTCGCGACTGTCGGCGGCCTTTTCCGAAAGCTGCGCCCCCGCCCGGATCGGCGAGGACGAGTTCGCCATCCTGGTGAAGCGCGGCGGGACCAGCGGCGGGGCCCGGATGCGCGAGGCGCTGGAACAGCCGCTGCGCATGGCCGGTTTCGACATCTATCCCACCCTGTCCATCGGGGCGGTGACGGCCGAGGGCGGCCCCGACGCCCCGGACCCGGCCGAACTCCTGCGCCGCGCCGAGCTGGCGGTGGAGCAGGCCAAGACCGCCGGGCGCGGCGGGGCCGCCGCCTATGGCCGGGCGCTGGAAAGCGACAGCCTGTCGCGTCTGGCGCTGGAGGCGGACCTGCGCAACGCCTTCGTGCGCGGCGAGATCGAGCCCTTCTTCCAGCCGATCGTGAACCTGAACACCGGCGCCGTCGCCGGGTTCGAGGCCCTGGCGCGCTGGCGCCACCCTCGGCGCGGTCTGGTCCCGCCGGACGAGTTCCTGACCCTGGCCGATGAAATGGGCCTAATGAACGAACTGGGCCTGCTGATGATGACCCAGGCGGCGCGTCAGCTGGACGAGTGGCTGACCCGCCACCCCAATGCGGGGCGGCTGTTCTGCAGCGTCAACCTGTCGGTCGGCGAGATCGAACGCCCTTATCTGGTTGAGGATGTCGCCCGCATCATCAAGGAGACGGGCCTGCCGCGCGGCGCCCTCAAGCTGGAAGTCACCGAAGGCGACATCATGCGCGACACCGCCCGCGCCGCCGAGGTGCTGAAGGCCCTGCGCGAAGCCGGGGCCAGCCTGGCGCTGGACGACTTCGGCACCGGCTTCTCGTCGCTGTCCTACCTGGCCAAGCTGCCGTTCGACACGCTGAAGATCGACCGCTACTTCGTGCTGACGATGGACAAGGACGAGGGCTCGGCCAAGATCGTCAAATCGGTCGTCAACCTGGGCCGCGACCTGGCGCTGGAAGTCGTGGCCGAGGGGGTCGAGAACGCCGGCCTGGCCCGGCTGCTGCTGGCCGACGGCTGCCACTATGGGCAGGGGTTCGGTTATGCGCCCGCCCTGCCGGCGCAGGAGGCCGAGGTCTATTTGAACGAGTCCCTCGCCGACGGTTCCGCGCCGATCAAGGGGCGCTCGGCGTGAAGATAGACCCGGTGATGAGGGATCGTATGATCATGACGGCGGCGGCGGCGCCCGCCGTTCTGGGCGTCGGCGTCGCCCTTCTGTTCACGCAAGATCTTGTGGTGGTCGGCGCCGTCGGGGCCAGTCTGGCGCTTGTTTCGGCCGCGCTCAGCCTGACGCCGCCTGTAACGGCGGCGCGAATCCGACATCTGCGCCGCAGGTGTCCGAAAGAAGACTAGGCCCGGCCGCTCTGGCTGGACAGGCGGGCCGCGTCGACGCCGAGGCCCGCCAGGGCGCGGCTCCACTTGGTGTCGTAATCGGTGTCGAAGATCAGGGCGTCGTCGGCTTCTGCGGTCAGCCAGACGTTTTCGTTCAGCTCTTCCTCCAGCTGACCCTCGCCCCAGCCGGCGTAGCCCAGCAGCAGGATCGACCGCCGCGGGCCTTCGGCGTCGGCCATGGCGGTGAGGGCGTCGCGGGTGCCGGTCAGGGCCAGCCCCTCGCCGAAGCTGAGGCTGGTCTCGTCGCTGATCCAGTCGTCGGTGTGCAGGACGAAGCCGCGCTCGCGCTCGACCGGGCCGCCGATCAGCACTCGCCGGTCGCGCAGGCGGTCATGGCTGGGCGTATCCAGCGTCTCCAGCACCTCGGCCAGGGACACGCCGGGCGCGGGCTGGTCCAGGCGCACGCCCAGGGCGTGGTCATCGTCGTGGGCGCAGATCAGGATGACGGCGTGGCGGAAGCGGTCGTCGTCGATGCCGGGCATGGCGACCAGCAGACGTCCGGTCAGGGAGGAGGCCGCCGGGGAGGAGGAGGTCTTCATCCCCCTATCATCGGGGCGCCGGCCTTCGGGCGCAAGACGGAGGGCGCCGGGGCGCTTGGCGTTCGGGCCGTGGGTCTCTATCTGATCGTCATCGCGCTCCGGATCGGCCGGGCCGACATCCGGAGATCCCGACATGACCCTTTCGATCGGCGACCGCATTCCCGAGGCGACCCTGACCACCATGACCGCCGAGGGCCCCAAGCCGGTCACGACGGCCGAGCTGTTCGGCGGCAAGACCGTCGCCCTGTTCGCCGTGCCGGGCGCCTTCACCCCGACCTGCTCGGCGCGCCACCTGCCGGGCTATGTCGACCACCGCGCCGACCTGAAGGCCAAGGGCGTGGACACCGTGGCCTGCGTTTCGGTCAACGACGCCTTCGTCATGGGCGCCTGGGCTCAGGCCAACGACCTGAACGGGACCGACGACATCGTCATGCTGGCCGACGGCAACGGCGACTTCACCCGCGCCGTGGGCCTGGCGCTGGACGCCAAGGGCTTCGGCATGGGCGAGCGCTCGCAGCGTTACTCCATGCTGGTCAAGGACGGCGTCATCGACCAGTTGAACATCGAGCAGGGCGGCGAGTTCAAGGTGTCCTCGGCCGAGCACCTTCTGGCCCAGCTGTGATTGCCGGCGTCGCCCGCCGCTGGCCGGCCCGCCGCGCGCGGGGCTGAGGCCGTGGCGGGCGACGTCTTCACGCCCGAACAACGCAGCGCCGTCATGCGGCGCGTGAAGGGTCGCGACACCGGCCCCGAGATGAAGGTCCGGCGCGCCCTGCGCGCGGCGGGCATCGGCTATCGCCTCGGCGGCTGCGGCCTGCCGGGGCGGCCGGATCTGGTGATGAAGGGGCGCAAGACGGTCGTGTTCGTCCACGGCTGTTTCTGGCACGGCCACGACTGCCCGCGCGGCGCTCGCCAGCCCAAGGACAACGCCGATTACTGGATCGCCAAGATCGACCGCAACCGCGCCCGGGACGCCCGCGTGGCCGACGAACTGGCGGCGGCGCGCTGGCGCGTCCTGACGCTGTGGGAATGCGACCTCAGACAGCCGGGCTGGGAAGAGCGCTTGATTGCGGCCTTGCGCCCGGAAACCGCCTAGGCGGCGGCCGCGTCCGCCTCGCCTTGGGCCGCGGCGTCCAGCGTGCGGGACAGGGCCTCCAGCAGCGCGGCTGGGGTCAGCGGCTTGGACACGAAGGCGTTCATGCCGGCGGCCAGGCAGGCGCTCATGTCTTCCGGCTCGGTGTCGGCGGTCACGGCGATGACGGGAACGCAGGCGTTCGGGCCGCCGCCGCTGCGCAGCCGTCGGGTCGTTTCGCGGCCGTCCAGTTCGGGCATCCGCACATCCATGAAAACGACGTCGAAGAGCTGGTCCTCGCAGGCCTGAAGCGCGGCCAGGCCGTTTTCCGCCATGACGATCTCGCAGTCGAAGGCCTGCAGGATCAGCTGGATGGCGCGCCGGTTGATGGCGTGGTCGTCGACGACGAGGACGCGCAGAGGCCGGGCGTCCGCCGCGTCGTCATCGAGCGCGACCTTCTCGAAGGCCGGCGGCGAAGGCAGGGACGGCGAAGGCAGGGGCGGCGAAGGCGGGAGATGCGAAGTCGGGGCCGCCGGAGCGCTGTCCGGCGGGGGGGCGAGCGGGTCGAGGCGGCCGGACACGGCCAGCGGGGTGATTGGCTCGTCGCGGATGTCGTCGGCGGCCGCATCGCGCCGTCCTTGAGGCAGGCTCAGGGCCACGGTGAACTGGGAGCCGCAGCCGGGTTCGCTGCGCACCGTCAGGCGCCCGCCCATCAGTTCGATCAGGTCGCGGCTGATCGCCAGCCCCAGGCCAGAACCGCCGAAGCGGGCGGCGACGCCGTCCTGGGTCTGGTCGAACGGGTTGAACAGCCTCTGCAGCTGCGCGGGGCTCATGCCGCGCCCGGTATCGGCGATGTCGATCAGCAGGGCGCAGGCGCCCTGATCGTCCACCCAGCAACGGACCTTCAGCGTCACCGTCCCGGCCTCGGTGAACTTCATGGCGTTGGAGATCAGATTGTTCAGCACCTGGCGCAGGCGCATGGCGTCGCCCCGCACCCAGCGGGGCGTCTCGCGCGCGCCTTCCAGCCGCAACCGCAGACCCTGGGCGCGGGCCTGGCCCTGCCACAGCCGTGCGGTCTGGGCCAGCAACAGGCGCAGGTCGAACTCATTGCTCTCGACGTGCATCCGGCCTGCGTTCAGCCGTGCGTGATCAAGCAGGTCGTCCAGCAGGGCCTTCATCATGAGGCCGGCGTCCTCGATCAGGGCGACCTGCTGGCGCGCGGCGGCGGACGGAGCGGCGGCGCGCAGGTAGTCTGCGCCCGTCAGGATGGCGCTGATGGGCGTGCGCAGGTCGTGGCCGACGGCGGCCAGGAAGGCGCTGCGCTCGGTCATGGCGGTCTCGACCTGGCGGCGTTCCCGCTCGGCTTCGGCCAGGGCGTGGCGCTCGGCCAGCGTGGCGCTGCGCAGGCGCGCGCGCGTGTTGAAGCAGAACAGGGCGTAACAGAAGATGCCGATCGCCACGGCGATGATCAGAGACCGCTCGGCCCCCCACAAGGCCATGAACATGGGCGTCAGGGCCATGAAGCCCAGCTGGGGCAGCACGGTGAAGCTGAACACCCGCATATTGCCGGCCGACATGATCACGGAGTTGATCGAGCCTGCCGAGAGCAGGACGGAAGCGGCGAAACCGCCCATCGGACCGCCGATCAGCCAAAGGGGCACAGACAGGAAACCCAGCCAGCCGGCGTTCAGCGCCAGAACGGCGTCCATCGCCAACCCGCGCCAGCCCTTTGGCGTCTCCTGGCGGTCCTGGAGCACGGGCTGGGCCAGCCAGGCCTCAACCCCCTGGATCAGGACATAGACAGCCAGCCACCCCATAGCGGGCCCCAGTCCCAGAATGGGGCTGAAGACAAGCGCCGTCGCGCCGCCCGTGACAAGGCGCTGCATTGTCGCCTTGCGACGTTGGCGAATGGCGGGCGCCCACCCGATGTGGGCGTCGGCGATAGTGTCGGACATACGACGTTCCAAACGGGCGCTGGGCCCATTGGTTCATCATCGACCGAGGGTTGCTAATGCTCCGTCAACGGCGGGCGGCGGTCGCCTCGGCCATGCTGGAGAAACCTTCGGCGCGCAGGCGAGCGGCCAGGTCGCACTTGATGCGGCCGATCAGGCCCGGACCTTCATAGATCAGGGCCGAATAGACCTGGACCGCCGAGGCGCCGGCCCGGATTCGGGCGAAGGCGTCCTCGCCGCTGGCGATGCCGCCGACAGCGATCAGGGGCAGGCGCCCGCCCGCCGCCTCGGCCGCCGCCTCAAGGGCCTTCAGGGCGAAGGGCTTCAGCGGGGCGCCGGACAGGCCGCCGCTCTCGCCCGCGAAGGCGGAACGCAGGGAGGCGGGCCGCTCCAGCGTGGTGTTGGACACGATCAGGGCGTCGATGCGGTGGGCGAGGGAGGCCTCGACGATCATGCCGATCTCTTCGCCGATCAGATCGGGCGCGATCTTCAGGAACACCGGGGCGCCGTCGCCGGGGCGCGCCTCGTTGATGCGGCCCAGCAGGTCGTCCAGCGCCTCGCGGCCCTGCAGCGCGCGCAGCCCCGGCGTATTGGGCGAGGAGATGTTGATCGTGAAATAGTCGGCCAGTCCCGCCAGCCGCCTCAGCCCCGCGACATAGTCGGCGGCCTTGTCCTCGGTGTCCTTGTTGGCGCCCAGGTTGGCGCCGATGGCGGTGCGGGTCGGGCGCCGGGCCAGACGGGCGGCGAAGGGCTCAAGCCCCTCGTTGTTGAAGCCCATGCGGTTGATGATCGCCCGGTCTTCGGCCAGGCGGAACAGGCGCGGTTTGGAGTTGCCCGCTTGCGCGCGCGGCGTGACCGAGCCGCACTCCACCGCGCCGAAGCCCAACCGCGACAGGCCTTCCAGCGCCTCGCCGTTCTTGTCCAGACCGGCGGCCAGACCGACGGGGTTGGACATCTGCAGCCCGGCCATCGTGGTCTTCAGGATCGGATCGTCGGCGCCGGGCGCGGGCAGGGGCGTCAGCTGCAGGGCGCGGATGGCCAGGCGGTGGGCCGTTTCGGGGTCGAATTGGCGCAGCAGGACGGCGCCCAGGTCGGTCAGGCTCATGCTCATGTTCAGGCTCGGGCGGTCTCTTCAATGACCATGCGGCCGTCGGCGCTGACCGACAGGGCGCGCGCGCCGCGCGTCGCCGCGACGGGCAGGGGGCCGTAGATGTGCGGGAACAGGGCGCCGCCGCGCGACGGCTCCCAGATCAGGGCGTCGCCCAGGGCCGTCAGGTCGACCTCGACCAGCATCAAGTCGCTCTGTCCCGCGTAATGCTTGGCCGCCGTGGCCTCCAGCTGATCGGCGGCCGACAGGTGGATGTAGCCGTCGGCCAGGTCCACGGCCGAACCGTCGTAGCGGCCCTCGGCCAGGGCCGCGCGCCAGTCGGCGCGGCTCAAAATCTTGAAGGCGAAATGGGGCAGGTCGGTCATGGCCTAGAGCGTCTCCGGGGTCAGCCAGCCCTCATAGGAGGGGCGCCCGGCGACATCGACGGTGAAGACAGCCGCCGCCCCGGTGGGGAAGCCGCCGCTCATCTTGTCTAGCACCGACGGGGAGGCGGCGCTCTCGATCAGATATTCGACCGCCAGTTGATGTACGCCGGGGTTATGGGCGATCAGCAGCAGGCAGCCCGCCTCGTCCTCGGCCGCCTCGACGGCGCGGCGCAGGGTGTCGGCCGAGGCGTTGTAGAGGCTATCCGAAACGCGCAGTTCGACGTCGCCGAAATGGTCGCTGACCTGATCCCAGGTCTGGCGCGTGCGCCGGGCGCCGGACACCAAAGCCATGTCCGGCTTCAGTCCCCGCGCGGCCAGGGCGCGGCCGATGGCGGCGGCGTCGCGCAGGCCGCGCTCGCTCAGGGCGCGGTCCACGTCGCCGCCGGGCGCCGAGGCTTCGGCCTTGGCGTGACGCATCAGGATCAGTCTTTGCATGAGGCTGGCTTTAAGGCTGTTTGCGCGCGGCGCCCATAGGGTGCGACGCAGGCGCGTGATCACGGGCGGCGGGCGAGGGGGTCAGGGCGGGCCGTCCGGCCAGCACCGTCTGGGCCAGGCCGCGCGGGCGGACGCGAGCGTAGGCCTGGCGCGTGGCTTCCAGCATGATCAGGCCCGCCGCGCCGGGAAACAGTTTCGGGCCCACCTGTTCCAGCCCGTCCGCCAGACCCAGCAAGGGCCGCCACGGGGGGACGTACAGCGCCTGGGACCAGGCGACCGGCTCCAGGCCGACTTCGCGCACTAGCCGCTCCAACTGGCCGCGGGTGAAGGGGCGGCCGTGGCCGAAGGGGGTGGCCTCGGCGCGGGCCCACAGTCCCCCGCGCGCCGCCGCCGCCAGGATGACGCGGCCGGACGGAGCCAGGGCGCGGACCGCCTCGGTCAGCAGGGCCTTGGGGTCGTCCGCCTCTTCCAGGGCGTGGACCAGCAGGATGCGGTCGAAGGTTCCGGCGGCGAAAGGCAGGCGGCGCTCGTCGATCAGGACGGTGCGGTTGCGCCCGCCCGCCGTCCACTGCTCCGCGCCCTGTGCGCCCGGCATGGCGGCGATGACGCGGCGCGCGCCGATGAAGGCGTCCAGCCAGGGGGTGGCGTAGCCCAGCCCCAGCACGTCGCAGCCGTTCGCCTCGCCCCAGGCGTCGTCCAGACGCCGCGCCAGCATGCGCCGCGCCAGCGCCCCGGTCGGTTCGCCGTAGAAGGTGCGGAGCTCGTCGATGCTGCGGCGCATGGGAGCAGTATGGCGGATTTCGCAGCGGATGTCGGCCTTCCTGCTTAAAACCGCTAATCCCCGGCGGACGCCGGGATGAGCGGAAAATTGTATATGGGCCTGCTAGGATGACGCCTGATCGGAGACCTCCTCATGACCCTGACCGTCCGCCAGTTCCCCTGCCTGTCCGACAACTACGGCTTTCTGATCCGCGATGAGGCGACCGGGCTGGTCGCGGCCATCGACACGCCGGACGCCGAGGCGATCCTGGACGATCTGGAGGTGTCGGGCTGGGGGCGGCTGGACCTGATCCTGAACACCCACTGGCACCCCGACCATACCGGCGGCAACGAACGGCTGCAGGCCGAGACGGGCTGCGAGATCGCCGGGCCGGAGGAGGTGCGCCGCGCGGCGCCGCTGGATCACGTGCTGGTCGACGGCGAGGCGGTGCGGCTGGGCGAGACGGCCTTCGACGTGGTGCTGTCGCCGGGCCATACGCTGGGCCATGTGGTCTATCATGCGGCGGACGACGGCCTGGCCTTCGTCGGCGACGTCATCTTCGCCCTGGGCTGCGGGCGGCTGTTCGAGGGAACGCCTGAGCAGATGTGGGAGAGCCTGAACCGCATCGCCGCCTGGCCCGAGGCGACGACCCTGTACTGCGCCCATGAATATACGGCGTCGAACGCCCGCTTCGCCCTGTCGTCGCCGGACGCCGATGAGGCCTTGCAGGCGCACGCCGAGGCGATCTTCGCCGCGCGCGAACGGGGCGAGGCCACCGTGCCGACGACGGTCGGGGTCGAGCGCCGCTTCAACCCCTTCCTGCGCGCCCGCGACGCCGAAGACTTCGCTCAGCGCCGCGCGGCCAAGGACGCGTTCAAGGGATAGCGGGTCTCAAGAGGCCGAGTAGCTGGTCTTGATCTGGGTGTAGAAGTCGGCGGCGGCGAAACCCTGTTCGCGGGGGCCGTAGCTGGACTTCTTCGTGCCGCCGAACGGGACGTGATAGTCGACCCCGGCGGTGGCCAGGTTGACCATGGTCATGCCCGCCCGCGCCCGGCGCTGGAACTCGCGCGCGTGCTTCAGCGACTGGGTGACGATGCCCGCCGACAGGCCGAACTCGACGCCATTGGCGATGGTCATGGCCTCCTCGAAATCGGCTACGCGGATGGTCGAGGCGACGGGGCCGAACACTTCTTCGTTGTTGATGCGGGCGTCGGGCAGGGTGTCGACGATCAGGGTCGGCTGGACGTACCAGCCCGGCTTGTCGAGGCTGAGGCGCTGGCCGCCCGCCACGACGCGGCCGCCGCCGGACGCGGCGATGTCGATGTAGTCGTAGGACACGTCGCGCTGGGCCTCGGTCACGGCGGGGCCCATCTGGGTGGACGGGTCCAGGGCGTCGCCGACGCGCAAGGACGCGACCTTCTCAGCCAGGGCGGCGACGAAGCGGTCGTGGATGCCGTCCTGCACGATCAGGCGGCTGGAGGCGGTGCAGCGCTGGCCCGTGGCGAAGAAGCTGCCGTCCAGGGCGACGTTCACGGCGCGGTCCAGATCGGCGTCGTCCATCACGATCAGCGGGTTCTTGCCGCCCATTTCCAGCTGGACGCGGGCCTGACGCTTCATCGCCCCTTCGGCCACCCCGGCGCCGACCTTCTGCGAGCCGGTGAAGCTGATGCCGTCCACGTCCGGATGGGCGACGATGGCGCGGCCGACGTCGCCGTCGCCGATGACCATGTTGACCACGCCCTTGGGCAGGCCCGCCTCATGCAGGATGGCGATCAGGGCCTCGGCCGTGGCCGGGGTCGGGCCGGCGGGCTTGATGACCACGGTGTTGCCGAAGGCGATGGCCGGGGCGATCTTCCAGGCCGGGATGGCGATGGGGAAGTTCCACGGGGTGATCAGGCCGAACACGCCGACCGGCTGGCGATAGGTCTGGATTTCCACGCCGGGGCGGGTCGAGGCCAGGTTCTGGCCGTGCAGGCGCAGGGCCTCGCCGGCGAAGAACTTCAGGATGCGGGCGGCGCGGGCCGTCTCGCCGATGCCCTCGGCCAGGGTCTTGCCCTCTTCGCGCGACAGCAGGCGGCCGATGACTTCGCGCCGCTCCATCAGCAGGGTCCCGGCGCGATCCAGCACATCCGAACGGACCTCAGGCGAGGCGTCGGCCCAGGGACCGAAGGCGGCGCGGGCGGCGGCGACCGCCTGATCGACCTCGGCGGCGCCGCCCTGGGGCGTGCGGGCGACCACTTCGCGGATGTCCGACGGGTTCAGGCTCTCGCCCGGGCGCGTTCCGGCGACCTTCTCGCCGCCGATCCAGTGCGAAAGCTCAAGCGTGTCGGTCATCTGATCATTCCCTTGGTTCAGCGTCTGGATTGCCTGACGCAGCGACCGGCGACAAGGCGTCGGCGCCGGATGTTTCTGTTGAATTGGCGCGGGTTTGGCGAAGGGATTGCGCTGAGCGCACAAGGCGTGTCATGAATAACGCTGATCGGCCGGGGGCGGTTTCAGATGATTTTCCAGCGGGTTTTCGCAGCTTTTGCTGCTCTGGCCGTCTGTGCGTCGGCTTGCCCGGCCGCAGCCTTCGTCGCGCCCGGCGCGGTCCAGGTCGAGACGGGGCCGCCGGGTTCAGCGCGGGCGGGGCTGAAGCGCCGGGTGGCGGTCGGGCGCTTCAGCAACAGCACCCCCTATGGCCGCCTGCTGCTGTCGCCGGGGCAGGCTGATCCGGTGGCGAGCCAGGCGGGCGACATGCTGGTCAACGCTTTGGTGGCCTCCGACCATTTCTTCGTCTTCGAGCGATCCGATCTGACGGCGCTGAACGCCGAGCGGGTGCTGTCCGAGGCGGACGGTCAGGCGTTGAGCGGGGTCGACGCCCTGCTGCTGGGCTCGATCACCCAACTGGGCCGTCGCAACGAGGGCAAGCAGGGCTTCCTCAACTCCCAGCGGCGCCAGGCGGTCAACGCCACCGTCGAAATCCGCTTGGTCGACGTGCGCACGGGTCGGGTCTTCTTCACCGCCTCGGGCGCCGGGGAGGCGACGACGGAGACGGGCGAGGTGGCGGGCTTCGGCAGCCGCGCCGGCTATGACTCGACCCTGAACGATCGGGCCATATCGGCGGCCATCGCGGACGCCATGACCAATATCGTCAACCAGTTGCAGCAGCGGGCCTGGTTCACCGACATCCTTCGGGTGTCCGGCCCGACCGTCTATGTCAGCGGCGGTCCCAGCCAGGGTCTGCGCGCCGGCGACCGCTTCCACGTCGAAACGCCGGGCGAGACGGTGGTCAGCGGCCAGTCGGGCTTGCCGATCACTCTGCCGGGCAGCCGGGTGGCGCAGATCGAGATCACCGGCTTCTTCGGCGACAGCCCTGAGACCGAGGGCGCGACCGCCCGCCTGATCGAGGGCGAACTGCCTGCCGATCCAACCGGCCTGCGGGTCACGGAGATCAGACCATGAAGACGAGCGCGGTCGTGCTGACCGTCCTGTGCGCCGCGCTGGCGGCCGGAGGGTGCGTCCAAAACTATCCTGCGCGCGAGGCGGTGCAGGGCGCATCCGCGGGCACGCTGACGCTGCGTAACGCCCCGGCCGACGCCCGCCTGATCGTGGACGGGCGCGATCTGGGATCGGTCAGCGCCCTTGGCGGGGGCGCGGCCCTGACGCCGGGCCGTCATGAGGTCGTCGTCAGTCAGGGCGGTCGGATCCTTCACGCCCAGACGGTGATCGTCGCCGCCGGGACGCAGGCTGTGGTGGTGCTGCCGTGAAACGTCTGATGATGGCCGCCCTGATGACCCTGACCGGCCTCGCCGCCTGCGCGCCCGCCACGCGGTTCGAGTGGGGCGCCTATGAGCCCGCGCTCTACGCCTATGCCCAGAACCCTGAGAACCGCGAGGCCTATCGCACCGCGCTGGAGCGCGCCATCGAGGCGGGGCGCAAGCGCGACGCCGTGGCTCCCGGGCTGCTGGCCGAGCTGGGCTATCTGCATCTGCAGGCGGGCGAGACGGCGCAGGCCCTGACGCTGTTTCAGGAAGAGCGCGCGCGCTTCCCCGAATCCGCCGTCTTCATGGATCGGGTGATCGTCGGCCTCGGCGGTCAGGCCGCCGTCGCCGGAGGAGAGGCGCAATGATCATCCGCCAATCGCTCGCCGTCGCCGCCCTGGCCTGCGCCGCCCTGCTGACCGCCTGCGCCACGGGGCCTGCGCCCAAGAGCTACGCCGTCCTGCGCGCCGAGAATCCGCGCAGCGTCATGGTGGTTCCGGCGCTGAACTCGACGGTCGACGTGGATGCGGCGGACTATTTCGTCTCGACCATTTCCCGGCCGGTGGCCGAGCGCGGCTACTATGTCTTCCCCGCCCATATGGTGAAGGGGGTGCTGGAGGACGAAGGCCTGTCGGACGCCGGTCTGGTGCATCAGGCCGACGCCGCGCGCTTCGGTCCCCTGTTCGGCTGCGACGCCGTGCTGTTCGTCGAAATCCAGAAGTGGGAATCGCAATACATCCTGATCTCGACCTCGACCAATGTGGCGTTCGAATACACGCTGAAAAGCTGTCGCAGCGGTCAGGTGCTGTGGTCGGATCATCAGTCCATGACCTACAGTCCGCAGGCGTCAAACTCGGGCAATCCGCTGGCCGATCTGCTGGTCCAGGCCGTCGTCGCGGCGCTGGAGAAGGCCAAGCCCAACTATATGCCGCTGACCCAGCAGGCCAATCTGACGGCGACCCATGCGCTGGGTCAGGGCCTGCCCGCCGGTCCCTATCTGCCGGCCCAGCACCGGCAGGATCACAAGAGCTTTCCGGACGAATAGGTCCGTTGCGTCAGGGCGCGGTCAGCGCGGCTAAACACCGCGACAGAAAAGCTGCGGAGCGGGGCCTTGCCTCGCGCGTATAAGCCTTATCTGTTACGCCGCCCCCCGAACGTACGGAGACCTCGCCATGTCCGACACTGCTCAAACCCAAGCCTATGACGCCAGCCGCCACAGGAAGGCGGGGCGGGGGCGGGTCTATGACAGCATCGTCGACACCATCGGCGATACCCCTCTGGTGCGGCTGCCCAATCTGACGGCGGCGCTGAAGCCCAAGGCCACGGTGCTGGCCAAGCTGGAGTTCTTCAACCCGATCGCCTCGGTCAAGGACCGTATCGGCGTGGCGATGGTCGAGGCGCTGGAGCAACTGGGCAAGATCAAGCCGGGCGCCACCCTGATCGAGCCGACCAGCGGCAACACCGGCATCGCCCTGGCCTTCGTGGCGGCGTCCAAGGGCTATAAGCTGATCCTGGTCATGCCCGAGAGCATGTCGATCGAACGGCGCAAGATGTTGGCCCTGCTGGGCGCCAAGCTGGAGCTGACGCCGGCCGAAAAGGGCATGAAAGGCGCCATCGCGCGGGCTGAGGAGCTGCTGAGCGAAATCCCCGGCTCGGTCAGCCCGGCCCAGTTCGAGAACCTGGCCAACCCCGCCATCCATGAGGCGTCGACGGCTGAGGAAATCTGGAACGACACGGCGGGCGCCGTGGACGTGGTGGTGGCGGGCGTCGGCACCGGCGGCACCATCACCGGCGTCGGCCATGCGCTGAAGGCGAAGAAGCCGTCGGTGAAGATGATCGCGGTCGAGCCGACCGACTCTCCCGTCCTGTCCGGCGGCGCGCCGGGGCCGCACAAGATCCAGGGCATCGGCGCGGGCTTCATCCCCGCCGTGGTGGACCGCGCCGTCATCGACGGGGTCGAGCAGGTCACCAACGAGGACGCCTTCGCCATGGCCCGCCGCGTCGCGCGCGAGGACGGCGTCCCGGTCGGCATCAGCTCGGGCGCGGCCCTGACGGCGGCCTTCCGACTGGCGGCGCAGGACGCCTATGCCGGTCAGACCATCGTGACCATCGTCCCCAGCTTCGCCGAACGGTATCTGTCCACGGCCCTGTTCGAAGGGCTGTGACGGCCGGTTAACGCGTCGGCGCTAGGCTGCGCTCATGAGCGAACCCCGGGTCAGGGCGGAAGAGACAGGGACGCGGCCGTTGCGGGCGCGCCGCGCCCTGCTGCGTCGTCTGGCCGACGTGGTCAGCCTGCCGGCGAGCCGGATCAACGTCTTCGAGCGTTCGGTGGTCGGCGACCTGCTGGTCGACGTGCTGCGGACGGCGGCGACGGATGAGCGCCGCCGGGTGGCCGAGCGGCTGGCCCCGCTAGGCGAACTGCCCGATGCGCTGAAGCGGCTGCTGCTGCGCGACGAGCCCGAGGTGGCGCGGCCGCTGCTGGAGGAGTGCGCGGCCCTGTCGGACGCGGACCTGATCGGCTGCGCGCGCGATGCGGGGCTGGAGCATCGCCTGATGATGGCGGCGCGGCGCGGCCTGTCCGAGGTCGTGGCCGAGGCCCTGTTCAACTGGGCCGAGGAGGCGGTGATCGCCGCCGTCCTGCGCAATGACACGGCGCGCCTGCCGCAATCCGCCGTCGAGAGCGTGATCGCCCTGAGCCGCAACGCGCCGGCGCTGTGCGCCCTGATCCTGCGGCGCCCGGAACTGCGGCCCTCGGGCGCCTATGTCATGTTCTGGTGGTGCGGGGCCGAAGAGCGGCGCATCATCCTGCAACGCTTCGCGGTGTCGCGCGAGGTGATGCAGAGCAGCGTCGAGGACGTCTTCGCCCTGGCGGCCGAGGAGGGGTGGAGCGACCCGGTCGCGCGCAAGGCGCTGCAGTTCATCGAGCGGCGCCAGCGCAACCGCGCGGCGGTCGCCAAGAGCCCTTACGCCGATCTGGAAGCGGCCGTCGCGGCGGCGGGCGCCGGGGGGCTGACCCGCGAACTGGTCGCCGAGATCGGCTATCTGTCGGGGATCAAGCCTTTGACTTCGGCCAAGATCATGGGCGATGCGGGGGGCGAGCCCCTGGCCATATTGTGCAAGGCGACGGGGTTGGCGCGGCGCGACCTCGCGGCCCTGTGGCGAGCCATGCGGCGCCCCGAGACCACGGCGGACGGCGCCGAGCACCCCGACTGGCGCCGGGTGCAGATCATCTATGAAATGCTGGCGGTGGACCGGGCCCAGACGGTGCTGCGTTACTGGAACTGGTCTCTGTCCTCGGCGCTGACGCCGACGCTTCTACGGGCGATCCGCGAGGGGGAGGAGGCGCTGATCGACGAATACTCGGCGCCTGAGCGCGCAGCCCTGCTGGCCCTTGCGGAGAACTTCGGTCGATAAAAAATCGGCGTTGTCGTAATTACTGATCAGAGCAGTTGAACTCGCTTATCAAGCGATAAAAGACGGCTGCATTGCTTTCAAACTCGAACATCCGTATGAAACCGACAAGCGGCGGATCCTTTCAGATCAGTCGAATGAATTTGGGACGACAGAAGGCTGATCCAGATGGAAGAAAAACCCGAACTGCTTGAGATGACGGCGGACATCGTGTCGGCCTATGTCAGCAACAACACCGTATCGGCCGACACTGTGCCGACCCTGATCGCGCAAATCCACGCCGCCCTGTCGGGCGTTTCGGAAGCGCCGGTCGAGGCCGAGCCCGAGCCGCAAGAACCGGCCGTCCCGGTTCGCAAGTCGATCACGCCGGACTTCCTGATCTGCCTGGAAGACGGTCGCAAGTTCAAGTCGCTGAAGCGTCACCTGCGCACCAAATACAATCTGAGCCCGGAAGAATACCGCGCCAAATGGGGTCTGCCGAAAGACTATCCCATGGTCGCCCCGAACTACGCCAAGGCGCGTTCGGAACTGGCCAAGCAGATGGGCCTGGGCCAGGGCGGCCGCAAACCCGCCCGCGCGACCCGCAAGTAAAAGCGGCGCCAATCAAAAACAGACGCCCGCCTTTCCAGCGAAAGGCGGGCGTTTTGCTGTCCGGGACAAGGAGAGGCGGTCAGGCCGCCTGCATCGCCTTGCGCGCGCGCCAGAAGCGGATCGTCCGCAGGGCCGCCTCGCGGGTCAGTTCCTGATACATCCCGGCATAGGCGCGGGCCTTGCCCATGGCGTTGTCGTCGGTGTTCAGCAGGACGACGGCGTAGGTCAGGAACAGGGCGCGATCCAGGTCGGCCGCCTTGCAGATCACCGCCAGGGCGTCCAGCTCGCGCCGCTCGATGATCTGGCGGGCGGTGTGGAAGTCGACGTCAGCCAGCTGCGACAGGGCGATCAGGAAGGCGGTCTGGCCCCCCGAGCGCAGGAAGCGGGCCAGCACCTGGGGCGTCAGCTGGTTGGCGGCGCGCAGTTCTTCGACATAGGCCAGGCTCTCGGCGTAGTCGGGGGGCAGGGCGCCGTCTTCGGCGGCGACGCGCGTGCGCCCGGCGGCCAGGGCGCTTTCCAGCAGGCCCGGGTCCATCCGCGCGTTCTGTTCCAGGATGCGCTGGCGCAGGCGGGCCTCGACCTCGAAATACAGGTCGTTCAGCAGGTCGGGCGGCAGGCTGGAGCGTTCGACCGTCACCGCGTGCAGGGCCGGGTTGGCGCGGGCGCGTTCAACGGCGGTTTCCGAGGCGGCGCGCGACAGGCTGGCGCCTTCATTGCCCAGCAGCACGCCCAGGGTCTCGTCGTCGCCGCGCTCGACAATGGCGTCGGACACGGCCTCGGACACGGCGACGCGGCGGCTGACGGCGCGCATATGCCCCTGACCGCGCGAGCGCACCACGCCGATCAGGTCCGCCTCGGTCAGCACGGGCGAGGCGCTGAGGACGGGGGCGGCCACGGTCTCGGCTTCGTCGTTGGCCAGGCGGCGGATCAACTGGTGCGGGGCGTCGGGCGCCTCGGCGAACCGCTCGGCCAGTTCGGCGCGCACGGCCGTCTCCATCGCGTCGGTGAGGTCGGACAGGACGGCGCCATAGAGGGCGGTTTCCGCCTCGGTGCGCTGGGGGGCGCCGAAGAAGCAGTCGGTCAGTTCACGCAGCAGGGCGCGCCGCTTGGGGCTGGAGTCTTCCTGGGCCAGGGCGATCAGCTCAGGCAGGCGCGAGCCGGTCTTGGCCGGCGGAGGCAGGGCGGCGCCGTCGCTCATGGCAGGTCGGGCCCGTCGGTCGTGGGACCGTCCGTAAGGGGGGCGGCGCGCAGGCGGCCCTGGGCGTCGCGCATGACGGCGGGCGCCTCGGGCGGCTGAGCCAGGTCGTCCGAGGCGATCGGTTGATCCAGTTCGACCGGCAGGGCGTCCAGATAGTTGGGCGCGGGCAGGGGCGTGGCGTCCGGCTGGCGGCCCGCCTGACGGTGGACGGAGTAATAGCGGGCGCCGCTCTGAGCCGGGGCGTCGCTGGACGCGGGCTGGGGCGCGGGTTGCGGCGCAGTCTGAGGTTGTTGCTGCGCCGGGGCCTCAGGCGTGGCGGCGGCCGATGCGGCAGGCGTCTGAGGCGCGTTCCGTTGCAGCTGGAAGATCAGCGCGTCGCGACGGGGCGCCAACGGATCGACGGTCGGCTGGGCCGGTGCGGGCGCGGGGTCTGGCTGAGCTTGGGGCTGAGGCTCGGGCGGGAGCGGGGGGGCAGGCTGGACCGGCGGCGGGGGCGGCGCAGGCTGGGGCTGGGCGACAACGGTCTGCGGCTGTCGCACCGGTTCAGGCGTCGGCTCTGGAGCCGATTGAGGGGCAGGTTCGACGACGCGCGGGACGGGCTGAACTGGCGGCGGCATCGGCCGCAACGGCTCGGGCATCGGCGCGGGCGTCGGCTGGGGCAGAGGCGCATAGGGCGCAGGCTGAGGCTGGCTCTGCGTCGGCCGGCGCGTCCACGGCGGGGGTTGATAGGACGGCTGATAGGGCGCGGGCGGCGTGAAGTCGGGCGCCGGGGCTTCGGCCGGGGGGCTCACATAGGGGCGCCAGACGGCGTCCGGGTGGCTGGTCACCGGACGGAACTCGGGCGCGGGGGCCTGCTGGGGCTCGCCGTAGGCCTGGGCGGAACGCCAGGGGTATCCGCCGTGCGGGATAATCGGCGGGCGGGCGGCATAGGTCTGGCTGTCCGCCACGACCTGCTGCGGCGGGGCGAAGCTGTCAGCCGGGGCACTGGTCCAGTCCGGCGCGGGCCGGCTGGCTGGATGGGCTGAGGGGCGGCCCGGCCAGGAGAGTTGGCGCGTATGGGAGGGCGTAGGATAGGGCGTTTGGTCGGGAGCTTGTTGAGGCGGGACGGGCTGCGCCCAGGCGGCCGTGGCCGCGCCGAGCGCGGGCAGAAGGACGGCGATGGTCAGGGTGCGCGTCAACGGCGCCTCGTGAAAACTGCAGAGGTTCAGCCGGGCATCCTAGGCGGCGCGGCTTAATCCTCGCCTAACGTCGGGCGATTTAGCCGCGCGAGGGCAGGTACTGGCTGGTGAAGGCCTCGCGCCAGTCGGGGGCGGCGGGATAGGCGCCCTGCGTCTGATCGGCGAAGGCCTGCCAACGCTCGGGCGTCATGGCGCCGAGGCCGTACAGGGCCGCGTCGCCGCCGTCGACCATGGCGCGGGCGCGCAGGGCGGCGCGGGCGGCGTCCAGCGCGCGCTGGGGCAGGTCGGGATGGGCGCGGCGGATCAGGGCGTCGCCCTTGGCCCCGTCGCCGTGGACATAGTCGCGCCAGCCCTCGACCGAGGCAGCGATGAAGTTGCGCAGGGCCTGGGCGTTGTCGCGGGCGAAGGCGTTGGGCGCCAGCACCAGCCCGGAATAGGAGGGGTAGCCGTCCTCGGCCGGGGACAGGATCAGGGGCTGGAAGCCGACCGCGCGGGCGACCGCCTCTGGGCCGCCGTCGGTCAGGCGGGCGATCAGCACGCTGTCCGCATCGTCGCGGAAGGCCTTCAGATTGTCATCGACCGCGCCGGGTTGGGCCTGGTCGGCGGCCAGGTCGAAGCGGGCGCGCAGCCAGGTCCAGAAGCCGTCCTGATCCCTGGGCTCCATCAGCAGCTTGCGGCCGCGCAGGACGGTCAGATCCTCCAGCTGCTGGCCGGGATGGGCCAGAAGGACGACCGGGTCTTTCTGCAGGAAGGCGGCTACGGCCTTGACCGGGGCGCGCTCGGCGATCAGCCGCAGGGGCAGGAAGCTGTCGCGGCCGATGGCCAGTTCGACCGCGCTGGCGGCCAGAAGGGCGGGGATGTCGGCGCCCGGCGGGCCGGACAGAATCTCGACATTGAGGCCGCGCCGCTCGTAGGCCCCGACCGCCAGCGCCTGATAGAAGCCGCCGTGCAGGGCGTCGGCCGGTCCGCCCGCCGCGACGCGCAGGCGCACGCGGCCGGACTCGTCGGTCGGCGCGGGCGTGCGGCTGCACGCCGACAGGGCGCCCACGGCGCTCAGGCCCACGGCGCTTAGGCCAAGGGCGCCGGCCATCAGGCCGCGTCGGTTCAGGCGGGCGCGAGTCATCACGTCTAGGGTGTAGGGGGGCGGGCCGCGCTTGGAAAGGCGGCGGGACGTCGCCAGGCCGAATTGCGACCGGAAATCCAACAATCCAGCGCCGGAATTGAGCGAGGGGACGCCATCCTTTGAGCCGGACCGTCGCCGGTCAGATCGCGGATCGCGTCCCCTCGCCAAGTCCGGGTTGGACTTGACCGTTATAGGGTCGAAACTTCGCCTCAGCGTCGGCGGGCGAACCCGGCGTCGTTCAGCGCCTGTTTCATCGGCTCCTGGTCTTCGGCGTTCCGCAAGGCGAACCTCGCGCCGTCCGTCGATCCCGGCCTGGTTCTCCGTGATCCCTGCGCCGAAACGCTAAAGGATCGGGAGCCTTGGCCCTGCGTCGGTGTTTCCGCGTCCTCCGAGGAGGCTTGGAACCCTGGGTCAGAGAGCCGGACCGGTCCGCTTGATGTCCGGGTCTCCCCGGATTTCCGCGCCTCCGTGTCCCTTCGGCCTGTTGACGTTCCCGCGAAATCAGTTATTGGGCAAGCGCCCAAACCGGCGCGTCTGTGCGGAATCATCCCCGACCCGGTGGGCAAGTCTGTGGATATCTGTGGACGGCCGAAATTCGCGCAGGCGGATCAGGATGTTGCGCTGTCCACAGGAAAAGGCGCGCCGCGCCGGGCGCGAACTCTAGAGAATGAGGGCGTAGCCGGCCTGCTGGTGGTGAATGACGGTCATCATCGCGGCGGTATCGACCTGAACGCCGGGCTCCAGATCGGCGGGGGTCAGGCCGTTGGCGACCATCGACTGACCGCACAGGCGCACCTGAACCCCGGCGGCGAGGAGGGCGCGGATCAGGGCGCTGTTGGGATTGACCTCCCCCTTGCCGCGCGCGGCCCAGGCGGCGTCGGACAGGGTGGCGAGCGTGGCGCCTCCGTGCAGGACGGCGACGATCTTGCGGCGCTCGCCCGTCACGCCGCCGGCTTCGAGCAGATTGGTCAGGCGGGCCACGCGGTCGAGCGACTTGAGCGGCTTGTCGTCCGGCCCGCCCTGGGCCACGTCGAGAATGACCTTGTAGTCGCGCCCGGCGTCAGGTTGTTCGCCCGCATCAGGCAGGGCGGTGAAGGCGCCGTGGCCGACGACCGTCTGGGCTTGGGCTTGAGACGGAAGGGCGACGGTTGAGACGCCCAGAGCCCCGAGGGCCAGGACGATGGCGGAGAGAACGGCTTTCATGCGGAGGTCCTGACTTAACGAAGGGTGCAGAGGCAGGCGATCACCCTGCCAGCGCGGCCTTCTTCTCTTCAAGCTCCAGCCAGTCGAGTTCGGCGGTTTCCAGTTCAGCGCGGGCCTTTTCGGCGGCCTTCATGGCGCGGTCGAAGGCGGCGGGGTCGCGTGAATAGAGGTCGGGGTCGGCCAGGATGGCGTCCTGTTTGGCGATTTCGACCGGCAGGGTCTCCATCAGCTTTTCGACCTCTTCCAGACGGCGGGCGTCCTTGTAGGAAAGCTTGGCCTGTTTCTTCGGGGCGCGGTCAGAAGGCTCGGCCTTCTCGACCCGACGCGCCCCGGAGGGGGCGGCCTCGGCGTGGGTCGGGGGCGGGGCGAGGAAGCCGGGGTTCTGACGCAGGAAGTCCTGCCAGCCGCCGGGGGTCTCGACCACGTCGCCGCGGCCGTTCAGGGCGATGGTCGAGGTAGCCAGACGGTCGACGAAATCGCGATCGTGCGACACCAGGATCAGAGTGCCGTCGTAGCTTTCGAGCAGCTCTTCCAGCTTCTCCAGCGTGTCCATGTCGAGGTCGTTGGTCGGCTCGTCCAGGATCAGCAGATTGGCGGGCTGGGCCAGCGCGCGCGCCAGCAGCAGGCGGTTGCGCTCGCCGCCCGACAGGGTGGAGATGGGCTGCTTCAGCTGGGCCTCCTGGAACAGGAAGTCCTTGGCGTAGGCGGCGACGTGCATGGAGCGGCCGCGCACCAGGATGCTGTCGCCCCCGCCCGGCGTCAGGGCGTCCCACAGGGTCATGTCCGACTTCAGCCCCTCGCGCGACTGGTCGAGGTAAAGGGGCTCCAGATTGGCGCCCATGCGGACCGTGCCTTCGTCCGGGGCCAGTTCGCCCAGCAGCACCTTGACCAGGGTGGTCTTGCCCGCGCCGTTGGGACCGACGATGGCCAGCCGGTCGCCGCGGATGATGCGGGTGGTCAGGTTCTTGAAGATGACGCGGTCGCCGAACGCCTTGCTGACGCCCTTGATGTCGGCCACCAGCTTGCCCGAGGCGCCGCCGGAATCGACGCCGAGGTTCAGTTCGCGCGGAATGTCCTTGACCCGTTCGGCCCGGTCCAGACGCATCTGCTGCAGGGCGCGGGCGCGGCCCTCGTTGCGGGTGCGCTGGGCGGTGATGGAGCGGTAGAAGGTATAGGTCTCGGCCTCGATGCGCTTGGTCAGGCGGCGCAGGGACTCGGCCTCCTCCTCCATGACCTTGGCGGCCCAGTCGTCGAATTCGACGAAGCCCTTGTTGAGGGTGCGCACCCTTCGGCCTTCCAGCCAGTGCACGGTGTCGGTGACGCGGTTCAGGAAGGCGCGGTCGTGGCTGACGACCAGGAGGGCGAAACGGGCCTGGATCAGCTCGTTCTCCAGCAGTTCGATGGCCAGGATGTCGAGGTGGTTGGTCGGCTCGTCCAGCAGCAGAAGGTCGGGCTCTTCGGCGAAGGCCTTGGCCAGGGCGGCGCGGCGGATCTCGCCGCCCGACAGGCCTTGCGTCGACTTGTTCGGGTTGAGGCCGAAGGTCTCCAGCCAGCTTTCGGCGGTCCAGCGTTCGGCCTCGCCCGAGGCGGCGTAGTCGGCCAGGGTCCATTCTTGAGCGGCCCTACCGCTCGCGACTTCGCGCTCGCTGCTTGAGGGCGGTGAAAGATCGGGTTCTTGCGGGACATAGGCGAAGCGGGTGCCCGCCTGGAACGAGCGGTCGCCCGAGTCCGGCTCGATCAGGCCCATGACCACCTTCATCAGGGTGGACTTGCCCGCCCCGTTGCGGCCGACCAGGGCGGCGCGGCTGCGCGGCTCCATCGCCATGTCGACGCCGTCGAACAGCGGGCGGGGGCCGTCCTGCAGGCGGACGTCCTTGAGGGCGACGAGAGGAGGGCGAGGGGCCATAGACACCAGTCCGAAAAGGGAGGCGACGCCTATAGCGCGTCGAGGGGGCGAAGGGCCAATATTTCCGGATTTACACAAAACCGTCCAGACGGTATGTCGGGCCGCATGGACGCTCAACCGAACCGCCGCACGCCCGAAGACACCCGCCGCCAGATTATCGACGCGGCCATCGAACTGGCCGCCGAACAGGGGGCGATGGCGCTGACGCTGGACGCCGTGGTGGGGCGTCTGCCCTTCAGCAAGGGCGCCCTGCTGCATCACTTTCCGACCAAACAGGCGTTGCTGGAAGGGGTGCTGGACCATCTGGCGCTGGAGATGACGACGGCGGTGCTGGCCGAGGCCGCGCGCGATCCCAACCCCTATGGCCGCAATGCGCGGGCCTATCTGAGGACGGTGGTCAATGAGCCGGCGACCGAGCGGGACGTGAGCATCGGCCGCGCCGTCCTGGCCGCCTGCGCCATAGAGCCCAGCCTGATCCCGCGCTGGCGCGAGGCGATCCGCAGCCTGACGGTGGGAGACCCCGAAGATCCGATGGGCCGGGACGACGCCCTGATGCTGCGGCTGATCGCCGACGGCCTGTGGATGAGCGACCTGTTCGACACGCATGAGGTGTCGCTGGAACAGCGCCAGGCCCTGCTGTCGCTGCTGACGCCGGGCAGCCTGCTGACGAACGGCTATTCAGAGGCCGGCGCCAATGGGGAGACCGGCGCATGAGCCCGACCACCTGGCTGGCCCTGCTGGGCGCGATCGGCTTTGAGGTGATGGGCACGACCCTGCTGCAGCAGTCGCAGCAGTTCACCAAACCCCTGCCGACGGCGGGGCTGGCGGTCTGTTACGGCATCGCCTTCTATCTGCTGACGCTGGCGCTGAAGCAGATGCCGGTGGGGCTGGCCTATGCGATCTGGAGCGGGCTGGGGGTGGTGCTGATCTCGCTGATCGGCCTGGTCCTGTTCAAGCAGAAACTGGATGGCCCGGCCATCATCGGTCTGGGGCTGATCATCGGCGGGGTGGTGGTGATCAACCTGTTCTCGAAAAGCGTGACGCACTGAAGCGCGCCGGAGGGGCGGCTGAGTCGCCGAGACCAGGATCGCCTGGCCCTCCCCACCCGGTCTTCGCTTCGCTTCGACCACCCTCCCCATGAAGGGGAGGGAGAAGGCGACAGCGGGGGTTTTGAGGCGTATAGGGCGCGCCCATGAGTTCCGCGCCCGCCAAGCCCTTCTGGGAGACCAAGACGCTCGCCGAGATGAATCCGGCCGAGTGGGAAAGCCTGTGCGACGGTTGCGGCCTGTGCTGCGTCATCCGGTTCGAGGACGAGGACACCGGCCGGATCATCCCGACGCGCGTGCATTGCAAGCTGTTCGACACGAACGCCTGCACCTGCACCGATTACGCCGATCGTCAGGCCGAGGTGCCGGACTGCGTGCAGCTGACGCCCGACAATATCGAGCGGCTGAAGTGGATGCCGCTGTCGTGCGCCTATCGTCGGCTGCATGAAGGGCGGCCGCTGGCCTGGTGGCATCCGCTGGTCTCGGGCGACCGGGAGACGGTGCATACGGCCGGGGTGTCGGTGCGTCGCCAGACCGTGTGCGAGACGGCGCTGAAGGAACCCGAGGACGCCCTGGAGTTCGAAGCGCCCGAATGGATGGCGGAACGGGGCGTCGCTAACGAATAATTCGGCGCCTGGGGGTTAGGGGCGTGGTCAGGGCGAGGGCGGAATGGATATTGTCGCAGCAGGAAAAGGGTCGGGAAACGGCGCGCGGGACGCGTTCGACCGGCTGACGGCGATCGCCTGCGCGACCTTCCGCACGCCCCACGCCATGATTGCGACGCTGGATGAAGACCGGGCGGTCTTTCTGTCCGGGGTTGGGCTGGACGAGGTGAGCGTGCCGCGCCTCGACAGCGTCAGCCATCAACTGGCTGACATGGGGCCGGACGCCGTGATGGTGATCCAGGATGCGCGTGAGCATCCCGTCTATCGCCGCCATCCGATGGTGGTCGGGGCGCCCCATGTCCGCTTCTTTCTCGGCGCCACGGTGTGCGGCGCTGACGGGCGGCCCGCGGGGGCCATCGGCGTGATGGACGTTCAGCCGCGTCCGGCGCCGACGCAGGCCGAGCTGGACCTGATCCGCGAACTGGCCGGGCTGGCGGGTCAGTTGATGGAGCACGCCGAGGCGATGCGCCAGGAGGCGGCGCGCCTGGAGACGCTGCGGCTGGCCGAGGACATGGTCGGGGTCGGACGCTGGCGCTATGAGGTCGCGACCGGAGCGGTGACCTGGTCGGACGAGATCTATCGCATCCACGGGCGGGCGCCGGGCGCCTTCCATCCGAAGCTGGAGGATGTCTTCGGCCACTATCACGCGGACGACCGGGGCGAGGTCCAGCGGCTGGTCGAACGGGCGCTGAAGAGCGGCGAAGGCTATACCTTCAAGCTGAGGCTAGTAGGCGTGGATGGGGTCGAGCGGGTGGTCGCCGCCGAGGGCGCCGCCGAGAAGGACGCCACCGGCCGGGTGATCGCCCTGTTCGGCGTGCTGCAGGACGTGACCGAGCGCGAGGCCTTGCTGCGTGCGGCCCAGACCAATGAGCGGCGCTATCGCCTGCTGGCCGAAAACACCGGCGACGTGATCACCCGCGTCAAGATGGACGGGTCGAGCAAATACATCTCGCCGGCGATCCAGCAGTTGCTGGGCTGGACCTTTGAGGACATGAGCGGCCAGTCGACCGACTATGTCCACCCCGAGGACCGGCTGCAGGTGCTCCAGGCGATCAGCGCGGCGGTCCAGACAGGCCAGCCGACGCGGCTGGAGCATCGGGCGGTGCACCGCCAGGGCCACACGGTATGGGTGGAGTCGGCCTTCAAGGCCCTGACCGACGAGCACGGCCAGGTCGACGACGTGGTGGTGGTGATCCGCGACATGACCCAGCGCAAGGTGCTGGAGGACGAGGTCATCGAGGCCAAGGAGCGGGCCGAGAAGGCCGCCCAGGCCAAGAGCGAGTTCCTGGCCAACATGAGCCATGAGCTGCGCACGCCCCTGACCAGCGTCATCGGCTTTTCGGGACTGTTGCAGGCCTCGGAGCACCTGCCGCCCGAAGAGCGGGTCTATGTCGAACGGATCGCCACGGCGTCGGAGGCGCTGCTGGGCGTCATCAACGACATTCTGGACTATTCCAAGCTGGAAGCCGACGCGATCGAGATGGACCCGGAGCCGTTCGATACGCGGGCCCTGGTGGACGGGGCGGCGGCCATCATCGAGAGCCAGTGCTCGGCCAAGGGGCTGACGCTGAACGTGGTGGTGGCGGCGGAAACGCCCGAGCGCCTGACCGGCGACAAGGGGCGGTTGCGGCAGGTGATGCTGAACTTCCTGTCCAATGCGGCCAAGTTCACCGCGCGGGGAGCGGTGACGCTGAAGGTCGGCGGGCGGCCGCTGGCGGACGGCGGCTGGCGGATGCGGGTGGAGGTGACCGACACCGGCATCGGCATCCCGTCCGAGAAGATCGGGGAACTGTTCCGGCGCTTCACCCAGGCCGACGCCTCGACCACGCGGGTCTATGGCGGGACGGGGCTGGGTCTGGCGATCTCGCGGCGGCTGATCGAACTGATGGGCGGCGAGGTCGGGGTGGAAAGCGCGCCGGGCGCCGGCTCGACCTTCTGGTTCGAGGCGCCGCTGGCGGCGGCGACGGCCGAGGACGTTACGGCGGCAGGCGAGGAGGATCGCGCCCGCAAGGACGCCCTGCGCGGCCGGGTGCTGATGGCCGACGACGCGGCCGCCAACCGCGAGCTGGTCAGCGCCATTCTGAGGAACCTGGGGTTGGAGATCGATACGGTCGCCGACGGCGCCGAGGCGGTGCATGCGGCGCATTCAGGCGCCTATGACCTGGTGCTGATGGACGTGCACATGCCGGTCATGGACGGCCTGACCGCGACGCGGGAAATCCGCCGGATGCAGGCCCAGGGCGAGCGGCGGATCCCCATCCTGGCGCTGACGGCCAACGTGCAGGCGGACCAGGTGAAGCGTTGCCTGGAAGCGGGGATGGACGGCCATCTGGCCAAGCCGATCCAGATCGCGGAACTGGCGGCCGCCCTGTCGCGGTGGCTGAACGAGGCGGCAACGACGCCTGAAGAGACGCGGGCGGGCGCCTGACGCCGACGGTCTTTGCGACAGGGCGGGCCAAAGCCGGGAAATCCCTGCGTTTGACGCCATCCGGGCGCCCTTTGCGCGCCTGAGGACGCTGCTCGTCTATGGTTCAGTCATGGCGGGAAAAGCGGATCAGAGCGGGGCGGCGGGGACGACCGCGGCGTGGCTGGGCGAGGTCTTCGCCCGGCTGAGGGCCGCGACCGACGAGGCCATCGCCGTGGTGACGGCGGCCGAGCCGCCCGCCGATGTGGCCGAGGCCGAGAAGCGGGCGCGCGCCATCGGCGTTCTGGCCCGCACGGCCAAGGCGGTGGCGGCGCTGGAAGCCGACCTGATCCGCAAGAGCCGCAGCCCTGAAGAGGATGGAATGAGCGACGACGACCGTGACCTCAGCGACGCCGAACTGGCCGGGCTTCAGGCCGAATTCTTCGCCCGTGTCGATCATCTCGTCGCAGCCATCGAGCGCAAGTCGCTGGCTGCGGGACTGGATCGAGAGCCTGCCGCGCGAACAGCGGGGGGCGGCGCTGAGGGCGGCGGTCAAGGCGACGCCGAGGCTGAACGACGACCAGATCGCGCCGCCTGAGGACTGGCGCACCTGGGTGCTGCTGGGCGGGCGCGGGTCGGGCAAGACCTTCGCCGGCGGCTTCTGGATGAACGAGCTGGCGCGGGGGGCGGATATGACCTTCGCCCTGGTCGGGACGGCCCTGCACGACGTGCGCGAGGTGATGGTCGAGGGGCCGTCGGGGCTGAAGGCTCAGGCGACGGCCGACAACCGGCCGCGCTGGGAAGCGGGGCGGCGAAGGCTGGTCTGGCCCTCGGGCGCGGCGGCCTATGCGTTTTCGGCCGAAGACCCGGACAGCCTGCGCGGGCCGCAGTTTCACGCCGCCTGGGCGGACGAGTTCTGCGCCTGGAGGAATATCGAGGCGACGCTGTCGAACCTGAGGTTCGGCCTGCGGCTGGGGACGGACCCTAAGCTGGCGATCACGACGACGCCCCGGCCGATCCCAGCCCTGAGGCGGCTGTTGGCCGAGCCGGGCGTGGCGACGGCCCGGCTGGCGACGAAGGACAACGAAGCCAATCTGGCGCCGGGGTTCCTGGGCCATCTGCAGAGCCTCTACGCCGGGACGCGGCTGGAGGCGCAGGAGATGGAAGGGCTGGTGGTCGAGGCCGACGGCGCCCTGTTCCGGGCCGAGGATCTGGCGCGGGCGCGGGGGAGCCGTCCGGCGAAGTTTGAGCGGGTGGTGGTGGCGGTCGATCCGCCAGCCAGCGCCCACGGCGACGCCTGCGGGATCGTGGTGGCGGGACGCTGGGACAGGACGGGCTATGTGCTGGCCGACCGTTCGGCGCGCGGCCTGTCGCCCGCCGGGTGGGCGCGGCGCGTGGCCGAGACCGCGCGCGAGTTCGACGCCGACCTGGTGCTGGCCGAGGCCAATCAGGGCGGGGAGATGGTGCGCGCCCTGCTGGGCCAGGCCGACTGTCCGGCGCAGGTGAAGCTGGTTCACGCCAGCCGGTCCAAGAAGGCGCGGGCCGAGCCGGTGGCGGCGCTCTACGAACAGGGGCGCGTGGTCCACTGCGGGGCGTTCGCGGCGCTGGAGGAAGAGATGATGGCGCTGGGCGGGGAGGCGCCGGGGGGCAAGAGCCCGGACCGGGCGGACGCCCTGGTGTGGGGGCTGACGCACCTGCTGCTGGCCGGGAAGACGCAGCCGAGGCTGCGGGCGTTGTGAGCGCTTCGAACTGTAAAATTCGAATGGCAAAGCTTGTTAAAGAACGTAGGTTAGTCGGGAGTCTTTCGAACAACGAAAAGAGATCATGGTGCTGCAGAAGATACGGATGAGCTTGGTCGCAGTCTTAGTGGCGATGGGGCTCTGGGCGACAGCGGGAAGCGCCTTGGCTCAGCGGGTCGAGCATGACGTGGCGGGGACCATGACGACCCTGGTCGATAATAACCCCGATCGCATCGGGCAGGTGGTTACCGCGCCCGCAGGCTATGATCGTGTGAAGCGGTTCACCTATTGGATCGAGCCGGGCGCGAGCGGTGTGACGGTGCGGCCGGCGGTCCGGGGCTATGATTCCGTCTCGGATCGCTATGCCGATCAGGTGATTGAGACGGGGCCGGACCAGACCTTGTCGGGGACGACGGCGAGGGCCGTCACGTTTGACTTCGACGCGCCGGTCGTCGCGGGCCAACAATATATGCTGGCGCTGGAAGTCGTGAGCGGCGACGGCAAGATCGAGGTGGTTGACCCGGGCAGTTATGCTGATGGGTTCTGGCTGCAGGTCTATTTCAATTCGCCATTGCTCTTCCCGAACAAGGACGCCCGCTTCCGTGCCGAGTTCGGTCAGGCGGCGCCTGCGGCCATTCCGACGATGACGGAGTGGGCGATGATCCTGATGGCCCTGGCGATGGCCGGGGGAGCGGCGGTCGTGTTGCAGCGGCGTAGGACTGCAGCGGGTTAAACCGCTTCCGACATAATGAGGTCGAGCGTGGCCCCGGTCTGAGAAGGATCGGGGCCTTTTGCTGTCTGGAGGTTGAGAATGGGATGGTGGCGATTGCAGAGGCGCGCAGCGGAGCCGGCCTATGAGGAAAAGACATCGCGCACCGGGCCGCTGATCGCCCTGACCGGGGCGGGCCGCGCGCGATGGACGCCGCGCGATTATGCGCACCTGGCGGACGAGGGGTTCGGCAAGAACGCCGTGGCCTATCGCTGCGTGCGGATGATCGCGGAGGCGGCGGCCTCGACGCCGCTGATGGTGATGGTCGGGGGCGTGCGCAGCGCGGACCATCCGTTGGCGCGGCTGATCGACAAGCCCAATCCCGAGCAGTCGGGGGCCGAGCTGATGGAGGCGCTGTACGGCGCGCTGCAGACGGCGGGCAACGCCTATGTCGAGGCGACCGGCGACGCGGATGGAGACGGGGCGCCGGACGAGCTGTGGGCGCTGCGGCCCGACCGGGTGAAGGTGGTCCCGGGGCGGGCGGGCTGGCCAGAAGCCTATGAGTATGCGGTCGGCGGGCGCGCGGTGCGGATCGGGCGGCATGGCGACGGCTGGTCGCCGGTCATGCATCTGAAGCTGTTTCATCCGACGGACGATCATTACGGGTTTTCACCGCTGGAGGCGGCGGCCTTCGCCATCGACGTGCACAACGCCTCGGGCGCCTGGAACAAGGCGCTGTTGGACAATGCGGCGCGGCCGTCGGGGGCGCTGGTCTATGGCGCCAGGGACGGCGAGCGGCTGACGGCGGATCAGTTCGAGGCGCTGAAGGCGGAGCTGGGGGAGGCCCACGCCGGGGCGCGCAACGCCGGGCGGCCGCTGCTGCTGGAAGGCGGGCTGGACTGGAAGCCGATGAGCCTGACGCCGCACGACATGGACTTCATCGCCGGCAAGCACGCGGCGGCGCGGGAGATCGCCCTGGCGTTCGGCGTGCCGCCGCAACTGCTGGGGATCCCGGGGGATGCGACCTACGCCAACTATCGCGAGGCCAACGCCGCCTTCTGGCGCGGGACGGTGATCCCGCTGGTGCGGAAGGCGGCCGGCGCGATGACGGGGTGGCTGGGCGGGCGGTTCACGGATTGCCGGATCGAGCCGGATCTGGATGCGGTTCCGGCCCTTCAGGTCGAGCGTGACGCGCTGTGGGCGCGGCTGAATGCCGCGAGCTTCCTGACCGAGGACGAGCGGCGCCGGATGGCGGGGGTGGGGGAGTGATGGAGGCGATGAAGAAGATGCCCGTCGCCCTGATCGCGGCCTTGCTGGTGCAGACCGTCGGCGGACTGGTCTGGGCCGGCGGGGCGGCGGCGCGGATCGCCACCCTGGAGCAGCGCGTGGACGAGCAGAGGCTGGTCGCCGAGCGGCTGGCCCGGCTGGAGGCGCAGGGCGAAGCGACGCGCGCCGCGGTCGAGCGGATCGAGCGGCGGCTGGAGGAGAAATGATGGCGGCGATAGGCCGAACAACGGCGGGCCTGGCGATCGCCGGCTACGCCTCCCTTTGGGGCGTGGCGGATCTGAACGGGGACGTGACGGCGCGCGGCGTCTTCGCCGACAGCCTGGCCAAGACCGGCGCGGGCGGGGTGCGGATGCTGCACCAGCATGAGAGCCGCGCCGTGGTCGGCGTCTGGGACCGGATGGTCGAGGACGAGCGCGGCCTGTGGGTCGAGGGGCGGATCGAGGACTGGTCCGCCGAGGCCCGCTACGCCGCCGCCCTGACGCGCGCCGGGGCGCTGGACGGGCTGTCGATCGGCTTTCGGGCGACGAAGGCGCGGCGCGACGGGCGGCTTAGGGTGCTGAGCCGGGCGGAGCTGTGGGAGGTGTCGCTGGTGACGTTTCCGATGCTGCCGGGCGCGCGGTTTCAGGCGCGGGCGGCGGCAGGCTGATCCGGCGTCAGTCGGGCGAGGCCAGCGGGCGGTCGTCGCGACGTCCGTGCAGGCCGGGGGCCTCCTGGGCGTGGCCGCGCAGGGCGATGGCGCAGGATTCGGGGGTCTGGCGGGAGGCGACGGCGGGGCTGGCGCCGCGGTCATAGGCGGCCCGGAGCGCGCGGCGTTCTGTCTCGTCGGCGGTCGGGGCGTGGCGGCGCAGATGGGCGGCGAAGCCCTGTTCGCCCGAAGGGGCGCGATTGAAGCGCTCGCACGCCCCCAGGGTCTCGAACAGGCGGGTCTGCAGGGAAGCGTCGGCGGAGAGACGGCTCTGTTGAAGGGGCATGGCGGCTGTTTCCGGCGTCGCGCACGACGGGAGAAAGGCGGCGGACAGGGCGATTATGACGAGTTTGAGCATCAATCCTTCCTGCATGAACGAGGACGCTAACACGCCAGCGCGAAGGCGCAACAACGGCTGTGGCGCGACCTGCTGAAGCAAGATCGAGACGCGGCGTCGCAACCGCGTCTCCAGCGTAACCGCATCGTGCGGTTCTAACATCGGAGACACCATGAAAGAGACCAAGACCGTCTCGGGCAACCCCGAGGCGCGCGCCGCCATGCATGAGATGATGGCCGCGTTCGAGGCGTTCAAAGGGGCGAACGACGCCCGTCTGGACGAGATCGAGAAGAAGGCTTCGGCCGATGCGCTGCTGGAGGAGAAGGTGGCGCGCATCGATCAGGCCGTGGCGCAGGCGCAGGCGCGCATGGATCGCGTGCTGAGCGAGAGCCGCAGGCCTGTGCTTGAGGCCGACGGCCCCTCCACCGCTTCGCGGTCCCCCTCCCCATTCCATGGGGAGGAGAAGAGCGCGTGGGACGGCTATATGAAATCGGGCGCCTCGCATGGCCTGGAGCTGAAGGCGGGGCTGTCGTCGGCGTCGAACTCGGCGGGCTATGTTGTGCCGCCGGAGACGGAGCGCGCCATCGAGCGCCGCCTGATGGCGGGCTCGCCGATGCGCGAGATCGCCACGGTGCGCACCGTCGGCTCAGGCGTGTTCAGGAAGCCGGTGTCGACGGCGGGCGTGCAGGCCGGCTGGGTGGCCGAGACGGCGGCGCGGCCGGAGACGGACCCGGCGACGCTGGCGCTGCTGGAGTTCTCCTCGGCCGATCTCTACGCCTGTCCGGCGGCGACGCAGAGCCTGCTGGACGACGCCCTGATCGATCTGGACGAATGGCTGGCGGCCGAGGTCGAGGACGCCTTCGCGGCGCAGGAGACGGCGGCCTTCGTCAGCGGCGACGGGGTGAACAAGCCCAAGGGCTTCCTGGCCTATGCGACGGCGAGCGAAGGCACGCAGACCTGGGGGCAGATCGGCACGGTGGCGTCGGGGGCGGCGGGCGGTTTCGCCTCGACCAACCCGGCGGACAAGCTGATCGACCTGATCTATGCGCCCAAGGCTCAGTATCGGCCGAACGGGCGTTTCGTGATGAACCGACGCACGGTCTCGGCGGTGCGCAAGTTCAAGGATGCGGACGGCAACTATGTCTGGTCGCCGGCGACGCGGCCGGGCGAGACGGCCTCGCTGCTGGGCTATCCGGTTACCGAGATCGAGACCATGCCGGATATCGGCGCCAACAGTCTGTCGATCGCGTTCGGCGACTTTGCGCGCGGCTATCTGATCGTAGACCGCGCGGGGGTGCGGGTGCTGCGCGATCCCTATTCGGCCAAGCCCTATGTGCTGTTCTACACGACCAAGCGCGTGGGCGGCGGGGTGCAGAACTTCGACGCGATCAAGCTGATGAAGTTCGCGGCCTTGTAAGGGGCCGACGTCGGGTCTTCCTTCTCCCCTGCGGGGGAGAAGGCGGCTCGCAGAGCGAGACGGATGAGGGGGACGGGGGCGGCGCGCTTTGGTCCAGCCGGTCGTCTGTTGAACCCTTCCCCTCATCCGAGCGCCTGCGGCGCCCACCTTCTCCCACAAGGGGAGAAGGAAAAGGAATATAGGAGATTTGAATGACCGCACCCGTGAGCCTCACGGAGGCGAAGCTGTTCCTGCGCGTCGAGCATGAGGCGGAGGACGGGCTGATCCAGACGCTGATCGACGCGGCCAGGGCGCGGGTGGAAGGCGAAGTCGGGTTGTGCCTGACCTCGACCTCGCCAGCGCCGCTGCGGCTGGCGGTGATGATGCTGGTGATGCGCGCCTATGAGCGCGGCGACGGCGAGATGAGCGCGGCGCCGGTCGAGGGGTGGATCGCGCCCTATCGCGTGGTGCGGCTGTGAGCGCGGGCGCGATGAAGGTGGTGGCGTCTCTGGTGCGGCCGGTGGAGGCGCAGACGCCCTATGGCGGGCGCGTCGTCAGCTATGAGCCGGTCGGGTCGCTGTGGCTGAGCCTGGGGGCGCGGCGGCGACGCGAGCGGACGGACGCGGGCGTGACGCGCGCCGTGGAGACGCTGAGCGCCACGGTGCGGGCCGATCCGAGGCTGGAGGAGGGGCTGGTCGTCCGCTTCGGCGGGGCGGACTGGGGCGTCGTGGGCGTCGAGGCCGATCCGAAGGCGGCGGGCCGGGCAAGGCTGAATCTGGAGCGGGCGCGATGAAGGATCATGAAGGGGCGCTGGTGAAGGCGCTGATCGCGCATCTGGGCGGCGACGGGGCGCTGAAGGCGCTGCTGGGCGATCCGGCCCGGATCTGGGACGAGCCGCCGCAGGGGGCGGAGTTTCCGCATCTGGTGATCGGGCGGTGCGAGAGCCGGCCGCTGAATGCGGACGGCGGCGGGGTGGAGCAGAGGCTGACCCTGACCTGCGCCAGTCGGTTCAGGGGGCTGGAGGAGGCGCGGGCCGTGGCGGCGGCGGTGCGGGCGCGGCTGGCCGATGCGCCGCTGGAGGCGGAAGGGGTGAAGGCGGTCAGCGTGGCGGTGACGTTCACGGACCTGTTCCGCAGCCCGGATCTGAAGCGGGCATGGGCGGTGATGCGGCTGCGGGCCGTGACGGAAGAGGTTTAGCGCGGCGCCTCTCCCTCCCCTTCATGGGGAGGGTGGTCGCGATAGCGACCGGGTGGGCGCGCGGGGCGATCGGGGCGCGGCGTGGGCATGGCCTGGCCCTCCCCACCCGGCCTCGCCTGCAGCTCGGCCGCCCTCCCCATAAGGGGAGGGAGAAGGCGTGCGTGTTCTGGAAAACGAAGCGAGGAAAGATGACGGCGCAACGGGGCAAGGACATCCTGCTGAAGATCGAAGGCGCCGCCGGCGCCTTCATCACTGTGGCGGGGCTGAGGGCGAGGACGATTTCGCTGAACGCCAAGACGGTGGACGCGACCGACAGCGACAGCGCCGGGCGGTGGCGCGAGCTGCTGGCGGGCGCGGGCGTGAAGTCGGCGGCGGTGTCGGGGCAGGGAATCTTTCGCGACGCGGCGTCGGACGCCCTGATCCGCGAGGCCTTCTTTGAGCAGGCGGCGAAGACGTGGCGGCTGATCGTGCCGGACTTCGGCGTGCTGGAGGGGCCGTTCCTGGTCGCCGCGCTGGAATATGCGGGCGAGCATGAGGGCGAGGCCAGCTTTGCGTTGAGTTTGGCCAGCGCGGGCGAGATCCGTTTCGAGGCGCTGTGATGGCGAACGGCGTGCGGGGCGAGGTGGTCGCGAGGCTAGCGGGGGCGGAGCGGACGCTGTGCCTGACGCTGGGCGCCTTGGCCGAGATCGAGACGGGGCTGGGCGTGGCCGGGATGGCGGCGCTGGCGGAGCGGATGCGCTCGCTGTCGGCGCGCGATCTGATGGTGGTCCTGGCGGCGCTGTTGCGCGGCGGGGGCGAGGTTGTGCTGGCGGACGGACTGGCGAGCGCGCCGGTTGATCCGCGCGAGGCGGCGGGGGCGGTGGCGAAGGCGTTCGCGGCGGCGGCCTGATGACTCCTTGGAGCGAGATGATGCAGGCGGCGGCGCGGAGGGGCGTGGGGCCGGAGGGCTTCTGGCGGCTGTCGCTCAAGGAGTGGCGGATGCTGACGGCGGGGCCGGCGCGGGCGGCGCCCCTGGGGCGCGGCGAACTGGAGCGGATGCAGGAGATGTGGCCGGATGAGCGATAGTTTCAGGCCGGACGGCGTCGACGCCGTGCCGGTGAAGGCGGCGGAGGCGGCGGCGGCGCTGGAGGCGCTGAAAGAGCCGGCGGAGCGGGCGGCGGCCTCGATCGAGGATGCGTTCGGGCGGGCGGGGGCCAGTCTGACGCGCTCGCTGGCGCGGGCGGCGGCGGACGGGCAGGTGACGCTGGCTGAGCTGGCGCGGGCGGTGCTGAACGCTGTCAATGCGGCGGCGGGCGTGCGCGGCGGCGTGGGACTGTCGGGCGCCATAGCGGCGGCGATGGGCGGCTTCGGCGGCGCGCGGGCGGACGGCGGGCCGGTGCTGGGCGGGGGCGCCTATCTGGTCGGCGAGCGCGGGCCGGAGGTGTTTCGCCCGGCGGGCGCCGGGACGGTCGAGCCGATGGGCGGTCCCTCTGGTTCTGGACCCGGGGTGACGGTGAACGTGACGGTGGACGGCGGCGCCGAGGGGCTGTTGCGGTCAGAGACGCAGATCGCACGGATGCTGGCGCGGGCGACGGCGCTGGGCGCGCGCTGACCCGCTCAAGCAGCGAGGCGCCGCGCGCCGAGCGGTAGCGACAAAGCAGCTCAAGCAGCGAGGCGCCGCGCGCCGAGCGGTAGCGACAAAGCAGCCCAAGCAGCGAGGCGCCGCGCGCCGAGGGGTAGCGACAAAGCAGCTCAAGCAGCGAGGCGCCGCGCGCCGAGCGGTAGCGACAACAAAAAAGAGCGCTCCGAAGAGCGCTCTTTGGGACTTATTCGCCCTTGGGGTTGGGGCCGTATTTGTTGGGGCCGGGTTGGCTGCCGCCGAAGCCGAGCCACATCCAGAAGCCGAAGCTGACCAGACCGGCCAGGAACATCAGGCCGAAGGCGGCGCCGCCGGTGGCGACGAGCAGTTCGGGGTCCATCGACTGCATGGCGTTGGGGTCGCTCAGGACCGACAGGCCGAAGGCGCTGACCAGCATGGCGAGCGAGGCGTACCAGAGCGCCCAGGGGATGACGACCAGCCAGCCCGGCTTGCCCATGTCGTGGAAGCGTTTGAAGCCGACCGCCAGGTGCAGGACCATCACGGCGAGGCCGAGGATGAAGCTGACCTTGGGCACGAAGTTCAGGATCAGGCCGACGACGACCAGGATGGCCCAGCTGATCCAGAAGTCCCGGCGCCGCAGGCGGCCCTTGAACGAGAAGAGGGCGGTCTTGATGTCGTAGCCGGCGGCGGGCTGGGCGCTGGCCGAGGGGGCGGCGCCTGCAGCCTGGCCGAAGGCCGCGGCGGCGGTGGCGGACGGCAGAAGCATGATCTGGGTCGCCTCCATGCCTTCGGGCACGAAATCGACGCGCACGCCGGCGGCCATCGCGCCCTCGCCCTGAACGGCGGTGCGCGCAAAGCCGTAGCGGAGGCTGTCGTCGCCGCTGATCAGCCCTGTGCCGGTCGCCTCGTCATAGCTGAGAATTTCGCCGCGCACGCGGATCTCCTGTCGTTGAACGGCTTTGCCGTGGTGTGGCGAAAGCATGGCCGACGCCGGTGGCGCGGACAACCCAAAGCGTGACGTTAGGCAAGGTTTTTCGCGACGCGTTCGCGAGCGGTCCCGGCCGGGACGCAATCCAGACATTGAGACAGGGATGGGGAGGGGACGCATGGCCTTTCATGAGGTGCGCCTGCCGGCGCGGCTGGCGTTCGGTTCGACCGGCGGCGTCGAGCGCAGGACGGAGATCACGACGCTGGCGTCGGGGTTCGAGCGGCGTTCGACGCCGTGGGCCGATGGGCGCAGACGCTATCTGATCGGGGCGGGGCTGCGCTCGCTGGACGACATGGCGGCGCTGACGAGTTTCTTCGAGGCGCGGCGCGGGCGGCTGCATGGGTTCCGGTTTCGCGACTTTGCGGACTTCAGGAGCGGGGCGCCGGGGGCGGCCGTGACGCCGCTGGATCAGGCGATCGGGACGGGCGACGGCGAAACGCGGACGTTCCAGCTGTGCAAGGCCTATGGCGATCATCGGCGGCTGATCGCCAAGCCGGTCGAGGGATCGGTGCGGGTGGCCGTGGCGGGCGTGGAGACGGCGGCCTTCAGCCTGGAGGCGACGACAGGGCGGGTGACGCTGGCGACGGCGCCGCCGAAAGGGGCGGCGGTGACGGCGGGCTTCGCCTTTGACGTGCCGGTGCGGTTCGACGCGGACCGGATGGAGGTGACGCTGGAGAGCTTCGGCGCCGGGCGGATGGTCGCCATGCCGCTGATCGAGGTGCGGGTCTGAGCCATGCGCAATGTTCCGGACGAACTGCTCGCCCGCATCGAGAGCGGGGCGGCGACGCTGTGTCATGCCTGGCTGCTGAGGCGGGCGGACGGGCGGGCGATGGGCTTCACCGACCATGACCGCGATCTGGAGGTCGAGGGCGTCATGTGCCGGGCGGGCAGCGGCTGGACCGGCGGCGCGGGCGAGGGCGAGGTCGGGCTGGCGGCGGGGGCGTTGTCGGCCTCGGGCGGGCTGGATGACGCGGCGATCACCGAAGAGGACATAGCGGCGGGGCGCTATGACGCGGCCGAGGTCGAGCTGTGGCGCGTGGACTGGATGCGGCCGGACCTGAAGGTGCGGCTGTGGAAGGGGAGGCTGGCGCGGATACGGCGCGAGGAGGGGCGGTTCATCGCCGATCTGGACGGGCCGATCGCGGCGCTGGAGCGGGTCGTCGGGCGGACCTATGGCCGGGGCTGCGACGCGGTGCTGGGCGATGGGCGCTGCGGGCTGGAGGCGGCGGCGGTCGCGGGGCGCAGCTGCGACAAGCGGTGGGCGACCTGCGTGGGCGTGTTCGGCAATGGGGTGAACTTTCAAGGGTTCCCGGATGTGCCGGGCGAGGACTTCCTGACGGCGCGGCCGGCAAGCGGGCGCAATGACGGCGGGAGCCGCAGGCGATGAGGAAGATCAGCGCCGACCCTTCCCTCCCCGTCCCGGGGAGGGTGGTCGCGCAGCGACCGGGTGGGGTGGGCTGGGCGATACAGGACGCCGCGATCCTGGACGCCGCCATGCGGAGAGAGGCGTTTGAGGCGCCTGGCCGCCCCCACCCGGCTTCGCCCTGCGGGCTCAGCCACCCTCCCCGGGACGGGGAGGGAGAGGCGGCGCGCCGTGCAATCATCGTCTCCGCCGCGCGGGGCTGGCTGGGCACGCCGTATCGGCATCAGTGCAGCGTGAAGGGCGAGGGGGCGGACTGCCTCGGCCTGGTGCGGGGGGTGTGGCGCGAGGTTATGGGCGAAGAGCCGGAGGCGCCGCCGCCCTATCGCCCCGACTGGGCCGAGGTCGGGGGCGAAGAGGCGTTGTGGGCGGCGGCGCGGCGCTGGCTGGTGGAGATACCGCCCGAGCGGGCGGGGCCGGGCGACGTGCTGCTGTTCCGCATGGCGGCGGGGGCGCCGGCCAAACACTGCGCGGTGTTGAGCGCGGTGGCGGGGCCGGAGCCGCGGATGATCCACGCCTATTGGGGCCGCTCGGTCGTGGAGAGCTGGATGGGGCCGTGGTGGCGACGGCGGCTGGTCGCGGCCTTTCGCTGGCCTGAATCCCGGACGATTTTGAAGGAGTAGACGATGGCGCAGGTGCTGCTGGGCGGGCTTGGCGGGATGGCGGGCGTCAGCAGCCTGGGCCTGTTGGCCGGGGGCCTGCTGGGGCGGGCGCTGGACGACCGGCTGGTGGCGGGCCTGTCGCCGGCGCGGCAGGTCGGGCCGAGGCTGGAGGGGCTGAAGCTGCAATCCTCGGCCGAGGGGGCGCCGATGGCCTGCGTCTTCGGTCGGGCGCGGGTGACGGGACAGGTGATCTGGGCCGCGCGGTTTCTGGAGCGCAAGGAGAAGCGCTCGGCCGGCAAGGCGGGAAAGACGATCGACTACGCCTATTCCCTGAGTTTCGCGGTGGCCCTGTGCGAGGGGCCGATCGACGGGGTGGGGCGCGTCTGGGCCGACGGCCAGCCGATGGACATGACGGGCGTGACCATGCGCCTGCATCGCGGGACCAAGGATCAGATGCCCGACCCGCTGATCGAGGCGGTGGAGGGACGGGCGCCCGCCTATCGCGGGACGGCCTATGTGGTGTTCGAGGACCTGCCGCTGGACGCCTATGGCGACCGGGCGCCGCAGCTGTCGTTTGAGGTGTTCCGTCGACCGCAGGGCGCCGAACCGCAGATGGAGGACCGACTGGAAGGCGTCTGCCTGATCCCCGGCGCGGGCGAGTTCTGTCTGGCGACCGAGCCGGTGATGCGGCGCGAGGGGCTGACGAAATCGACGCCCGAGAACGTGCATCTGACGGCGGGGCAGACGGATCTCGAGGCCTCGCTGGATCAGTTGACAGCCCAGGCGCCGAGGCTGAAACGGGTCAGTCTGGTGGTCGGCTGGTTCGGCGACGACATATGCATGAGCCATTGCCGCATCCGGCCGGGGGTGGAGCGGCGGCAGAAGCCGACCGAGCCGCTGGTCTGGCGCGTGGCCGGGGTCGAGCGGGCGGACGCGCATCTGATCTCACAGGTCGAGGATGGTCCGGCCTATGGCGGCACGCCCTCGGACGACAGCGTGCGGCAGGCGATCCGGGCGCTGAAGGCGCGCGGGCTGGAGGTGACGCTGTATCCCTTCGTCTTCATGGACTGCCCCGGCTATCCGTGGCGGGGACGCATTGAGGGGACGGACGGAGCGGGGGCGACGGCCGAGGTCGCGGCCCTGTTCGGGACGGCGGACGGCTGGGGCCTGCGTCGGCTGGCGCTGCACTATGCGAAGATCGGGGCCGAGGAGGGGGCGGACGGGCTGCTGATCGGCTCGGAGATGCGCGGGCTGACCTGGACGCGCGATGCGGGCGGGGGCTTTCCGGCGGTGGCGCAGTTGCGGACGCTGGCGGCCGAATGCCGGGCGGTGGTCGGGCCGGGAGTGAAGCTGAGCTACGCCGCTGACTGGTCGGAGTATTTCGGCTGGCAGAGAGAGGGGGAGGTAAGGTTTCACCTCGATCCTTTGTGGGCTGATCCGAACATCGATTACGTCGCCATCGACTGGTACCCGCCGATGGGGGACTGGCGCGGCGGCGACGGCGGGGTTGATGCACAAGCGTTCCGTGGACCGTCGGACCCGGCCTATCTGGCGGCGCAGGTGGCGGGCGGCGAGGGGTATGACTGGTTCTACGCCAACGCGGCGGACCGGGCGGCGCAGCGGCGCACGGCGATCGAGGACGGCGCCCACGGCGAGGCCTGGATCTGGCGCTACAAGGACCTGAAGGGCTGGTGGTCGAACCCGCACCATGAGCGCATCGGCGGCGCAAGACAGGCGGCGCCGACGGCCTGGGTTCCGCAGATGAAGCCGATCCGGCTGACCGAGTTCGGCTGTGCGGCCGTGGATCGCGGGGGCAATGCGCCGAACCTGTTCCAGGATCCGAAGAGCAGCGAGAACGCCCTGCCGCCGTACTCGACCGGAGCGCGCGACGACCGGATGCAGCGGCGGCTGATCGAGGCGGTGCTGACGCACTATGCGCAGCCGGCGAATAATCCGATCTCGGGCGTCTATGGCGGGCCGATGTTGCAGGGGGCGGACGTCTGGTGCTGGGACGCGCGGCCCTATCCGGCGTTTCCGGCGCTGGCTGAGGTGTGGGCGGACGCGGGCGCCTGGCGCACGGGGCACTGGCTTAACGGGCGGATGGGCGGCGATGCGCGCGGCCTGATCGAGGCGATCCTGAAGCGCGGCGGGTTGGCCGAGACGGACTATACGGTCGGGGCGGTGGACGGCGCGGTGACGGGCTATGTCATCGACCGGCCGATGGCGACGAAGGATGCGCTGGCGCCGCTGATTCAGACGCTGGGGGCGACGGCGGCGGAGCGGGATGGTCGGGTGGCCGTGTTGGGCGAGACGGCGCGGGAGATGATGTTGCATCAGGCGGCGCTGGCCCTGCCCGACAAGGGCGGGAGCGCGGCGGCGGAGCGGCGGCTGACGCCTCGGCCTAGCGCCGCGCGGCTGCGGTTTATCGATGAGGCGGCGGACTATCAGCTGGGCGCCGTGACGGTGCGCGGCGACGGCGAGGGCGGCGGCGTGGACGCGGCCCTGCCCGCCGTGGTCGGGGCCGGGCTGGCGACGGCGGCGGCGCAGCGGCTGTTGCAGGGCGAGGCGGCCGAGCAGCTGACGCTCAAGCTGGGGCCGCTGGAGGCGCTGAAGCTGGAGCCGGGCGATGTGGCCGCGGTGGAGGGACGTGCGGGCGACTGGCGCGTCGAGCGGCTGGACTGGGACGAGACGCCCAGGGCGGTGTTGACGCCCGTGGTCGAGGCGGTTGTCGTGGATGCGCCGGAGGACTGGCGCGGCGATGGGGGCGGGGCGACGACGGCGGGGGCGCCGTTCCTGATGCTGCTGGACCTGCCGCCGCTGCCGGGAGAGGAGGGGGATGGGCGGTCGGTGGTCGCGGCGGCGGCCGAGCCGTGGAGGCCGATGGCGCTGCATGGCGGCGCGTCGGTCGACAGTCTGACGCCAAGGGCGGTGGTGGAGACGCCCGCGACGGTGGGGACGCTGACGGCGCCCCTGCGGCCCGGCGTGGTCGGCCGCTGGGACGAGACGGCCGTGCTGAACGTGCGGATCGAGGGACAGGCGCCCCAGAGCCGGGCGGCCGAGGCGGTGCTGTCGGGCGCCAATGTGCTGGCGGTGCGCAGCGGAGAAGGATGGGAACTGGTGCAGTTCCGCCGGGCCGAACTGGTCGGCGGCGACGTGTGGCGTTTAAGCGGCCTGCTGCGCGGTCAGCAGGGGACGGAGGAAGCGGCCGCGCGCGGGGCGGAAGCGGGGGCGCTGGTCGTGGTGCTGGAGCGCGGCATGGCGCGCGCCGAGGTCGATGCGGCCGAGCGGGGACTGCCTCGGATCTGGCGGGCGGGGCCGGCAGGCGCGCCGCCGGGCGGGGCGGGGACGACGGAGGTCGGCTTCACCTGGGCCAACCGGAACGCGGCTCCGTGGCGATCGGCGCATCTGCGGGCTGTGGCGGAGGGCGGCGGATGGCGGTTGAGCTGGACGCCCCGCGTGCGTCTGGGCGGCGACGGATGGGACGCTGAGCCCGTCGAGGTCGATCCGAGGCGCTTCCGCATGCGGGTGCTGGACGGCGCTGTCGTGCGGCGGGTCTGGGAGGTCGAGGGGCTGACGGCCGTCTATGGCGCGGCCGAGGTCGCGGCGGACTTTCCAGGCGGGCTCGGGGCGGACGCGCACGTCGCGGTAGCCCAGTGGGGCGACGGATATGGCTGGGGCCCGGAGGCGGTGGCGGGATTGTGACGTGGCCACCTCTCCTGTTGTGACCGGGGCGAATACGGGGAAACCGTCCTCGCCCCTTTCGGCGGGCGGTTGCATGGCTTAACTGACGCTCTGGTCTGTGTTGATCCGGAGTGGAGCGAAAATTGGCTGGCGATCCCTATCAGGAACTGGGCGTTTCCAAGGGCGCGAGCGCGGACGAGATCAAGAAGGCGTTCCGCAAGCTGGCCAAGGAACTGCACCCCGACAAGAACCCCGGCGACAAGGCGGCTGAGGAGCGGTTCAAGCGCATCACCGCCGCCTTCGACCTGCTGGGCGACGCCGAGAAGCGCGCGAAGTATGACCGCGGCGAGATCGACGCCGACGGCCGCGAACAATTTCGAGGCTTTGGCGGCGCTCAGGGCGGCCGGCCGGGCGGCGGCGGGTTCAGCGGCTTCGGCTTCGGCGGGCGCGGCGAGGGCGGCCCCGGCGGCCGGGCCAGCTTTGACGACATCGACCTGGAAGAAATCTTCGGCGCCTTCGGAGGCGGCGGACGCAGCGCCGGGCGCGGTTTCGGCGGCGGACGCGGGCAGGACGTGCGGGCCACCCTCGACATCAGTCTTGAGGACGCGATCGCCGGGACGACGCGGCGCATCCAGTTCTCGGACGGGCGGATGCTGGACGTGGCCATCCCCAAGGGCGCGGCGGACGGTCAGACGATCCGGCTGAAGGGGCAGGGCGCGCCGGGGCGCGGCGGTCAGGCGGGCGACGCGCTGATTGAGCTGCGTATCCAGCCGCATCCGGTGTTCAAGCGCGACGGCGCCGATCTGACGATGGACCTGCCGGTGTCGGTTCCGGATGCGGTGCTGGGCGGCAAGATCCAGGTGCCGACGCCGGAGGGTGCGGTGATGATGACCATTCCCAAAGGCTCCAACTCGGGCAAGGTGCTGCGGCTGAAGGGGCGCGGCGCCTATGCGAACGGCAGGCGCGGCGATCTGATGGCCAGGCTGGTGGTGACGCTGCCTGAGGCGCCAGACGACGAACTGGTCCGGTTTGCGACGGAATGGCGTGAGCGCCGGCCCTATAAGCCCGGCCGTTGATGGCCTAAGGCTGACGCTTCCTTCTCCTCCCCGAGACTTCAGAGACCGACATGACGCCTAAGCCCGCCGCCAAGCCTGCTCGCCCCTGGTTCTCGGCCGGGCCGACGGCCAAGCGTCCGGGCTGGGAACTGGCGAAGCTGCCCACGAACCTGATGGGGCGGGGCATCCGCGCGCCGGAGGTGGTCGAGCGGTTCGCGCACGGCCTGCGGCTGACGCGCGAGGTGCTGAGCCCGCCGGACGATTACGTCATGCTCTACACGCCCGGTTCGGACACAGGGGCGGTCGAGGCGGCGCTGTGGTGCATGTTGGGCGAGCGCCCGGTGCAGGTGATCGCCTATGAGAATTTCGGCCTGACCTGGCTGGCGGACGTGAAGACGCATCTGGGGCTGGAGCCTGAGGCCCTGACGGCGCCGTGGGGCGAGCTGCCGGACTTGTCGAAGGTCGATCCCAAGAAGGACGTGGTGTTTCCGTGGAACGGCACGACCTCGGGCGTGCGCGTGCCCGACGGCGACTGGATCGCCGACGACCGCGAGGGGCTGACCATCTGCGACGCGACCTCGGCGGCGTTCGCGATGGACCTGCCGTGGGACAAGCTGGATGTGACGACCTTCAGCTTCCAGAAGGCGCTAGGCGGCGAGGCGGGCGTCGGGGTCATGGTGCTGTCGCCGCGCGCGGTGGCGCGACTGGACAGCTATCGGCCGGATCGGGCCGTGCCCAAGGTGCTGCGGATCGCCGACAAGACGGGCTTTGACCGGACGCTGGCGGACGGGGTGGTGATGAACACCTTCTCAGTCCTGACCATCGAGGACTGGATCGACGCCCTGGACTGGGCGAAGGCCGAAGGCGGACTGCCTGCCCTGATCGCGCGCACAGACGCCAACTATGCCGCCCTGGCCGAGTGGGTGGAGCGGACCGACTGGATCGCCTTCCTGCCGGACCGGCCGGACATCCGCTCGACGACCTCGGTCTGTCTGAAGTTCGTCGATCCGCGGGTGGCGGCGCTGGACGAGGCGGGGCAGAAGGCCTTTGTGACGCGGTTCAAGACTCTGCTGGAGGGAGAGGGGGCGGTCTATGACATGGAGCCGCACCGCAACGCCCCGCCGGGCCTGCGCCTGTGGTGCGGCTGTACGATTGAGACAGCGGATGTCGTGACCGCGACGCCGTGGCTGGAATGGGCGTTCCAGACGGCGGTCGGTGAACTGGCTCAGTCGGCGGACGGATAATTCTGTCGCCTATTAGACGCCCTTGGGGGCGACGCCGGACGATTCAGGGGGTATAGGCTCCCACCGCATTCTGGATTGCGGAGTATAGGTCTTGGCGAACGTCGCAGTGGTCGGCGCCCAGTGGGGCGACGAGGGCAAGGGCAAGATCGTGGACTGGCTGTCCAATCGCGCCGACATGGTGGTGCGGTTCCAGGGCGGCCACAACGCGGGCCACACCCTGGTCGTCGACGGCAAGGTCTATAAACTTGCATTGCTCCCGAGCGGAGTGGTGCAGGGCAAGCCCTCGATCATCGGCAACGGCGTGGTCGTCGATCCCTGGCACCTGGTCGGCGAGATCGAGAAGATCCAGGCTCAGGGCGTGGCGATCACGCCCGACATCCTGACCATCGCCGACAACGCCTGCCTGATCCTGCCGATCCATCCGGCGCTGGACGTGGCGCGTGAGGCCGCCGCCAGCGCGCCGGGCGCCAAGATCGGCACGACCGGCCGCGGCATCGGCCCGGCCTATGAGGACAAGGTGGGGCGCCGGGCCATCCGCGTCTGCGATCTGGCCAATGAAGACGACCTGAAGATCAAGATCGACCGCCTGCGCTCGCACCATGATCCGCTGCGGGCCGGTCTGGGGCTGGAGCCGATCGACCCGGAAGCGCTGCTGGCGCAACTGCTGGAGATCGCGCCGAAGATCCTGCCCTACGTCAAACCGGCGTGGCGGGTGCTGGACGAGGCGCAGAAGGCGGGCAAGCGGGTGCTGTTCGAGGGGGCGCAGGGCGCCTTCCTGGACGTGGACCACGGCACCTATCCCTATGTGACCAGCTCCAACACCGTTGCCGGTCAGGCGGCGGCAGGGTCGGGCGTCGGCCCGCGCGGCGTCGGCTATGTGCTGGGCATTGTGAAGGCTTATACGACGCGTGTCGGCGAAGGCCCCTTCGCCTGCGAACTGAACGATGAAGTCGGCCAGCACCTGGCGGTGGTGGGCCGCGAGATCGGCGTGAACACGGGCCGGTCGCGCCGCTGCGGCTGGTTCGACGCGGTGCTGGTGCGCCAGTCGGTGGCGATCAACGGCATCGACGGCATCGCCCTGACCAAGCTGGACGTGCTGGACGGGCTGAAGACGCTGAAGATCTGCGTCGGCTATCGCATCAATGGCGAGGTTTTGGACTATCTGCCCAGCAGCCTGAAGGATCAGGCTTCGGCCGAGCCGGTGTTCGAGGAACTGGAAGGCTGGGACGAGAGCACCGCAGGCGTGCGGACCTTCAAGGACCTGAACGCCCATGCGCTGAAGTATGTGCGTCGGATCGAGGAACTGATCGGGGCGCCGGTGGCCCTGCTGTCGACCAGCCCCGAGCGCGACGACACCATCCTGATGCGCGATCCGTTCCAAGGCTGAGTTTACAGTTCCAGCCGAGGCAACGACGCCTTAACCGGTGAGGCGTAGGGTGACGCTCTGAAATGGAGCTCGCCCTGTGTTCGCCCTAGACGCCAAGACGATGCAGCGGATCGCGCCGGTGGTCCGGCGCGTGATCATCGTTGATCCCAACCCCGCCGCCGCGCGCCTGTTGCAGGACCTGTTGAAGGGGTTCGGATCGCGCGAGATCGTGGTCGAAGGCGACGAGGCGCGGGTGCTGGACCTGGCCCGTGAAATGGAGCCGGCGCTGATCTTCACTGAGCGCACGGGTCCAAGGCTGGACGGCGAGGCCTTGGTGCGGCGCATTCGGCGTTCGAGCCTGGCCTGCCGCCGCGCGCCGATCATCATGGTGACGGCGGAGGCCACCGCCAGCGCCATCAAGGGCGCGCGAGACTCGGGCGTGCACGAGTTCCTGAGGAAGCCCTTCACCAGCGGCGACCTGCAACGTCGGATCGAGAACCTGGCGACCAAGCCGCGCGATTGGGTCGAGGCGGTCGGCTATATCGGGCCGGACCGGCGGCGCTTCAACTCGGACGACTACGCCGGGCCGCAGAAACGCAAGGCGGACAAGCCTCGCTCCAGCGCGGAGGCCGCTCTGGCGGTCAAGGATCAGGCGATGCGCATTCTGTTTTCAGCCTTGGCTCAGTTCGACAGCGATCCGATGCAGGCCGTGCGGGCGATCAAGCAGCAGGCTGAGACCTTGAAGGCCCTGGCCATCAAGACAGGCGACGCGCCGCTGGCCATTGCGGCGGCGGGACTGGACACGGCGCTGGCCGCCGGGGCGCCGACCAAGGCCGGGCTGACGGCGCCGGTTGAGGTGGTGCTGAAGCTGGCCTCGCCCGAGAGCCTAGCCCGGGCGGGTTAGGGCCGCCGCCCTCGATCCTCGGGGCAAGCCCGAGGATGACGGCGGAGAGCGGCCGTTGAGGCGATCCAGCAGGCCCTCAGGCGTCGACCAAATTGCGTTCTTCGGCAGCGGCGCGCATGGCCTTTTGCAGCTTTTCGAAGGCGCGGACCTCGATCTGGCGGACGCGCTCGCGGCTGACGCCGTACTGGCCGGCCAGCTCCTCAAGCGTGACCGGATCGTCCTTGAGGCGGCGCTCGGTCAGGATGTGCTTCTCGCGATCGGTCAGCTCTTCCATGGCTTCCTGCAGCAGGCCCATGCGGATGGACTTTTCCTCGCTCTCGGCCAGTTCGGTCTCCTGGCTGACGGCGTTGTCGTCGGCCAGCCAGTCCTGCCACTCGCTTTCGCCATCCGAACGCAGCGGCGCGTTCAGCGAAGCGTCGCCGCCGAGACGGCGATTCATGTTGGTGACTTCTTCTTCCGACACGCCCAGCTTGGTGGCGATGGCGGCGAGGTGCTCGGGGTGCAGGTCGCCTTCCTCGAAGGCCGAGATCTGGCTCTTGGCCTTGCGCAGGTTGAAGAACAGCTTCTTCTGCGCCGCCGTGGTGCCCATCTTCACGAGCGACCAGGAGCGCAGGATGTATTCCTGAATGGACGCGCGGATCCACCACATGGCGTAGGTCGCCAGGCGGAAGCCCTTGTCGGGATCGAATTTCTTGACGGCCTGCATCAGGCCGACGTTGCCCTCGGAGATCACCTCGCCGATCGGCAGGCCGTAGCCGCGATAACCCATGGCGATCTTGGCCACGAGGCGCAGGTGAGAGGTCACAAGACGGTGGGCGGCCTCGGTGTCCTGGTGTTCGCTCCACCGCTTGGCGAGCATGAACTCCTCGTCCTTGGTGAGCATGGGAAACTTACGGATTTCCGTAAGATACCGTGACAGTCCCTGTTCAGGCGACATCACCGTCAGCGTTTTATTGGCCATATGGTCCCTCCGGCTTCACGAGCTGGCGCTACGGCTTTGACCACATGACGTGCATCATCACCTCGCCCCTCAACTGACAAGATGGGAATCCGTTGCCCGAAACGAAAGGGGCGGATTGTCCCAATTGAACGGCGACGCTTCCTCGCCGTCTATGTATCATCTAGCACAGATGTTGTTGCGAATAAAGCGGCCGCGTTTAGAGGGCCGCCAGCAGGGTTTGCAGCCGCTGCATGTCCTGCGGCGGGGCGGTCTGGAAGCGCAGCGGCTCGCCGGTGACGGGGTGGACGAAGCCGAGGATGGCGCCGTGCAGGGCCTGGCGTTTCAGGCCGGCCTCGGCGATGGCGGCGCGGACGGGCGCGGCGGGGCTGCCGGAGCCATAGACGGGGTCGCCGAGCAGGGGCGAGCCCCTGGACGCCATGTGGACGCGGATCTGGTGGGTGCGGCCGGTCTGCAGGGTGCAGGCGACGCGGGCGGCGAGCGGGGCGTTGGAGGCCTTGGCCGGACGGCCGAAGGTCTGCTGGACGACATAGTCGGTGATGGCCTCTCGCCCGCCGGATTTCAGCACCGCCATCTTCTTGCGGTCGCCGCTGGAGCGGCCGATCTGGGTCTGGATGCGGCCCTTCTCGGGCGAGGGCGCGCCGCGCGTCAGGGCGACATAGGTGCGCTCGATATCGTGGGCGGCGAACAGGGCGGCCAGCCCCGCGTGGGCGCGGTCCGACTTAGCGGCGACCATGACGCCGGAGGTGTCCTTGTCCAGGCGGTGGACGATGCCGGGGCGGTCCGGATCGCCGAGGGTCGACAGGGCGGCGCAGTGGTGCAGCAGGGCGTGGACCAGGGTGCCGGTCTCGCAGCCGGGGGCGGGATGGACCGCCATGCCCGGCGCCTTGTCGATGACGATCAGGTCGTCGTCCTCGAACAGGATGGTCAGGGGGATGGCTTCGGGGCGCAGTTCAGCCGAGGCCCCTGGCGGCAGGATGATCTGGTAGTCGCCGGGCGCAGGCTTGGCCTTGGCCCCTACAACGGCGCCGTTCAGGGAGACCGCGCCCGCGTCCAGCAGCGCCTGGATGCGCGCGCGGGACAGTTCGGGAAGGGCGTCGGCCAAGGCGCGGTCCAGCCGCGCAGCGCCGGGGGCGACCTGGGCGGTCAGGACTGTCAGGTCGGATTCGTCGTCTGTCGCGGGCATGATGTCGGTCACGACGTCCGTTTAGCACGGGTGGCGGACGCCATGAAAAAAGGGCGGCCCGACGGGACCGCCCCTTCAATCGTCTCAGCGGGGTTCAGGCCCGCTTCTGCGTCGATCAACCGATGCGCGGGTCCAGGTCGCCGGCGGCGTAGCGCTTGGCCATCTGGGCGGTGGACAGCGGCTGGATCTTGGACGCCATGCCTTCGCAGCCGAACTGCTGATAGCGCTCCATGCACAGCTTGCGCATGGCTTCCTTGGCGGGTTTCAGATAGGCGCGCGGGTCGAACTCGCCCGGCTTCTCGGCCAGAACCTTGCGGATGGCGCCGGTCATGGCCATGCGGTTGTCGGTGTCGATGTTGATCTTGCGCACGCCGTGCTTGATGCCGCGCTGGATTTCCTCGACCGGCACGCCCCAGGTCTGGGGCATCTGGCCGCCGTACTGGTTGATGATGTCCTGCAGGTCCTGCGGCACCGAGGAGGAGCCGTGCATCACCAGGTGGGTGTTGGGCAGGCGTTTGTGGATTTCCTCGATCACGTTCATGGCCAGAACGTCGCCGTCCGGCTGGCGCGTGAACTTATAGGCGCCGTGCGAGGTGCCCATGGCGATGGCCAGGGCGTCGACCTTGGTGGCCTTGACGAAGTCGACGGCCTGATCCGGGTCGGTCAGCAGGGCCGAGTGGTCCAGCTTGCCTTCGAAGCCGTGGCCGTCCTCGGCCTCGCCCATGCCGGTTTCCAGCGAGCCCAGAACGCCCAGTTCGCCCTCGACCGAGACGCCGCACGAGTGGGCCATCTCGACCACGCGACGGGTGACGTCCACGTTGTAGTCGTAGGAAGCGGGGGTCTTGGCGTCTTCTTCCAGCGAGCCGTCCATCATCACCGAGGTGAAGCCGTACTGGATGGCGGTGGCGCAGGTGGCCGGGCCGTTGCCGTGGTCCTGGTGCATGCAGACCGGGATGTGCGGATAAAGCTCGACCAGGGCGTCGATCAGTCGGGCCAGGACCACGTCGTTGGCGTAGGAGCGGGCGCCGCGCGAGGCCTGGATGATGACCGGCGCGTTGACGGCGTCGGCGGCCTCCATGATGGCCAGGCCCTGCTCCATGTTGTTGATGTTGTAGGCGGGCAGGCCGTAGTCATATTCCGCCGCGTGGTCGAGCAGTTGTCGCAGCGTGATGCGCGCCATGGGTAGTCTCCTGAACCGATAGTGATTTTGCCCGAGGTCTTAGCCGGTCGGGTGCGGGAAGTCACGCCGCCGTGACAGGGCTCAGGCGTGGTGGACTTTGGGCGCGCAGGCCTTAAGTGCTCCGGCGCCTGCGGGGCGTCTGACCAAGGAGCGGCCATGAGCCAGAACAATGATGCGCTGGATGAAGACGGCGGCGGTTTCGACGTCGACGACTGGGCGCGGTTGACGCCCTTCGCCGGGGCCGTGGCGACGCTGGACGACGTTCAGGCGGGCAAGGCGGTCTTCGCCCTGGGCGACACCGAAGAGGCGCGCGTCATCGACATGGAGCTGCCTCAGCCCGTCATCTGGTGGGAGGAGGACGGCGAGCAGGCGGCCGTAATCGTTCAGGCCGAGGCCCATGTCGGTCCCCACGGCGAACTTATGGAAGTGCTGGGGCTGATCCTGCCCGATGGCGGCGGGGCGGTGGCTCTGCTGGACGATGTCGATCTGGTGGACGACACCGATCCGACGTGGCGCGATCTGGTCGCGCGTGCCGTCGATATGGACGGCGAAGGCTAAAGCTTCGGACAGCAGGGGCGAGGGCCGCGAACAGCCCTCGCCTTGACGTTTTTAGGCGGCGCGCAGGGCCTCTACGCCCGGCAGAACCTTGCCTTCCATCCACTCCAGGAAGGCGCCGCCTGCGGTGGAGACGAAGGTCATGTTGTCCGCCGTGCCCGCGTGGTGCAGGGCCGCGACCGTGTCGCCGCCGCCGGCCACGGCGACCAGCTTGCCGGCCTTGGCCAGTTCGGCGGCGTGTTTGGCGGCGGCCACGGTGGCCTTGTCGAAGGGCGGGACCTCGAACACGCCCAGCGGGCCGTTCCAGATCAGCGTCTTGGACAGGTCCATGGCGCGGTTCAGGCGGGCGACGGTTTCCGGCCCGGCGTCCAGGATCAGGTCGTCGGCGGCGATGCGATCCAGGGCGCGGACGCCCGATTCGATGCCCGGCTTGACGCCCTTGGCCACCACCACATCGACCGGCAGCAGCAGTTCGCAGCCCTGACGGCGGGCTTCCTCGATGATCTCGCGGGCGGTGTCGGCCAGATCCTTCTCGCACAGCGAGCCGCCGACATCGACGCCCTGGGCGAACAGGAAGGTGTTGGCCATGCCGCCGCCGATGGCCAGGTAGTCCAGCTTGGCGACCAGGTTCTTCAGCAGGTCCAGCTTGGTCGAGACCTTGGCGCCGCCGACGATGCCGATGACCGGCTTCTGCGGCTTGCCGAGCGCCGCGTCCAGCGCCTCAAGCTCGCGCGCCATGGCGCAACCGGCATAGGCGGGCAGCAGCCGGGCCAGCCCCTCGGTCGAGGCATGGGCGCGGTGCGCGGCCGAGAAGGCGTCGTTGACGTAGAGGTCGCCCAGTTCCGCCAGTTGTTCAGCGAAGGCCGGGTCGTTCTTTTCCTCGCCCTTGTGGAAGCGGACGTTTTCCAGCAGCAGCACGCCGCCCGCGTCCAGATCGGCCACGGCGGCCTTGGCCTCATCGCCCACGCAGTCGTCGGCGAAGCGCACGGGGCCGTGCAGCAGCAGCTCAAGCGGCTCGACCACGGGGCGCAGGCTCATCGACGGCACGCGCTCGCCCTTGGGCCGATCAAAGTGGGCCAGCAGCACCACCTTGGCGCCCGCTTCGCGCAGGCGGTGAATGGTCGGCAGGGCGGCCTTCAGACGGGTGTCGTCGGTCACGTTCCCGTCCTCCATCGGCACGTTGAAGTCCACGCGGACCATGGCGGTCTGGCCCGAAAGGTCGGAAACGTCGTCGAGGGTGCGGAAGGTCATGATGGCGTATCTCTGTTCTTCCTTCTCCCCTCGTGGGAGAAGGTGGCTCGCGGAGCGAGCCGGATGAGGGGGCGTTGAACCAGACGCAGCGACTGAGAGCGGCGATGACGCCGGCCGAGGCGGCGATGTGGCGTATCCTGCGCGGTCGAGGGTTTGAGGCGCACAAGTTCCGGCGACAGACCCGCATCGGGCGCTGGATCGCTGACTTCTGCTGCTATGAACTCAGGTTGGTGATCGAACTGGACGGAGGCGTCCATCGGTTGCGCGAGGTCGAGGACGCTGCGCGCGATGCAGACCTTGAGCAGCGCGGCTTCACCGTCCTGCGCTTCGGCAATGAGGCTGTGCTGACGAATCCGAATCTGGTTCTGGATGCAGTCCGGCATCATGCGGCGCGTCAGCCCCCTCATCCGTCAGGCTCCGCCTGACACCTTCTCCCACGAGGGGAGAAGGGTCGAGAGCGGTGGTTTCAGATTACAGGTACTTGGCCATCACCAGGGCGGTGTCGGCCATGCGGGTCGCGAAGCCCCACTCGTTGTCGTACCAGGTCAGGACGCGGGCCAGCTTGCCGTCGACGACCTGCGTCTGCGGCAGGGCGGCGGTCGAGGAGGCGGCGACGTGGTTCAGGTCGACCGAGACCAGCGGGTCGGTGGTCGTGGCCAGGACGCCGCTCATCGGGCCGTTTGCGGCGGCCAGCAGGGCGGCGTTGATTTCCTCGGCGGTGACTTCGCGACCGGCGACGACCTTCAGGTCGACGACCGAGACGTTCGGGGTCGGGACGCGGATCGACGAGCCGTCCAGCTTGCCCTTCAGCTCCGGCAGGACCAGGCCCAGGGCCTTGGCGGCGCCGGTCGAGGTCGGGATCATCGACAGGGCGGCGGCGCGGCCGCGGTACAGATCCTTGTGCATCGTATCCAGCGTCGGCTGGTCGCCGGTGTAGGCGTGGATGGTGGTCATATAGCCACGCTCGATGCCGAACAGGTCGTGCAGCACCTTGGCCACCGGGGCCAGGGCGTTGGTCGTGCACGAGCCGTTGGAGACGACGATGTCGTCGGCCGTCAGCGTCTCATGGTTGACCTTGAAGACGATGGTCTTGTCGGCGTTGTCGGCCGGGGCCGAGACCAGCACGCGCTTGGCGCCCGCCTTCAGGTGGGCCGAGGCCTTGTCCTTCGACGTGAAGATGCCCGTGCATTCCAGGGCGATGTCCACCTTCAATTCGGCGTGCGGCAGGTTGGCCGGGTCGCGCTCGGCCGTGACCTTGATCTTACCCGTGCCGACGTCGATCCAGTCCTCGCCGGTCGTGACCGTGCCGGGGAAGCGGCCGTGCACCGAGTCATAGCGGAACAGGTGGGCGTTGGTCTCGACCGGGCCCAGGTCGTTGATCGCCACGACCTCGATGTCCTTGCGGCCGTGCTCGACGATCGAGCGAAGGACGAGGCGGCCGATGCGGCCGAAGCCGTTGATGGCGACGCGAACGGTCATGGGGAGCAGTCTCCTGAACAAGGGGCGGTTGTGATTGGCGCCTTAGTGGGACGGAGCGCGCGCGGTTGCAACCCCGTCCCCGTCACAAGGCCCGTAACAAGATATGATCGCCTGTAACCGTCCGGATGCGGTCAAGCCGCTCAGCAGCAGCGGAAGCCGCCGCCTTCGCCGAACCGTCGCGCTTCGTGCAGGCGGAAGAAGGCGGTGCGGTCCAGCGGCGCCTGATCCGGATGGGTCGCCTTCGCATGGGCGACATAGGCGTCGTAGTCCGGCTGGCCGATCATCAGCCCGGCGGTGCGGCGGGCGTCCTTGCCCCACCGCACCAGGGTGTCGCGGCAGGCGCAGAACAGGTCCGCGCCGCCGGGGGTGAAGGAAGCAGGCGGCCTAAGCACGGGCGATGTCCATGGCTTCGTCGGCCAGGGTCAGCTCATGCGCGGCCGGGGTCTCGACCACGGTCGGTTGCCCGGACTTCAGCGCCTTGAGACAGGCTCCGACGCCATAGACCACGACCGTCAGCACCACGAACAGGAAGCCCGCCGTCAGCGCCGAGTTGACGTAGTCGTTGACGATGACCCGGTGCATGTCGCCGATGGTCTTGGCCGGGGCCAGGATCTCTCCGGCGGCCATGGCGTCCTGATACTTCCGGGCGTGGGCCAGGAAGCCGATCTTCACGTCGGGGTGGAACAGCTTCTGCAGCCCTGCCGTGACCGTGCAGATCAGCAGCCAGACCGCCGGAACCGCCGTGGCCCAGGCGAACCTGTGCCGTTTCATCTTGAACAGGACGACCGTGCCCAGGATCAGGGCGACCGCCGCCAGCATCTGGTTGGCGATGCCGAACAGGGGCCACAGGCTGTTGATCCCGCCCAGCGGATCGACCACGCCGGTATAGAGGAAATAGCCCCACAGCCCGACCGTCAGGGCCGTGGCCACGACGTTGCCGGTCCAGGACTGGGTCTGGCGCATCTTCGGCACGGCCATGCCCAGCAGATCCTGGATCATGAAGCGGCAGACGCGGGTGCCTGCATCGACCGTGGTGAGGATGAACAGGGCCTCGAACAGGATGGCGAAGTGGTACCAGAAGGCCATCATGGCCTTGCCGCCGATGACGCCCGACAGGATGTGCGCCATGCCCACGGCCAGCGTCGGGGCGCCGCCCGCGCGCGACAGGATGGAGTGTTCGCCCACGTCCTTGGCCAGCTGCTCCAGCTCGGCCGGGGTGATGTGGAAGCCCCACTGGGCCACGGCGGCGGCGGCCGAGGCCGCATTGTCGCCGATGACGGCCACCGGGCTGTTCATGGCGAAATAGACGGCCGGGTCCAGCACGGTGGCGGCGATCAGGGCCATGATGGCTACGAAGCTTTCGCACAGCATGGCACCGTAGCCGATCAGCGGAATCTGGTTCTCATTCTCCAGCAGCTTGGGCGTGGTGCCGGACGAGATCAGGGCGTGGAAGCCGGACACGGCCCCGCAGGCGATGGTGATGAACAGGAAGGGGAAGAGGGCGCCGGAGAAGACGGGGCCGCTGCCGTCGATGAAGGGCGTGATGGCCGGCATCTGAATGTGCGGGCGCACGATCAGAATGCCGATGGCCAGGGCGACGATGGCGCCGATCTTCAGGAAGGTGGACAGGTAGTCGCGCGGCGCCAGCAGCAGCCACACCGGAATGACCGAGGCGATGAAGCCGTAGGCCATCATGGCCAGGGCCAGGGTCGTGCCCGACAGGGTGAAGGCGGGGCCCCAGAACGGATCCGCGGCGATATGGCCGCCGCCGATGATGGCCAGGACCAGCAGCACCACGCCGATGACCGACACCTCGCCCACGCGGCCGGGCCGCAGATAGCGCGTGTACAGGCCCATGAAGACGGCGATGGGAATGGTGGCGGCGACGGTGAACGTTCCCCACGGGCTCTCGGCCAGGGCCTTGACCACCACCAGCGCCAGCACGGCCAGGATGATGACCATGATCATCAGCACCCCGACCTGGGCGATGACGCCGGGGATGGGCCCCATCTCGGTGCGGACCATGTCGCCCAGCGACCGGCCGTCGCGGCGGGTCGACATGAACAGGACGATCATGTCCTGCACCGCGCCCGCCAGCACGGCGCCGACCAGGATCCACAGGACGCCGGGCAGATAGCCCATCTGCGCCGCCAGCACCGGCCCCACCAGGGGGCCCGCGCCCGCGATGGCCGCGAAGTGGTGGCCGAACAGGACGTTGCGCGGCGTCGGCACATAGTCGAGGCCGTCGTTATGTCTGACGGCGGGCGTTGGTCTGCGCGCGTTCAGCCCCAGCACCTTTCCGGCCAGATAGCGGGCGTAGAAACGGTAGGCGATGGCGTAGACGCACAGCGCCGCCACGACGATCCAGACGGCGCTGATGCTTTCGCCCTGGTGCAGGGCGATGACGGCGAGGGCGACGGCCCCCAGAATGGCGATGGCGCCGAAAATCAGCGCGGTCCTGAGCTTGCCCATGGCGAAGGGTCCTCCGGGTCGACTGGGTGCGACCTTTCGCCTTTTTTGGACCCTAATCGCGCCCGGCGCCAATCGACAAAAGTCGTAGGCCGGCTTCCTTCTCCCTTGTGGGAGAAGGTGGGCGCCGGAGGCGCTCGGATGAGGGGTGTTGGCGCGGCGGTTGAGGTTCTGAGCGGACGCGGGCCCTTCTTGAGGAAAGGTGGCGCAAGCACCCCTCATCCGTCAGGCTCCGCCTGCCACCTTCTCCCACAAGGGGAGAAGGATTACGGAGCGACCACTCGCACCTTGCCCGCCGCTTCGCCTGCGCGCGCCCGCGCCTCGGCCGTATCGGCGCCGCGGGCCAGAGCCACGCCCATGCGGCGCGTCGCATAGCTCTCGGGCTTGCCGAACAGGCGCAGGTCGGCGGTCGGGACCGACAGGGCCTCGGCCACGCCCTCGAACACCACGCCTTGCGCCTCGATGCCGCCGTAGATGACGGCGCTGGCGCCCGGCTCGCGCAGGGTCACGTCCACCGGAAGGCCCAGAATGGCGCGGGCGTGCAGCGCGAACTCGCTCATGACCTGCGTGGCCAGCGTCACGAGGCCGGTATCATGCGGACGCGGCGACACCTCCGAGAACCACACCTCGTCGCCCTTCACGAACAGTTCGACGCCGAAGACGCCCAGGCCGCCCAGCGCGTCGGTCACCTTGGCCGCAATGTCTTGCGCCGCCTTCAGCGCGCCGGGACTCATGGCTTGGGGCTGCCAGCTTTCGACATAGTCGCCCTTCTGCTGGCGATGGCCGATGGGGGCGCAGAAGGACGTAGCGATCGCGCCGTCCCGCAATGACCGCACCGTCAGCAGGGTGATCTCATAGTCGAAGTCGATCCGGCCCTCGACGATGACGACGCCGCCCGCGACCCGGCCCGAGGCTTCGGCGTAGGCCCAGGCGTCGGCGACGCCTTCAGGCCCCTCGACATAGGACTGGCCCTTGCCCGAGGACGACATCACCGGCTTGACGAAGCAGGGGAAGCCCACGGTCTGCGCGCCCGCCGCCAGTTCCTGCGCCGAGGCGGCGAAGGCGTAGGGGCTGGTCGGCAGGCCCAGTTCCTCGGCGGCCAGACGGCGGATGCCCTCGCGGTTCATGGTCAGTTGGGTCGCCCGCGCGGTGGGGATGACGCGCGCAAAGCCCGCTTCCTCGATGCCGGCCAGCACTTCGGTGGCGATGGCCTCGATCTCGGGCACGATGATGTGCGGCGCCTCGGCCAGGATCACGCCGTTCAGCACCTGGGCGTCGGTCATGGGGATGACGTGGCTGCGGTGCGCCACCTGCATGGCCGGGGCGTTGGCGTAGCGGTCGACCGCGATCACCTCGGCGCCAAGGCGCTGCAGCTCGATGGCCACTTCCTTGCCTAGTTCGCCCGAGCCGAGCAGCATGACGCGGGTGGCCGTGTCGGAGAGGGGTGTGCCGATACGCATGATCATCTCCGCTTCCTTCTCCCCTTGTGGGAGAAGGTGGGTCGCAGCGCGACCCGGATGAGGGGTGACGGCGGCGCGGTGTCCGATGTCATGCCGCCGGTCGAAAAGATCATTGAGGGGCGCGCCGACACCCCTCATCGGATCTGCTTCGCAGACCACCTTCTCCCACAAGGGGAGAAGGAGTCTTCTTGATCGCTATCGCCTTACGGCTGCTTGAGCGCAGATTACAGCCGGGCCTTGACCTGTTCCACCACGGCCTCGGCGGTGATACCGAACTCGCGGTAGAGGACTTCGGCCGGGGCGGAGGCGCCGAAGCCGGTCATGCCGACAAAGCCGCCATCCTCGCCGATGAAGCGTTCCCAGCCCTGCTTAATCGCGGCCTCGACGGCGACGCGGACCGTGCCGCGGCCGATCACGGCGTCCTGATAGGCCTTGGGCTGCTGCTCGAACAGGGCGAAGCAGGGGACCGAGACGACGCGGGTGGGCGTGCCTTCGGCTTCCAGCATCTCCGCGGCCTTCAGAGCCAGGGCGACCTCGGTGCCGGTGCCGAACAGGGTGACCTTGGCTTCGCCGCTGGCGGCCTTCAGCTCATAGGCGCCCTTGCGCGACAGGTTCTCGCCCGCGTCGGTGACGCGGACCGCCGGGGTCTTCTGGCGCGACAGGCACAGGGCCGTCGGCGTGGTCTTGTGCTGCAGGGCGACCTGCCAGCACTCCAGCGCCTCAACCGTGTCGGCGGGGCGCATGGTCAGCAGGTTGGGGATGGCGCGCAGGGCCGCCAGATGCTCCACCGGCTGGTGCGTCGGGCCGTCTTCGCCCAGGCCGATGCTGTCGTGCGTCAGGACGTGGATCGCGCGCACGCCCATCAGGGCGCCCAGACGGATCGCCGGACGGCTATAGTCTGCGAACGCCATGAAGGTGCCGCCGTAGGGAATGACCCCGCCGTGCAGCGCCAGACCGTTCATCGCCGCGGCCATGCCGAACTCGCGGATGCCGTAGTTCAGATAGCGGCCGGCGTAGTCCGGCGCGTCCATGATCTGCGTGTTCTTGACGAAGGTGTTGTTCGAGCCGGTCAGGTCCGCAGAGCCGCCGACCAGTTCGGGGATGGCCGCGAACACCGTTTCCAGCGCCTCGCCCGAGGACTGGCGCGTGGCCATCGCGGGCTGGTCGGCGACCAGCTGCTTCAGCTTGGCGTCCAGCGCCTCGAAGGCGCCGGTGGGCAGGTCGCCGGCCATGGCGCGGGTGAAGTCGTCGCGGTGGTCGTGGTTCAGCAAGCGGGCTTCCCACGCCTTGCGGGTCTTGGCGCCCTGTTTGCCGACCTTGGCCCAGGCCTTCTGGACGCCTTCGGGCAGTTCAAACGGCTCGAACGGCCAGTTCAGCCCCTGACGCGTGGCGGCGATCTCCACGGCGCCCAGGGCGGCGCCGTGGGTCTTGTGGCTGCCTTCCAGGGTGGCGGCGCCCTTGCCGATCTTGGTCTTGCAGGCGATCAGCGTCGGCTTGTCCTGCTTGGTCGCCCAGTTCAGCGCCTTCTGGATCTGCTTGTAATCGTGGCCGTCGATGGCCTTGACCGCCCAGCCCGAGGCCTTGAAGCGGGCCAGCTGGTCGGTGGCGTCGGACAGCGACAGCTTGCCGTCGATGGTGATCTCATTGTCGTCCCACAGGACGCACAGCTTGTTCAGCTTCAGGCGGCCGGCCAGGGCGATGGCTTCCTGCGACACGCCTTCCATCAGGCAGCCGTCGCCGGCGATGACCCAGGTGCGGTGATCGACCAGATCCTTGCCGAAGCGCGCCGCCAGATGCCGCTCCGCAATGGCGAAGCCGACCGAGGTGGCCAGGCCCTGACCCAGCGGGCCGGTGGTCGTCTCGATCCCGGCCATGTGGCCGTATTCCGGGTGGCCGGCCGTCTTGAAGCCCCACTGGCGGAAGTTCTCCAGCTGTTCCCGGGTCGCGTCCTTATAGCCCGTCAGGTGCAGCAGGCTGTAGATCAGCATCGATCCGTGGCCCGCCGACAGGATGAAGCGGTCGCGGTCGGCCCAGTCGGGGCGGCTGGCGTCGAACTTCAGGAATTTCGAATAAAGGACGGTGGCGACGTCGGCCATGCCCATCGGCATGCCGGGGTGGCCGCTCTTGGCCTTTTCGACCGCATCCATGGACAGCACCCGGATGGCGTCGGCCATCTGCTTGGGCGAAGGCTTGGCGAATGCGGCTTGGGCGTCGGTCACGGCGAGACCTTTCCTCAGGAACAGGATAAAGCGGGGGCGGCGCCGCTTTACCCCGGCGCGCCGGCAGGTTCTACACGGAATCTGGAAGAAAGGACCCCCATGGACGCGGTTACGGCTGCAAAGGCGCGGATCGATCGAGCGCTGGCCGATCTGGAACGCAAGGTGTTGGAGCTGAAGGCGAGGCCCGCCTCGGCCCCGCCCATCCCTGACGACGACCTGTTCGCGCCGCGTCCTTCGAACGCGGCCGACGTGGCGCGCATCGCCGAGCTTGAAGACGTCGGCCAGGAAACCGCTCAGGCCCTGGCCCGTGCGGCCGACGCCGTGCGCGAGGTGCTGGCGCAGCAGGTCGGGCAAGAGGAGACGAACTGATGGCGACAGTGACGGTAGAGGTCTATGGCCGACCCTATGCTGTGGGATGCGCCGACGGTCAGGAGGCGCGGGTGCGCGATCTGGCGGCCCAGTTCAATGATCGGGTGCAGGGCGTGGCTGATCAGGTGGGGCAGGTCGGCGACGTTCGCCTGTTCCTGATGGCCGCCCTGATGCTGTCGGACGAGCTTGCAGAGGCGAAGCGTCAGGCGGCGGTTCAGAACTCGGGCCGGGCCAAGGCGGCGGCTGCGGCTGTTGCGGCGCCCGCTGCGAACAGTGAAGGCGTGGCCGAGGCGTTGAACGCCGTGGCCGCAAAGATCGAGAAGATCGTCCAGACGATATAGGACGCCGACGCCTCTCCCTCCCTGTCCAGGGGAGGGTGGCTGAGGCCGTCAGGCCGAAGCCGGGTGGGGGCGGCGAGGCTATTCAGGCGCTGAGTGCCTATCACCAAGCCCTCCCCACCCGGTCGCTGCGCGACCACCCTCCCCGGGACGGGGAGAGAGAATCGCGCGCTTCGCCATTGTTGAAACCCGCCCGAACGCCTATCTTGCTTGGCGGCGGGTCCTGCTGCGGCTCACGTCGAAGACAACATATCCTTCTGACCTTAATTCACTCATAGGGATCTGTCCCTGTCCGGGCTCGAGGGCCTGGGCATACGGAGCCCACCTGGCTACCCAGGTCGAGAGGATTTAAACGTTCTTCACGGCTCACGCGGCGCCGCCAACCCTCTTTTTTAGCGCGCTATGCTCACGACGCGGTCGCTCGCGGCTTGAGCGCGTTTTCTGCGCTATCGCTCGCCGCGCGGCGGCTCGCTGGCTGAGCGCTTCTCCTCCCCATTTCATGGGGAGGTGGGTCGGCGGCGAAGCCGATGAGACGGAGGGGCCGTTCCCGCGGGCGCGACTGCCCCTCCACCGCTAAGCGGTCCCCCTCCCCACAAAGTGGGGAGGAAAGACGACGCACGACCGTGTAGAGAAGCCCGATGACCCCCAAGCATGAACTTCGCGCCGCCATGCGCGCCCTGCGCAAGCGTCTGGCCGAGGCCGACGCCGAGGCGGCCGAGCGCGCGGCGGGCCATGCCGACGCCCTGCCGCCTGGCGAAACGGTCGCCCTCTATCGCGCGATGGGGTCGGAACTGGATGCGGACGCCCTCGCCAATGTCCTGCACCTGTCCGGCCGCCGCCTATGCCTGCCGGTGGTGCTGGAGCGCGACGCGGCCATGATCTTCCGCGCCTGGGCGCCGGGCGAGCCGCTGGAGCTGGACGCCGCCGGATGCCCGGCGCCTCTGCCGCTCGCTGACGCCGTGACGCCGGACCTGATCCTGACGCCCCTGCTGGCCTTCGATGCTCACGGCGGTCGGCTGGGGCAGGGGGGCGGCTATTACGATCGGACGTTTGCCGTGCTGCCCGACGCCCGCCGCATCGGCTTCGCCTATGCCGGGCAGGCGGTCGATCGCCTCGATCTGGAACCGCATGACATCCGCCTGCATGGCGTTTTGACCGAGACCGGCTATAGAGCCTTCCCATGAGATTGGCGTTTTTCGGTGACGTGGTCGGCAAGTCCGGGCGCGATGGGCTTTCGGACCACCTGCCGGGGCTGAGGCGCGACCTCAAGCTCGACTTCGTGGTGGTCAACGCCGAGAACGCGGCGGGCGGTTTCGGCATCACCGAGAACACCGCCAACGACATCTTCAACGCCGGGGCCGACGTGCTGACGCTGGGCAACCACAGTTGGGACCAGCGCGAGGCCCTGACCTATATCGTGCGCGAGCCGCGCCTGATCCGCCCGGCCAACTATCCGCGCCTGATGGACGCGCCGGGGCGCGGCGCCGACGTCTTCGTCACCGCTGACGGCCGCCGGGTGCTGGTCATCAACGTGCTGGGCCGCGTCCACATGGACCCGATGGACGACCCCTTCAGCGCGGTGGAGCGCGAGTTGGAGGCCGCGCCGCTAGGCGTGGTCGCCGACGCCGTCATCGTCGACATGCACGCCGAGGCGACCAGCGAGAAGATGGGCATGGGCCACTTCTGCGACGGCCGCGCCAGCCTGGTGGTCGGCACCCACACCCACGTCCCGACGGCGGACGCCCAGATCCTGTCCCACGGCACGGCCTATCAGACCGACGCCGGCGGCTGCTGCGACTACGACTCCGTCATCGGCAACGACAAGGAAGAGCCGCTGCGCCGCTTTACCACCCGTCTGTCGGGCGGCCGCTACGTCCCCGCCAGCGGCCCGGCCACCGTCTGCGGCGTCTTCGTCGAGACGGATGACCGCACCGGCCTGGCTGTGCGCGTCGAGCCGATCCGCGTCGGCGGCCGCCTCAGCCAGGCGATCCCGCAGGTCTGACGACGCCTAAGCGCGTTTGGCCTGCACCAACTGCTGGCGCAGGGTGGCCAGCTGTCGGGCGCGGTGTTCAGGGGCGTGGGTTTCGCTCACATAGGCCTCGGCCGCGCGGGCCAGGGCCAGACGCCGTTCGGGCGCGACAATCAGGCTCTCGATGGCCTGGCTCAGGCCTCGCGGCGTCAGATCATCCACATAGACGGCGTGCGGGCCGCTGGCCTCGCGCAGGCCGCCGCGCCCGGATGAGACCAGCGCCGCGCCCGCCGCATGGGCCTCCAGCGCGGTCAGGCCCAGAGGCTCGGCCCAGACTGAGGGCGTCAGGGCGATGGCCGCGCGCTGCATCTCGGCGCGCACCTGCGCCAGCGGCGCCGACTTCAGCACCCGGACGCGCTCGCCGAACCGCTCCAGCGACGCAATGTGAGGCGCGGCCCACGCTGCGTGTTTGTCCCAGTCGTTCAGCATAAGCACGGCGCGCCAGTCAGGATGGCGCTCCAGCAGGGCGGGCAGGGCGGCGCAGATCAGGTCCACGCCCTTTTCCGGCATGGCGCGACCGGCGAAGGCGATCGCCGGCTCGCGCTGGTCCCTCGGGCCGCGCCACAGCTCCACGTCGATGGGGTTGGGCACAGCGAAGGCCTTGGCCTCCAGCCGGGGGAAGTCCTTCAGAAAATCCCGCCGCGCCGCCTCGCTGACGAAGATCAGCCCGTCCATCCGGTCATAGCGCCGCTCATAGCGCCAGCGGTCGATGATATGGCGCGGCGGTTTCACTGCGTTGTGGCGATACAGGGTGATGGCCGCGTTCGGGAAATGCCGGGTCAGGGCGACGGCCTGCTGCGTCTGCTGATGGAACTCAATGACGTCAGGGCGATAGTCGGCCAGCGCCCGACGCAGGGCTTTCAGACGGTTCGCGGCGGGCAAGGTCTGCGTCGGCACGTCGCCGTGATCCTGGGCGCCTTCGCAGCAGAAGATGCGAACCTCGCCGCTGTCCGCCCGCGCCAGGGTGCGCGCAACCGTCTCCATCGAGTTCGGCTGGTGCAGGTCGAAGCGCGCGCCGACAGGCATGACGACGGCGGTTCTCATGCCCGTGCGTGTCAGGTCAGTCGGGGGTTCTGGCGGCGGCGCGGGCTTCCAGCGCGCGCAGGCTGGCTTCTTCGGCCTTCAGGTCTTCAGTCAGCTGGGCCTTGAGCGCCGGATCGGCGATGGCGGCCAGGGCGGCGCGCGTCTCCTGCACCGCCTGGCGTCGTGCGGCGATCAGGCGCGACAGCTCGTCCGGCTCATGCAGGGCCGGACCCGAAGCGGTCGCACGACGGATCGCCTGCGCCTCTTCTTCCTCGGTGGTTTTCAGCGCGGCGGCCTGCCGGGCGGCGGCCGCGTCGCGCAGGGCGTGCTGGACCGGATCGCCGCCCTCGAACTCGCAGGCCGACAGCAGGGCGGCGCCCGCGACGACGAGGATGAGGGCGCCAATCCGGGATTTTGCTCTCATCAGCCTTCGATCCAGTTCGGCATCCAGCCTTCGTGGAACTCGCGCACATGGGCGACGGGGATCCGGAACAGCTCGCCCTTCGGACCCGAGGAGGCGAAGTCCGTCCCCTTGACCTGGCCTACGACCGAGGCGTGCAGCCCGGCGGCCTGCGCCTTGGCGATCAGGGCGTCCGCGTCCGAGACGGCGACCAGATAGCGGGCCTGATCCTCGCCGAACAGGAAGGCGTGGGCGTGGGCGGCGCTGGAGGCGTTCAGCTCGATCCCGACGTCCGAGGCCAGGGCGATGTCCGCCGCCGCCCCGACCAGGCCGCCGTCCGACAGGTCGTGAACGACCGTCAGTTCGCCCGCCTCGATCAGGCCGCGCACGAAGTCGCCGGTCTTGCGTTCCAACTTAAGGTCGACCGGCGGCGGGGCGCCGTCCTCGCGGCCCAGAACTTCGCGCAGGTAAATGGAGGCGCCCAGTTCGCCGTTGGTCTGGCCGATCAGGACCAGCACGTCGCCCTCGGCCGCGCCGGCGAAGCCGGTGGTTACATCGTAGTTGGTCAGCAGGCCCACGGCGCCGACGGTCGGCGTCGGCGGAATGGCGACGCCGTTGGTCTCGTTATACAAGCTGACGTTGCCCGACACGACCGGGAAGTCCAGCTCGCGGCAGGCCTCGGCCATGCCGTCGGTGGCGCGCACGATCTGGCCCATGATCTCGGGCCGCTGCGGGTTGCCGAAGTTCAGGTTGTCGGTAATGGCGATGGGGCGGCTGCCCACGGCCGTCAGGTTGCGCCAGGCCTCGGCCACGGCCTGTTTGCCGCCTTCATAGGGGTCGGCCTGGACATAGCGTGGGGTGCAGTCGCTGGTCACGGCCAGACCCTTTTCCGTGCCGTGGACGCGGATCACGCCCGCGTCGGCGCCGGTCGAGCTGTCCTGCAGCGTGTCGGCCATGACGTGGCGGTCGTACTGCTCCCAGATCCAGCGCTTGGACGCCATGTCGGGGCAGGCGATGACCTTCAGCACCGCGTCGTTCCAGCTGTCCGGCGCGGGCACTTCGCCCGGATCGAGGCGCGGTTGCAGCTCGGGCTGGACCCACGGACGGTCATACAGGGGCGCGTCGTCGAACAGCGGGGCCAGCGGCACGTCGCAGACGATCTCGCCGTGATGCTTCAGCACCAGATGGCCGGTGTCGGTGGTCTTGCCGATGACGGCGAAGTCCAGGCCCCACTTCTGGAAGATGCGGTAGCCGACGTCCTCGAAGCCCGGCTTCAGGACCGCCAGCATGCGCTCCTGGCTTTCCGACAGCATCATCTCATAGGCGGTCATGCCGGTTTCGCGCTGGGGCACCTTGTCGAGGTCCAGCTCGACGCCGACGCCGCCCTTGCCCGCCATCTCGACGGACGAAGAGGTCAGACCCGCCGCGCCCATGTCCTGAATGGCGGCCACGGCGCCCGAGGCCATCAGCTCCAGCGTAGCTTCGATCAGCAGCTTCTCGGCGAAGGGGTCGCCGACCTGCACCGTCGGGCGTTTAGCGTCCGACTCGTCGTCGAACTCGGCCGAGGACATGGTGGCGCCGTGGATGCCGTCGCGGCCGGTCTTGGAGCCGAAATAGACCACGTCGTGGCCCGCTTCCGGCGCGGCCGAATAATAGATCTCGTCAGCGCGGGCCAGGCCGACGCACATGGCGTTGACCAGGATGTTGCCGTTGTAGCCCTTGTGGAAGTTCGTCTCGCCCGCGACCGTCGGCACGCCGACGCAGTTGCCATAGCCGCCGATGCCTGAGACCACGCCCTTGACCAGGCGTTTGGTTTTCTCATGGCCCGGTTCGCCGAAGCGAAGGGCGTTCAGCAGCGCCACCGGGCGCGCGCCCATGGTGAAGACGTCGCGCATGATGCCGCCCACGCCCGTCGCCGCGCCCTGATAGGGCTCGATGTAGGAGGGGTGGTTGTGGCTCTCCATCTTAAAGATGCAGGCGTCGCCGTCGTCGATGTCGATCACGCCGGCGTTCTCGCCGGGGCCGCAGATGACGCGCGGTCCGGTGACCGGGAACTTCATCAGCTGGTTTTTGGACGACTTATAGGAGCAGTGCTCGGACCACATGACCGAGAAGACGCCCAGCTCGACCTGGTTGGGCTCGCGGCCCAGCCGGTCCAGCAGGACCTGATATTCATTGGGGGCGAGGCCGTACTCTTCGGCCAATTGGGCGATGGTTTTTTGGGGCGCGCTCATGGGCGGGCCTTCTAGCCCTCTCCGAGGCGTCTGTCAGCCCGTCACCGGCGTTCGACGCCGCGTCTCAGACCAAAGGTGACAATGACCCCCGCCACCACCAGCACGAAGGCCGCCGCCAGGGCGGTGAAGGCCAGCACCGGCTTGATCTCCTGCTCGGCCACAAAGGCCCCGACCAGACCCCAGGCGATGGGCAGGGGATAGGCCATCGTCCGCAGCGCCCAGGTCACGCCGATCCCGACCAGGGTGGTGACGACCACGGCCGCCACGGCCCACCCGGTCGGCGACAGAGCGGCGGGCAGGGCGTCGAACGCCGTGGCCACGGTGATCAGGTTCAGCGGCGCCGCGACCGTCAGCCACCCGGCCAGCGCCGCCAGCGGCCAGATCACGAACCAGCGGTCCCGCTCCATCGCCCCGGTCGCCCGAATGGCGCGCGCGCTGGCCAGCATCGGCAGCAGCAGGGCCAGCAGCGCGGCGAAGATGACCAGAACGCTGGCGGCCTTCAGGTTCATCGCCGCCATGACGATCCAGAAGCCGATGCCGAAGAAGGCCACGGCCGACGGCCAGCCCATGCGGTTGATCAGGACGCTCTCGCCTGTCTGCGGCAGGGCCTGACGACCGGCGTAGATCAGGATTCCCAGATAAATCAGGCTCCAGATCGAAAAGGCGTATCCGGCCACCCGCAGCGTCTGGTTGCCGTCGGCGGCGAACTCGGCCTGGCTCAGGCCGAAACCGCCCAAGGCCTGCACAACGGGCACGATGACGGCGAAGACGGCGGCGGCCAGGACAGCGAGGCGGCGGGTCCGCTGGGCGGGGGTGGGGCGTTCGATGGCGATCATGCGTCTCTCCGGCTCAGCTTCGCCTTAACTACGCGCCGGGGCCCAGAAGGTTCATCGGGCCACGATGGAACCGCCGCCCGCCTTCCCGCCTTGCTTTCAGGTCATTGAGAAGGAGGTCGTCATGCCTGACCCAAACAAGCCGGAACCCATCGAGCAGACGCTTGAAGAGGAGGTCGAGACCAACCGCGCCCTCGAACAGGGCCTGGGCGTCGGCACCCGCGAACTGGCCGCCATCCACGAGTCCGGGGCCGAGGGCACCCTGGAGCGCGCGACCGATGAGGACGGCGAACCGGTCGAGGAAGAGGTCGAGGTCGGCGACGCTGGCCGCAGCACCAGCGTCCTGGATCGCAAGGAGCCTTAAACCGCCGCGTAGATGCTCTGGAACAGGATGGCGCCGTCGGCGCTGCCCAGTTCGGCTTCGAACGCACGGTCCGGGTGAGGCATCATCCCCAGCACATTGCCGCGCTCGTTCTGCAGGCCGGCGATGTCGCCGACCGAGCCGTTGGGGTTGTCGACGTAGCGGAAGACGACCTGGCCCTCGCCCTCGATGCGTTTCAGCGTCTCTTCGTCGGCGTAGTAGTTCCCGTCGGCGTTGCCCTGGGTCATGACGATTTCGCGCTGGCCCTGATAGCCCGAGGTGAAGCGGGTCTGGCCGTTGGCGACGGTGATGCTGATCGGCTTGCAGATGTATTTCAGGCTGCTGTTGCGCATCAGGGCGCCCGGCAGCATCCCGGCTTCGCACAGGACCTGGAAGCCGTTGCAGATGCCGACCACGGTGACGCCGTCGTCGGCGGCCTTCTTGACCGCCTGCATGATCGGGGCTTGGGCCGCCATCGCGCCGCAGCGCAGATAGTCGCCGTAGGAGAAGCCGCCCGGCAGGACGATCAGGTCGAGGCCCTTGGGCAGTTCGGTCTCGGCGTGCCAGACCATCTGGACCTGTTCGCCAGTGGAACGTTCGACGGCGACCTTGCAGTCGCGATCGCAGTTGGAACCGGGGAAAACAATGACGGCTGCGCTCATGGCCGGGCCTCCTAGCACCCTTCGCGAGGAATGTCAGGCGGGGCCGCAAAATGAAAAGGCCGCCCACGGCGGGGCGGCCTTTCCTGTCAGAGCGAACGCCCGGCTCAGGCTGTCTGGCGACGGCGCTGCAGCGTCAGGGCCGCAAAGCCCGCCAGCGCCATGGCCAGCAGGATCATGGCCCACTCCGTCAGGGTCGGGACGGCGGCGGGGGTCGAGGTGGTCGTGGGGCCTACCGCGATGCTGGAAGGATTGACGCCGACCGTGATGGTGTCGACCACGGTGTTCGTGGCCGTATTGATGACCGACACCGTTCCGGGAATCCCGCCGCCAGGGGCGCCGTAGTTGGCGACGTAGAGCCGCGATCCATCGCTGGAAAAAGCCAGCGAGTGAGGGTTCGTCCCGACATTGGCAGTGGCTATCGGCGCAAGGTTTGTGGTGTCGTAGCTGCCGACAGAAGCGGAGCCGTATTGGACGACATGGACGGAGTTCCCGTTGGGATGGACCGCCGAGGCGTGGGGGCTCATTCCGACTGGATAGTCGCCCATCGCCGAATGGTCGCTTGTTCTGATTTTGGTCAATTTGCCGTCCATGGCGTTGGCGACGTAGGCGAAGCTTCCGTCACTGGAGAAGGCGACGTTGTAGGCGGACGGCCCGACCGGCACAGTCCGGACGACCTCGTGGTCGCTCGTCCGGATGACGGAGACGGTGCTGCTGTTGAAGTTGACGGCGTAAACAAAGGCGTTGTCAGGCGAAACGGCCACGCTGATGGGGCCGTCTTCGACCATCACAGTGGCGACGACGGCATTGCTGGCCGTGTCGATGACCGAGACGGTGTCCGAGCCGAAGTTGGCGCTGTAGGCGCGGGCGCCGTTGGGCGATACCGCCACGCTATAGGGCGTGGTTTCGACGGAAATGGTGTGCACCAGGGCGTGGCTGGCGGTGTCGATGACTGAAACAGTGCCGCTGCCGGCGTTTGCGGCGTAGGCGCGAGCGCCATTGGGCGAGATGGCTATGCCCTGGGGGTTGGCCCCGACGGCGACGGTATGGATCGAGTTCCCCTCATTGGGACGAATGATCGAAACCGTGTTGGAGCCGGCGTTGGCGACATACAAGGTCTGAGCAAACGCCGGACCGGCCAACCCCATCGCAACGACGGCGCCGAGAAGCACGCGTCGCACGCGCCCGGCGACTGGCGTAATATTCATGATTGAGCCTTCCCCTCTGTGCAAGAAACGCTGGTTTCTCGCAGTCTGGGAAAAAGCACTCTTCATTGCTTATGGCAACGCTTGATGAGCGGTTATGATCACGATGTTCTGCCGCGCCCGGTCAGCTAGGCGATGAGCCAGACCGCAAAACCGCCCAGCGGCAGCGCCGCCCGACCCAGCTGGTCGAGGGTCCAGCCCCACCGCCGCCCCTGCCGATCAGCACCACCACGCCGAAGTGGTCAGCGGCCCAGGCGCCCAGATTGCCCGCCATCATGCCCGGGCCAAACACGGCGAAGACCCAGGGCGCGCCTCCGGTCCCACGCCCGTCACGCGTTCGTCGTCAACCCGCCAGGCCGGCCTTGATGCGCGGATGAGACACCGACAGGCCCAGGGACTGCGCGGCGTACAGCTCCAGCAGGACGCGATCCTCCTCGTCGCCCAGTCGTAGCCATCGCGCGGCCACGGGCGGCGGCGGGACGGCGCGCGTCGATACGTCGGGCGTCCCCAGGCCGCGCGCCGAGACCGTCTGCGCCAGCCGCACGGACGGCGCCAGGGTGCGGACCTCGTCCACATGCGGGGGGCTGCCGACCAGGACGGGCTCCTCGCCGTGATAAAATAAATAGAGAGCGTCGCGATCCGGCAGGCGCGCCCGCGTCAGGGGGCGCAGGGGCTGGTCCAGCAGCCGCCGCAGCAGGTCGGGCATGGCCGAAAGTCGCGCTTGATGCATGTCGGCCGCCGAGCCTTAGCCCCGGTTCTCGTAGGTCGCCGTGATCGACGCCTTGGCCAGGGTGTGGAAATGCAGGTTGAAGCCGAAGACAGCGCCCGAGTTGTCCTCGGTCACGTCCAGACGCTCCACGTCGACCGCGAAGACGGTGAAGATGTAGCGGTGCGGGCCGTGGCCGGGGGGCGGGGCGGCGCCGCCGAAGCCCGCCTCGCCATAATCCGTGCGGCCCTGCACGGCGCCCTTGGGCAGATCGGCGCCGCCCACGGCGCCCGCGCCGGCGGCCAGCTCACGGACGTGTGCGGGGATGTTGGCGACCGTCCAGTGCCAGAAACCCGAGCCGGTGGGGGCGTCGGGGTCGTAACAGGTGACGGCGAAGCTCTTGGTCCCTTCCGGCGCGCCCGACCACGACAGTTGCGGGGAGGTGTTTCCGATCGCCTTGACCTGGGCGTCGGGCAGGACGCCTCCGTCGGAAAAATCGGTCGAAGTGACGGTGAAGCTCATGGCGGCCCTCTCCCTTGGCGGCGGATTCGATCTCTAGGCTAACGGAAGACTCGCCACGGGCGTTGCCGCGCGACATTCTGTCCCCAGCTTAAGTCAAGCTGTCTTGATGAGCGGAGGAACGGGATGCTGCAAGCCCTGTTGGACCGAACCTTTCAGACGCGGGCGATCCGGGTGCGGCTTCCGGACGGCCGAGAGCTGACGGCGGGGCCGGGCGAACCGGAGCTCACGGCCGTGTTGGCGGACATGAAGGCGGCGGTCGCCATCGCCGCCAACCCCGACCTGGCCTTGGGCGAGTGCTTCATGGACGGGACGTTCAGCATCGAGGGCGGGAGCATCTATGACTTCCTGCGACTGACCAGTTCGCAACTAGCCTTGCGGCAGCGCTCGCCGAAACTGAGTTGGCTCCAGCGAATTCGTCGCGGGGCGGAGCAGGCCAACGACCGCCTGCACGCGCGCAGCAACGTCCACCACCACTATGATCTGACGGTCGACTTCTATCGCCTGTTTCTGGACGAGGACCTGCAATACTCCTGCGCCTTCTTCGAGACGCCGGACGCCACTCTGGAAGAGGCGCAGGCGGCCAAGAAGCGCCGCCTGATCGACAAGCTGTTGCTGGAGCCGGGCCATGCCGCCCTGGACATCGGCGCCGGATGGGGCGGGCTGGGCCTGTCGATGGTCGAGCGCGGCGCGCGCGTGACGGGCGTCACCTTGTCCACCGAACAGCACCGCACGGCCAATGAGCGGGCGGCGGCCCTGGGCGTCGCCGATCGGGCCGATTTCCGCCTTCAAGACTATCGCGACCTCGACCAGACCTTCGATCGCATCATCTCGGTCGGCATGTTCGAGCACGTCGGGGCGCCGAACTATCAGGAGTATTTCGACACCGTCGCCCGCCTGCTGGACGACGACGGGGTGGCGGTGATCCACGCCATCGGCCGCAACTCGCCGCCCAACCGCACCCAGCCGTGGATTCGCAAATACATCTTCCCCGGCGGCTATATCCCGGCCCTGTCCGAGGTGCTGCCCGCCATCGAGCAGGCGGGCCTGTGGGTCACGGATATGGAGATCCTGCGCCTGCACTACGCCGAGACGCTGCTGCATTGGCGCGAGCGGTTCCTGGCCCGGCGCGGCGAGGCCCTGGCCATGTATGACGAGCGCTTTTGCCGGATGTGGGAGTTCTACCTGGCCTGCAGCGAAGTCGCCTTCCGCGAACTGGGCCACATGGTGTTCCAGCTGCAGCTGTCCAAGAAGCAGACGGCCGTGCCGCTGAGCCGGGATTATCTGTGCGGGTAGGGAGCTTTCCTCCACATGTAATGGGGAGGGGGACCGCGTAGCGGTGGAGGGGCTTTACAACAGCGGAACCAAGCGGCCCCTCCGTCACGTCGGCTGCGCCTCCGCGCCACCTCCCCATTGCATGGGGAGGAAATGAAAAAGGCCGCCCTTTCGGGCGGCCTTGATCGTCTGATCTCTTACCGCCTCAGGCGATTTCGATCCGGTAGCTTTCGATGACCGTGTTGGCCAGCAGGGTGTCGCACATGCGCTTCACCTCGGCCTCCTTGTCGGCGACGGCGTCGTCGAGGTCGAACTCGATCAGCTTGCCGACGCGGGCGTTGGCGACGCCGCTCCAGCCCAGACCCTGCAGGGCGCCTTCGACGGCCTTGCCCTGCACGTCCAGAACGCCGGGCTTGAGGAAGACGTGAACTTTAACCTTGGCCATTAATGCAGCCCTCCCTGAATCACGGTCGGCATGTCCTTCATGATGCCGAGGCGGCGGGCCACCTCGGTGTAGCTTTCGATGACGTCGCCCATGTCGCGGCGGAAGCGGTCCTTGTCCAGCTTCTCGCCCGTGGTGGTATCCCACAGGCGGCACGAGTCGGGGCTGATCTCGTCGGCCAGGATGACGCGGCTGAAGTCGTTCTCCCACACGCGGCCGAACTCGATCTTGAAGTCCACCAGGGTGATGCCGACGGCGCCGAACATGCCGCACAGATAGTCGTTCACCCGCACCGTCATGGCCAGAATGTCGTCCAGCTCCTGGGTCGAGGCCCAGTTGAACGCCGTGATGTGCTCTTCGGTCACCATCGGGTCGTTCAGCTCATCTTTCTTGTAGTAGAACTCGATGATCGAACGGGGCAGGGGCGTGCCCTCTTCCTGACCCAGGCGCTGGGCCAGAGAGCCGGCGACGACGTTGCGGCAGACCACTTCCAGCGGAATGATCTCGACTTCGCGGATCAGCTGCTCGCGCAGGTTCAGGCGCTTGATGAAGTGGTTGGTCACGCCGATCGAGTTCAGGCGCGACATGATGAATTCGCTGATGCGGTTGTTGATGACGCCCTTGCCCTCAAGCGTCGCCTTCTTCTGGGCGTTGAAGGCGGTCGCGTCGTCCTTGAAGTATTGGATCAGCGTGCCGGGCTCAGGTCCCTCGTACAGGATCTTGGCCTTGCCCTCGTAGAGCTTCTTGCGCTTGGTGTTCATCATCGGGTCCCGAACGGGAAGAAAAACAGATGACCGCAAAACGAAAAACGCGCGGCCCGAAGGTCGGGGCGGCGCGGTCCTGAATCGACGGCGGCTATGACAGAGCCACGCGCCCTTTAGCCGAAGGGCGTCTGTGACACAAATATCCTGAAGCGCCCTTACGTCAGCGTCGCCACGGAAGCCCAGTTGCGTTCGGTCGCGGCGGGGGCCATAGAGCCGTTTGCGGACAAGACTTGGTCCGCGGCTGGAGTTACGACGCGCATGACGACCTTCGACGATCGGGAACAGGCCTTCGAGGCCAAATACGCCCTCGATCAGGAACAGGAATTCAAGGCCATCGCGCGTCGCAACAAGATGCTGGGCCTGTGGGCGGCCGAGAAGATGGGCCTGTCGCCGGAAAGCGCCGAGCAATACGCCGCCGCCGTGGTCCGCGCGGACTTCGAGCAGCCGGGCGAGGAAGACGTCTTCCGCAAGGTCGCCGGCGACTTCAAGGGCTCGGGCCTGACCGTCTCCGAGGGCGAGCTGCGCTCCAAGATGGACGAACTGGCCTCGATCGCCCGCGAACAGATCCGCGCCGGCGAATAAGCCGCTGGATCAGCCCGGGGGGCTTGGCGGCTGAGTTCCTGACGGGGATTTCAAGACGGCGGCCTCATCCTCGGAGGCTGACCAAAACATAAGGCCGCTGCCGGCGATCGGCAGCGGCCTTTTGCTTTTGAGCGATGCGCTCGCCGGTTATTTCGGCATCAGCACCGTGTCGATGACATGCACCACGCCGTTGGACTGAGCCATGTCGGCCTGGGTGACCATGGCCTTGCCGCCCTTGGCGTCGGTCAGCTCCCACTTGCCGCCGCCCATGTCCTTGGCCGTCAGCTTCTCGCCCTGAACGGTGGTCAGGGTGGCCGTCCCGCCGTTGGCTTGAGCCTGGGCGGCGAGGTCCGCGGCGGTCAGGCGGCCGGGCACGACGTGGTAGGTCAGAATCTTGGTCAGGGCGGCCTTCTGCGCCGGCTGCATCAGACCCTCGCGCGTCGCGGCGGGAATCTTCTCGAAGGCGGCGTTGTCGGGGGCGAAGACAGTGAAGGGGCCGGGACCCTGCAGGCGCTCGGCCAGACCGGCGGCCTGGATCGCGCTGACCAGGGTGGTCAGGTTCGGCGCCTTGGAGGCGTTGGCGACCAGATTGTCTGACGGGTTCATCGCTGCGCCGCCGGCCATCGGCTCGGTTGCGGCGGAGGTCATGGGCGGCGGCGCCACCTCGACGGGGGCTGGCTCCTGCTTGGCTTCGTTCTGGCCGCAGGCGGCCAGCGCCAGCAGGGCGAAGCTCGAAACGGCCGCGAGCGCGGCGGTGCGATGGGTCATCATGGCTTCTCTCCTTCGATGAACGGGCGGCGCCCGTGTCGGGAAGGATTACGACTCAGAACCCCAAAAGGATGCGGTGGCGATCAAATTTTCCGGCGCGACACGTGAACGGCCCGCGCCGATCATGTGCGCCCAGCGGCCAGATAAGGGCTCAAAGTGGACCACTGCGCCAGTTTTTTCTCGAAGGGCCGCGCGTGGGCGGGGCTGGATGACGGCAGGTCGAGCAGGGCGGCTGTGGTCGCGCCCTCCAGGATGCGCCGCCCCGCGCGCGCCGCCGTTCCGCCATTGAAGGCGACCGCGTGCAAGGCCGGAAGACGCGCCGTCAAGTCGATCAGATCGGCGGCTTCGGGATTGCGGATGGCGGCGTCCAGACTGCCGCGACGCTCGGCCGAGGCGATCACGTCCCATAGGCCGACGCCATGCGCCAGGAGCGCCTCCAGCCGCGCCGGGTAGGGCAGGGCGGCCAGCGGCGCGCCGAGCAAGGCCTCCATCAGCCGCCAGAAGGCGTTGCGCGGGTGAGCGTAGTATTGACCCGCGCTCAGCGAGGCGTCGCCCGGCAGGCTGCCGAGGATCAGGACGCATGTGCGCTCGTCAACGACGGGCGCAAAGCCGACCCGGCGGGCCGTGCTCACCGGTCGCGCCGGAACCCGGTCAGCTGACGGCCGAAGGCGGCGAATTCCTCGCCCATCAGGAAGCCGGTCACCGGGTGCATCGGATGGTTGGCGCGCGGTTCGCCGCTGTTGTAGGCGGACACCATGCCGAAGTTGAAATAGATGAAGCCGTACTGCTTGCCGCTGCGCTGGATCAGGGCGGCGACCTGTTCCCTGAGGTCCCCCGCCGCGCCTTGCAGGGCCTCCATCAGGATTTTGACCGGCCGCCCGTCCTCGCCCGAGAAGCTCAGGGACCAGGGCAGGGAGGTCTCCATGATCTCGCTGATCAGTTCCGCCGTCGGTTTCTCGAACACGTCGGGAATCTGCACCAGCCCGTCGCGCGCATAGACGTCCGCATATTTCTGAGCGTCGAGGGCGGGGTTCAGGCGAAGGGGCGGCTGGGACATCGTGCGGGCGCTCCGGGGCGTGGGATCACGCCGATATTCCCTCATAGGGCAGGCGGAGCGCCGGGGCCAAGGGCCGTGATGCGGCCCTTGGCTTTCCATACAAAGGCTCAGGCCTCGCCGAACACCCGAGCGAAGATCACGTCCACGTTCTTGGTGTGGTAGCCGAGGTCGAACAGGGCCTCGAGCTCGTCGTGGGGCAGGGTGACGCGCGGGTCGGCCTTCAGGAAGTCGATGAAGACGCCTTCGCCGCGCCAGACCTTCATGGCGTTCTCCTGAACCGCCGCATAGGCGTCTTCGCGCGACACGCCCGCCTGCGTCAGGGCCAGCATGACCCGTTGCGAGAAGACCAGGCCGCCCAGGCGGTCGAGGTTCTTCTGCATGTTCTCAGGGTAGACGTTCAGGCGCTCGATCACGCCCGCCAGACGGTGCAGGGCGAAGTCCAGGTGGATGGTGGCGTCCGGGCCGATGCCGCGCTCGACCGAGGAGTGGCTGATGTCCCGCTCGTGCCACAGGGCGACGTTCTCCATCGCCGGGGTCACGGCCGAGCGGACCAGACGGGCCAGGCCGGTCAGGTTCTCGGTCAGGATCGGGTTGCGCTTGTGCGGCATGGCCGACGAGCCCTTCTGGCCCTTGTCGAAGAACTCCTCGGCTTCGAGGACTTCGGTGCGCTGCAGGTGGCGGATTTCCACGGCCAGGCGCTCGACCGAGGAGGCGACGACGCCCAGGGCGGCGAAATAGGCGGCGTGGCGATCGCGCGGGATGACCTGGGTCGAGACCGGCTCGACGCTGAGGCCCATCTGGTCGGCGACGTATTGCTCAACCGCCGGATCGACGTTGGCGAAGGTGCCGACGGCGCCCGAGATGGCGCAGGTGGCGATCTCTTCACGGGCGGTGATCAGGCGGCGCTTGGCGCGCTGGAACTCGGCGTGATAGCCGGCCAGCTTCAGGCCGAAGGTCACCGGCTCGGCGTGGATGCCGTGCGAACGACCTACGGTCGGAGTGTATTTGTGCTCCTTGGCGCGCTTTTCCAGCGCGGCGAGAACTCGGTCGATGCCGCCCAGCAGCAGGTCGGTCGAGCGCGCCAGCTGCACCGCGAAGCAGGTGTCCAGCACGTCCGAGGAGGTCATGCCCTGGTGCAGGAAGCGGGCCTCGTCGCCGACGATCTCGGCCACGTGCGTCAGGAAGGCGATGACGTCGTGCTTGGTGACGCTTTCGATCTCATCGATGCGGTCGGCGTCGAAGGTCGCGTCCTTGCCCTTGGCCCAGATGGCCTGCGCGGCCTCGGTCGGAATGACGCCCAACTCGGCCATCTTCGTGGCGGCGTGGGCCTCGATCTCGAACCAGATCTTGTACTTGGTCTCTTGCGACCAGATGGCGACGGCGTCGGGGCGGGAATAGCGCGTGATCATGGACGCGTCGTGTCGTTCGCGAGGGGCCGGGAGTCAAGGTTGGCCGGGCGGAAGTGGCGGCTTTTGAGCATCACTTCCGCGCGGATCGGCATTCCTCGGCGCGGAAATCTTGACTGGCGGGGGCCCTGTCCCAGATACAGCGCGCTCAGAGGACGACCTCTCCCATTATGGGCATGACGCCGGGACGACCCGGCACGCCATGCAAGGGAGACTGTCATGGCCTGGATTTTCCTTCTGCTCGCCGGTCTGTTCGAGATCGTCTGGGCCTTCCTGATGAAGATGTCGGAAGGCTTCACCAAGCCGTGGGCGACCGTTGGCACCATCGGCTTCATGATCGTCAGCTTCGGCCTGTTGTCGCTGGCGATGAAGTCCCTGCCGCTGGGCACCGCCTATGTGATCTGGACCGGCATCGGCGCTGTGGGCGCCTTCGTCGTCGGCATCGCCGTGCTGGGCGAGCCGATCACGCCCCTGCGCGTCTTCGGCGCCGTGCTGATCGTCAGCGGCCTGGTGGTGCTGAAGCTCGCCTCCAGCCAGTGACGGCCCGCGGCCGCGCCCCAGGCTGGCCTAGCGCGAGCCGCCGCCCAGCACGGCCTCGGCCACCTGCAGCGGCGCCGGGGCGGGCGGGACGTAGTCGAGGCGGATCGGTACGGCGCGCGCGCCCGAGGCCAGGGCCTCCAGCGTCTTGACCGGCCCGCCCATCATCCGCTGATAGATCCAATAGGCCGCGACGACCTTCTCGACGTATTCGCGGGCCTGAGGCACGTCGATGCTCTCGATCAGCAGCAGGGGATCGGCGTCGGCGCCCAGTTTGCGGATCGCCGCCAGCATCGGTCCCGGCCCGGCGTTGTAGGAGGCCACCGCCTTCAGCAGGTCGCCCTGGAAGGACTCGATCTGGAACAGGCGGTTCACATAGTCCTGGCCCAGCTTCATGTTCACCGCCGGGTCCAGCAGGCGCTGGGGCGTGCGGACATAGCCCTGGTCTCCGGTCATGTGGGCGGCGGTGGTCGGCATGACCTGCATCAGCCCATAGGCGCCGGCGCCCGAGCGGGCGTTGGCGTCAAAGCCCGTCTCCTTGCGCGCGATGGCGTAGACGAGGGCCTTCTCGATGGTGAAGCCGCCGATCGGCTGCAGTTCGGGCATCGGGTAGTGGAGGGCGTCGATGCGGCTGGCCTCGGACTGGGCGGCGCGGCCTGAGGAAACCAGGCGATAGATCCCGGCCCACATCGGGCGCGCCGCGGTGTCGCCGCTGGCGGCGCGCAGGCCGTTGCGGGCGGCCAGTTCGGCGTCGCTGCGTCGCCCGACTTCGTACAGGGCCACGGTGCGGCGAGCGTCCTCGTCCGACTGGATGAAGGCGTTGAGCGCGCGCGTGTCGACGCCGATCGGCTCGGGCGCCAAGGCGGCGCGCTGCAGCGTCGCCTCATAGGAGCGCGGCCCCAAGTTCTCGATCACCGGCTCTTCGCCCAGCTGATGCAGGGCGATCTGGCCGTAGAAGGTGGCCGGCCAGCGCGCGGCCTGGCGCAGGTATTCGACCACGCGCTCCTGACGGCCCGACTGGGCCGCCGCCCGCGCCGCCCAGAAGGCGCCGCCCGAGCGCACCCACGGATCCTCGGTCGGGTCCTGGGCTACGTGTTCAAAGGCGCGGAAGGCCTCGGCGTGCCGGTCCATCCGCCAGGCGGCCAGCCCGGCCGTCCACCAGTCGCCGATCTGCTGGCCCATGTCATAGGCGCCGGCCAGATCATCGTTGTTCAGGGCCACGCGCGCGGCCTTGGCCGGATCATTCACCCCGCCGTCGCCGGGGCTGGTCAGGCTGGCCCAGGTGCGGGACAGCAGGCCGCCTGGACGCTTGGGCTCGGGCGCGCCGTCGGGCAGGCGCCGCATGGCCAGGGTATAGACCCGGTCGGCCATCGGCAGGTCGGAATAGGTCTCCAGCCAGGCCGACAGCTCCTCATAGGCGGCGACGTGGCTGGGGTGGAACAGGCGTTCGAACTCGACCTGGCCCAGAAGGACGCGGTCCTTGGCCTGACGCGCCGAGTTGCGGGCCAGCTCCAGATCGCCGCGCCGCAGGGCGTCGAAGGCGGTGGTGTAGCTAAGGCGGTCCTCGCTGCTCAGCGCCGTAGGCGAGGCCTCGGCGACAGCGGCCGTCGCCACATAGGGGCGGGAGGAGTCAGCATCCTCGGCCTGGGCGACGCCCCCAGCTAGGGCGCACAGGGCGAAGGCGAACAGAGACGCGCGACGCGTCCGGCGGAAAGAATACATGACGCGGCGGCCCCCTTCGTCGGCGTCGGCCCCGTCTCGATTCGGGATTCTACGACGCTCTGCGGACTGGTCTCCAAGACGGCAGGATGCCTGAATCAGGCGCCCGGCTCAACCACTTCGCTTCGCAGACGGACGGACAAATCGAGAATGTCCTTCCAAACCAGACCCTTAGCCTGGGGTTGGCGCAACAGGAAGGCGGGATGGAGGGTGGCGATGGCGGGCGCGGCGGTTCCGCCCTCGGACAGCCGCCATTCGCGCCGCTGGCCGCGGATCCGCATGATGCCGTCGTCGGTCTTCAGCACAGCCTTGGCCGCCGACGCCCCGACCAGCAGCACCGCCTTGGGCTTGAGCAGGGTCGCGGCGCGCTCGACGAAGGGCGCGCAGGCGGCCTGTTCCTGGGGCGTCGGCGCGCGGTTTCCCGGCGTCTTCCAGAAGACGGTGTTGGTGATGAAGGTCTCGTCCAACAGCCCCGCCGCCGTCAGGATGCGGTCCAGAAGCTGTCCGGCCTGCCCGACGAAGGGCTGGCCGCGCACGTCTTCCTCGGCGCCGGGGCCTTCGCCGATGATCATCAGCGAGCCTTGCGGATTGCCGCGCGCAAATACGGCCTGACGGGCGCCCATGGCGCGCAGGGGGCAGCCCTCGAAGGCCGCGATGGCTTCAGCCAGTTCGTCCAGCGTCGCCGCGCCCGCCGCCAGACGGCGGGCCTCCGCTGCGGCTTCGTCGAGGGACGGCGCCGCGCCGGGCGCACGCAGGGGCGTGATCGTGGCCGGTCCCTTGGCCGCGACCGGGGCGACAAAGATCGTCCGGTCGACCGGCTCGTCCTCGAAGCAGGCGTCAACGCCCGCGTCGCGCCAGAAGGCGAACAGGGCCTCTGCGGCGGCCATGTCGAGGGAGGAGGCGTTCATAGGACCCTAGGCAATAGGCCTTGACCGCCCCCGCGTCACCTCCCGATAAGGCGAATAACCACGACGACAATGAGGATTGAGGGGACATGGCCGAGGAAATGATCGAAGGCGGCGCCAAGAACGCATGGCAGGAAGCCGTCATCGACAACCTGCCCCCGCTGGAGGCCCTGGTCGGCGCCGAGCGCGAGGTCATGGAGTATGACGTCGTCATCGTCGGCGGCGGCCCCGCCGGCCTGTCCGCCGCCATCCGCCTGAAGCAGCGGGCCGAGAAGGACGGCAAGGAGATCTCCGTCGCCGTGCTGGAGAAGTCGGCCGAGATCGGCGGCCATGTCCTGTCGGGCGCGGTGATCGATCCCAAGGCGCTGAACGAACTCTTCCCCGACTGGAAGGAACGCGGCGCCCCGCTCGAGACGCCGGTGACCAAGGACAAGTTCCTCGTCCTGGGGCCGCAGGGGCAGGCGTCGCTGCCGATGTTCGCCCTGCCGCCCTTCATGCACAACGACGGCTGCTACATCGCCTCGCTGGGCAATGTCGCGCGCTGGCTGGCCGAACAAGCCGAGGCGCTGGGCGTTGAGGTCTACCCCGGCATGGCCGCCAGCCATGTGGTCTGGGACGAAGAGACCGGCCGGGTGAAGGGCGTCGTCGCGGGCGTCTTCGGCATCGACCGCGAGGGCAAGCCGACCGGCGACTTCCAGCCCGGTCTCGAACTGCACGGCAAATACGTCTTCATCGCCGAGGGCGTGCGCGGCTCGCTGGCCAAGACCATCATGGCCCGCCACAACCTGTGCGACGCCGCGGATCCCCAGAAGTTCGGCATCGGCCTGAAGGAACTGTGGCAGATCCCGGCCGAGAAGCACCAGCCCGGTCTGGTCCAGCACACGACCGGCTGGCCGCTGGACGACAAGACGGGCGGCGGCTCGTTCCTGTACCACTTCGGCGACCGCTACGTGTCCGTCGGCTTCGTCGTGCACTTGAACTACAAGAACCCCTTCCTGTCGCCGTTCGACGAGTTCCAGCAGTTCAAGCACCACCCCTCGATCGCCGAACATCTGGAGGGCGGCACGCGCATCTCCTACGGCGCCCGCGCCATCACCGAGGGCGGCTTCCAGTCGGTGCCCAAGCTGGCCTTCCCCGGCGGCGCCCTGATCGGCTGTTCGGCGGGCTTCGTGAACGTGCCGCGCATCAAGGGCAGCCACAACGCCATGAAGACCGGCATGCTGGCCGCCGACGCCGCCTATGACGCCGTGATCGCCGGCCGTTCGGGCGATGTGCTCGAGGCCTATGAAGCGGCCTACAAGTCGTCGTGGGTTTACAAAGAGCTGAAGGTCGTCCGCAACGCCAAGCCCCTGCTGTCCAAGCTGGGCACGATGATGGGCGGGGCGGTCGGCATGTTCGACCTGTGGGTCAACCACCTGACCGGCGGCTTCTCCTTCTTCGGCACGATGAAGCACGGCAAGACCGACGCCGCTTCGACCGAGCCGGCGGCGATGCACAAGCCGATCGCCTATCCCAAGCCGGACGGAAAGCTGTCGTTCGACAAGCTGTCGAGCGTCTTCATCTCCAACACCAACCACGCCGAGGACCAGCCTGCCCACCTGAAGCTGCTGGACCCGTCGGTGCCGATCAACGTCAACCTGCCCAAATACGGCGAGCCCGCGCGGCTGTATTGCCCGGCGGGCGTGTACGAAGTCGTCTATGCCGACGAGGCGAACCGCGCCGATCCGCGCTTCGTCATCAACGCCCAGAACTGCGTCCACTGCAAAACCTGCGACATCAAGGACCCGTCGCAGAACATCGTCTGGACCACGCCGGAGGGCGGCGGCGGCCCGAACTATCCGAACATGTAAGCTGACATCCCTCTCCCGGCGGGAGAGGGCTTGAGCGCACGAGAGCGCAGCGATCGTTCTTGCGCGAAAGGGTGAGGGGCTAAGGTTTCAGTCGGCGTTAGCCGTTACGCCATGGCCTTCGGCCGACTTGGCCCGCGAACCCTCACCCTTTCGCCTGTTCCAATCGCCTTCGGCTCTTGGAGGCTCAAGCCCTCTCCCAACAGGAGAGGGATTTGCGCTTTCAGACTCTTGCGGGCGCAGGGGAAAGCGTGAAGGGTCCGGCCATGCGTTTCGTCTCTTCTCGCCCTGTCCTGTTCCTGGCGGCTTCCGCCCTTGCGCTGTCGCTGGCCGCGCCCGCCCTGGCGCAGGAGGCGGCGCCCGAACCCGCGCCCGACGCCGCGTCGCAGGACGCCCCCTCCCAGGATGTAGAGACGCACTCCGAGCCCAACGGCGACCCGGTTCCGCACATCATCATCGCCGATGAACCGGAAACGCCCGAAGAACCCAAGGTCACGCCCATTCCCGCCGAATGGTCGCCGATCCCGCTGGACGCCCATCGAAACAGCGCCTTCGGCCTTTACCTGGCGGGCCGCAACGCCCTGACCAGCGGCGAGAGCGCGACCGGCGCCGATTACCTGGCCCGCGTCTACGCCCTGACGCCCGAGCAGCCGCGTGTGCGCGAGCAGGCCTTCACCGCCGCCCTTCTGGCGGGCGACCTGAACGAGGCGGGGCGCATCGCCCCGACCGATCCCGAGGTCTCCCCGGTTATCGTTCAGGCCGGGCGGCTGGTGCAGGCGGTGCAGGCCTATGCCGGGGGCGACGCGCGCCGCGCCAACGCCCTGTTGATCGCCGCCCCTGTGGGCGAGCCGCACGACCGCGCCGGTTTCTATGTCCAGGCCTGGATCGCCGCCGCAGCCGGGGACTGGGATCGCGCCCTGGCCATGCCGCCGGCCGATTTCGACCCGGTCAGCAATCTGGTCGCGCGGGGCAATCGCGCCCGCCTGCTGGAGCAGCGCCGTCGTTATGATGAGGCCGACGCCGAATGGCGGGACCTGACCAGCCACGCCCTTGCCGGCGCCCTGTTCCGTCTGCCCTATGGCGAGTTCCTGGAGCGGCGCGGCCGTCGGGACGAGGCTCTGGTTCAGTATGACGCCGCCGTCACCGCCCGCACCGCCGACCGTCGGGTCATGGAGGGCCGCGAACGCGTCTTGTCCAAGGCCCGTCCTCCGGCCTTGGTGAACTACCGTGAGGGCGCGGCCCAGGCGCTGCGCACCGCCGCGGACCAGATGGTCGCCCAGCGCGCCTATGAGTTCGGCGCCGTCTATCTGCGTCTGGCACAGAACCTGGCGCCCAGCGACAACACCCAGCTGCTGATCGGCCAGACCCTGATCCAGGGCGGCATCGAGCCGGCGGGCCGCGCCGCCCTGGCCGAGGTCAGCGAGGCGTCGCCGGCGACCTACGCCGCCGCCCGGGTGCAGATGGCCATCAGCCTGGCCAAGGTCGATCGCAACGACGAGGCCCTGGTTGAACTGCGGCGCGCGGCCTCCGTGCGGCCGGACGAGGCGGCGGTGGCCTATATGCTGGCCAGTCAGTTGCTGCAGATGGAACGGCACGAAGAGGCGCTGGAGCTGTTGAACGGCCCGCTGCTGAACACGGCGGATCAGGGCTTCGAGGTCCATTTCCTGCGCGGCGCCGCCTATGAATCGCTGGACCGGGACACCGAGGCGGAGGCCGAGCTGTGGGCCGCCCTGCAGATGCAGCCCGACAATCCGACCCTGCTGAACTACCTCGGCTATCTGTGGGTCGATACGGGCTCGCGGGTCGAGGAGGGCGCCGCCATGATCGCCCGCGCCCACGCCGCTGATCCCAAGGACGGCAATATCCAGGACTCGCTCGGCTGGGCCCAGTTCCGTCAGGGGCAGTATGAGGCGGCGGTGGTCAATCTGGAGGGCGCTGTCGACAAGGAGCCGGCCAACGCCGAGATCAACGACCACCTGGGCGACGCCTATTGGGCGGTGGGCCGCCAACGCGAGGCGGGCTTCCAGTGGAACCGTGTGCTGACGCTGGAGGTCGACGACAAGCGCCGCGCCGAGGTCGAGGCCAAGCTGCGAGACCGCCTGGGCCAGGACCCGACCGGGGACAAGGGGATCGGCTCTGCGGGCGGCGCGGCCGACTGACGCCATGTCGACCCCTGACGCCCCGACCCATGACGCCCTGAGCGGACTGGCGCCCGCCAAGATCAACCTGTTGCTGCACGTCGGACCGGTTCAGGCCGACGGCTATCATCCGCTGGTCAGTCTGGCCGCCTTCGCCGATGTCGGCGACCGAGTGACCGTGCGCCGCGCCGAGGCCCTGTCGCTTGCGGTCGAAGGGCCGTTCGCGGCCGGGTTGGACGGGCAGGGCGACAACCTGATCATCAAGGCGTTGTTCGCCCTAGGGGAGGCGGCGGGAATCGGCGCGCCGCCCGTGGCGGTCACGCTGGACAAGCGCCTGCCCATCGCCGCCGGACTGGGCGGCGGATCTGCGGATGCCGGGGCGGCGCTGCGGTTGACGGCGCGCCTGCTGGGCCTCGATCTGCCGGAAGACGAACTGGAACGCCTCGCCCTTTCCGCCGGGGCGGACGGCCCCATGTGCCTGCGCGCCCGCCCGGCCTGGGCCTGCAGAATTGGAGAGGCGCTGGAGGACGAACCGCGCCTGCCGACCCTGCACGGCGTGTTGCTGAACCCCGGCCTGCCGTCGCCGACGGGCGCCGTCTATCGCGCCTATGACGCCGCGCCCGCCGCCGGGGCGGATCGCCCTGCGCCGCCTGCCGACTGGTCGGTCGCCTCGGTCATCGACTGGCTGTCGGCTCAGAGGAACGATCTTGAGGCGCCCGCCCTGTCGGTCACGCCGGGGATCGAACAGGCGCTGGCCGCCATGCGCGCTGCGCCGGGCTGTCGCCTGACGCGGATGTCCGGCTCGGGCGCCACGGTCTTCGGCCTGTTCGATGATCGTGCGGCGGCGATCGAGGCGGCCTTGGCGCTTGATCGGCCGGGCTGGTGGTCGCGTCCGGTAGTGCTGGGCGCGCCGGATATCGAGCCGCGTTCGGCAATTTAACCGGATTTACAGCCCCTGCGGTCAAGCTGGCGGCCATGACCCAGCTGACGCCCGAACAGACCGCCGCCTTCCAACGCGCCCTGTCGCGCCTGTCGCCCGCCGACCGCGCTCGCGTCGCAGAGATCAAGGACGCTGCGGCCCGCGCCGCCGCCGAGGTCGCGCCTCACTGGGACTTCGAACTGGCCGCACGCGCCGTGGACGGCCTGCTGGGGGAGGGCGCGAACGACGACCAGAGACGCGGCCTGGTCGCCGCCTGGGCGCTGGAACTGCCGGGCCGCATCGCCGCCGAGCGCCTGCCGCAGGCGGTTCTGGCGGGCTATCCGACCTATGTGGACCGTCTGGCGGCCTATCTCGACAGCGGGGCGGACCCGTATGATCCCGACTTCTGGGCCAAGGACGTGCGGGTGGCCCTGGCCCTCAGCGTGCCGGGCAGCAAGACGCAGATGCTGGACCTGTCCTCGCCGGTCGGACCCGGCTTGGTGGTGCGGCACATGCTCGGCGGGCGCGGTCCTGGTCCGTTGATCGCTTGGCTGCAGGCGGGAGGCTGGCGGCCCTGGCTGGAGACCCACACCGAGGCGCGCGACCTGTCGGACTTCAACGAGGCGGGTTGGGAGCGCAACTGGGCCGCCGCCGCCGCCCTGTTGCAGACGCGGCCGGAACTGGCAGGCGTCATCGGCTCCAGCTGGTTCTTCGATCCGCCGCTGGAGACCATCAGCCCGCGCCTGACCTATCTGCGGACAACGCCCGTGAACAACGGCGCCTTCATGATCCATCAGGGCGGCGGCGAGATCCATGACGAGCGGGCTTCGGCCTCATCCCCGACGCGCCGGGCGATGATCGAAAAAGGCGAATACCGCGCCTGCTCCTGGCTGCTGTGCTGGCCGCGCAGGCCCCTGATCCGCTGGGCGACGCAGCAAGGCCTCATCTGAGGGCAGGGCGGCTGAAAACCTTCAACCTATAGGTGCGACATCTTGGCGCGCCGTGTCCGGATTTCTCGGCTGGGCCTTGGGGCGGAATCTCAAGCTCCCTTCCCGGCGGCGCTCGGAAAAGCGGGGTTTGGAGAAAAATTCCAATTTCGAGCCGTCGAAGCGTTGCCGTATCGTAAAATCATAGTTGTGAAGAAGAATCTCCGTTCCGTGATTGACAGTAGTCGGAACTTTCCGGCTCAAATGCAGGTAGAGGGAGCGCCGGGGAATCGACGGTCAGGGGACTATCGGGACGGACGCGCCTTTTTGTGCAGTCATCATTGCGGGGAACCATGATTAACGCGTTCAAGGCCGGCCTTCTTGTTGCAGTCGCCGGATCGGCCCTTGTCTGGGCCAGCGACGCCTCCGCCCAGGCGCCGGTCGCGCCGCCGGCGGGCGGCTTCTATATGGCGGACGGCTCGCGCACCGCTGATTATCAGGCGGCGCTGGCCTCCTGGCGCGAAGACGCGCAGTTCTCGATCGACTACTCCAAGGCTTATCTGGGTCTGGAGCACGCCTATGCCCTGGGCCTGACGGGCAAGGGCCTGACCGTCGGCGTAAATGACGCGGGCGTCTACATGGACCACCCGCTGTTCGGCGGGGCGGGCAAGATCAAGGGCCTGAACACCGTCGTCTCCGACGACTACGGCAACAACGGCCGCATCAATCCGCGGCGCGGCTGGGAAGGTCACGGCACCCACGTGGCGGGCACCATCGGCGGCGGCCGCATGGAAGGCGAGCTGATGTTCGGCAACGCCTTCGGCGCCAACATCTATTCGGCCACTACCAACTTCGCCGCCGGCGACTTCCTGTGGTTCCGCGACGTCTACATCAACGGCGACATCGTCAGCACGCCCCAGGCCAATATCATCGACCTGGCCGCCACCGGCGAGGTGCGGATCATCAACAACAGCTGGGGTTCGTCGAACAGCCTGCCCTTCAACGCGTCCGAGGCGCTGGTGCGTCAGACGTTCGGTCCGCGCAGCAACTACGGCGACTTCTACAAGCCGGTTCTCGACAATGACGTCCTGGTCGTCTTCTCGACGGGCAACGGCGGAGGCGCGCATGCCGGCATCGACGCCGCCGCGCCCATGTTCGATCCGCGCCTGCGTTCCAACTGGCTGTCCGTCGCCAACTATACCGGCGCCCTGACGCCCAGCCCCTCGACCAGCTTCTGCGGCCAGACCGCGACCTGGTGCGTGGCCGGTCCGGGCCATCAGATCATCTCGGCGGTGCCGGGCTTTGACTTCGACTTCAACGCCATTGTCGCCATGTATCGGCCGGCGGATTACATTTCGCTCTACACGCCCACGACGGTGGCGGCGTTGCAGAACGCGGCTGTAAACCGCTTCCTGGGCACGCTGAACGCCTATCTGAACGCCAAGTTCGCCGCCGAGGCTGCGGGCCTGCCGTTCGATGAGGCCGCCGCGCGTCGTCGGGTGGCCGAGGACGCGGTCGCCATCACCCTGATTTCGGGCGGCCGCATGGGCGACCCGGACGGCTTCACCTCGCAACTCGCCAGCCTGCTGACCTCGGCCGGCAACATGGCGATCCTGACTCCCGCTTTCTCGTCCGACGTGCTGACCCAGGCCAACGCCCTGCTGATGCAGCGGCTGGAGAGCCTGATCACCTACACCGGGCCGGGCTATGCGGCCTACACGGGCACCTCGATGGCTGCGCCCAACATCTCGGGTTTTGCGGCCCTGCTGATGGAGCACTTCCCTGAGTATGACACGGCGCTGATCAGCGACATCCTGGTGTCCAGTTCGCTGGACCTGGACGCGCCGGGCGTGGACCTGAGGTCCGGCTGGGGGGCGCCGCAGATGGAGGTCGCGCTCAAGGGGCCGACGGCTCTGCGCGACGTTCGGGACGTCGATGTCCGCGTCGGCACGGTGGACGTGTGGAGCAACGACATCGGCGATGCGCGCGACCGCTATTCGGCCGAGGTTCTGGCCTCCTTCCCCGACGACATCGGCGGCATCGTCAAGAAGGGCGGCGGCGAGCTGATCCTGACGGGCAATAACGACTACACCGGCGCCACGCGGGTCGAAGGCGGCCTGCTGACCGTCAACGGCAGCCTGATCAACTCGACCTCGACCGTGGCCGAGCTGGGGATGCTGGGCGGCCTGGGCCGTCTGGCCGATGTGGTGGTCGAGAAGGGCGGCGTCCTGTCGCCCGGCGATACCGCCAATCCGTTCGGCACGCTGACCATCGCCAACGACCTGCTGTTCAAGGACGGCTCCTATCTGTGGATCCGCTCCAGCGTGAACGGCGCCCAGCATTCGCGCGTGGCCGTGGAAGGCGCGACCACGCTGGAAGGCGGCGAAGTCATCCTCAAGGCCGACCAGGGCGAATGGAACCTGCGCACCCGCATGAACATCCTGCAGTCGGCGGGCGGCGTGACCGGCGCCTTCGCCGGCGCCAAGAGCGATCTGGCCTTCCTGAAGCCGATCCTGACCTATGACGCCAACACCGTGAAGCTGACCCTGGTCCGCAATGATGTGACGATCGCCTCGGTGGGGACGACGCCGAACACGAAGGCTGTCGGTGGGGCCCTGGACGTTATGACGGCGTCGATCATCCCGGACGCGCCCGCGGGCCGCAACACGGCCCTGGAAGACGCCATCCTGGACGGCAGCTTCGACAATGTGCGCGGCGCGCTGAACAGTCTGACGGGCGAGGTCCACGCGACCCTGGCCGGCGTGGCGACCGGCGACTCGCGCTTCATCCGCGACGCCATGCTGACGCGCGGCCGCAACGGGACGACCGAGGCGGTCGACGGTCGCGGCGTCGCCGTCTGGGCGTCGGGCGTCTTCGGCAGCGGGCGTCAGGACAACGGCGAACTGGCCGGCTTCCGCAGCGAAACCTCGGGCTATCTGGCCGGGGTCGAGAAGACGCTGAACGGCCGCTCGCACATCGGCGTCGCCGTCGGTGAAAGCCAGTCGGAAATCCGCGCCAACCGCCTGAGCTCGACCGGCGAGGTCAAGACCCAGCACATCGGCGTCTACGGCGCCGCCAGCCTGGGCGCCTTCGACTTCCGTCTGGGCGGCGCCTGGATGGATTCGCGCACCCGCACCGACCGGACGGCCTCGCTGAACCGCTTCAACGAGCAACTGACCGGCCGCTACGACGGCGAGGCCTGGCAGGCCTATGGCGAGGTGTCCTGGCGCAAGCCGGTCATGGGCTCGACCGTGCTGGAGCCGTACCTGAACTACACCCGTGTCGAATATGATGCGGACGTGGTCGAGCGCGGCGGCGACGCGGCCCTGTCGGGCGACGTCTCCCAGACCTCGGACCTGCTGACGGCGGGTCTGCGCACCGAGACCTATCTGGCGGGCGGCAACGGCCGTCCGGCGCTGTCGGCGGTGGGGCACCTGGCCTGGACCGAAGACCTGAGCGGCGACGGCCCCGTGTTCAACGCGGCCTTCTCGGACGGTCCGGTGTTCCGCGTCGAGGGCGCCGACCTGAACTCGGGCGCGCTGCAGGCGGGCCTGGGCTTCAACATCGAGGCCAACAAGTCGACCAATATCGAGGTCGGCTACTCGGGCGTCTTCAACGACGACTACAAGGACCACCGCCTGACCGGCCGCGTCAGCTTCCGGTTCTGATCAGTGCGGACGCCGGGACTTCGGTCCCGGCGATCCTGACGGACAGACGCCGTCGCCCTCAACGGGCGGCGGCGTTTTTCGTCGCCGACTAACAATCGCTCATCCCGGCGAAGGCCGGGATCCAGATGCCGTGACGAGGCGCCAGGAGGTCAAGGCGCGAACGGGCTGCGCGACAATGTCCGTTGCGCCATACAATCTGGATCCCGGCCTTCGCCGGGATGAGCGGAATTTAGAGGCCGCCGCCCAACCGCTCCCACGCCTCGCCGACCGGCAGGATCTCCAGCCCCGCCGCATTGGCCAGGCGGATCAGGCGGTCCAGGTCTGCGGGCGTGCAGCCGTAGGGGGTGGGGTCGCTCTCTACGTCATGGCCATAGGCGATCAGCCAGCCGGGCGCTTCAGCCGCGCGGGCGACCAGCGCCTCCAGGTCGTAGTGGGGCAGGCGGCGCGACTCCAGGCCGATGGCCTGAAGGTTGGCCCGGTCGGCGCGCCCGGCGTTGACCCCGTCGCGCACGCCGCGACCCAGCAGGAAGCGCTCGTCGATCACCGCCTTGGCGCCCAAGGCCACGTCGCCGAAGGGCCAGGCGAAGGTGGTCATGACGTGGCCGTCCAGCCGATCGCTGACCCACTCGGCGTTGCGCGCCAGCTGGTTCGTCAGTTCGGCGGGGCTAAGGCGCAGGGCGCTGACGTGGCCGAAGGTGTGGCAGCCGATCTCGTGCCCGGCCTCATGCGCGGCCTGCAGATGCTCGACCTCGAACTGGGCCTTGCCTATGTTCTCGCCGCCGCACAGGCCGCCCGCGACGTAATAGGTCGCCCTGATCCCGTGTTCAGCCAGGATCGGCCCGGCTTCGGTCCAGGCGCTGGCCGGGAAGTCGTCGAAGCTGAGGCTGAGAATCCCGCGCGCCGGCGCGACTGTCACCGGCCTGACGCCCATATAGCGCGCCGCCCGGCGGCGCATCTGATCGATCCGTTGCTGCATCATGGGCGCCTTCTAGCGCATCCGCGCTTGCAGAAGGGTGAAGGATTGCACCGCCTCGCCTTGCTGGCGAAGCGTGGCGGCCCTATGGTCCGCGCCTCCCGAAATCGGACCGAAATGTCGACCGTGGCCGCTGCTGAACCTCTATCGTTTCAGGACCTGATCCTGACCCTGCACCACTATTGGAGCGAGCAGGGCTGCGCCATCCTGCAGCCGTATGACATCGAGGTCGGCGCCGGCACCCTGCACCCGGCCACCGTGCTGCGGGCGCTGGGCAAGAAGCCGTGGAAGGCCGCCTATGTCCAGCCGTCGCGCCGTCCCGGCGACGGCCGCTATGGCGAGAACCCCAACCGGCTGCAGCATTATTACCAGTATCAGGTCATCCTGAAGCCGAACCCCGACAACCTGCAGGAGCTGTATCTGAACTCCCTGCGCGCCATCGGCATCGACCCCAGCCTGCACGACATCCGCTTCGTCGAGGACGACTGGGAGAACCCCACCGTCGGCGCCTGGGGCCTGGGCTGGGAGGTCTGGTGCGACGGCATGGAGGTGACGCAGTTCACCTATTTCCAGGGCGTCGGCGGCATCGAGGTCGACGTCGTCTCGGGCGAGCTGACCTACGGGCTGGAGCGTCTGGCCATGTATGTTCAGGGCGTCGACAACGTCTATGATCTGAAGTTCAACAAGGAAGGCCTGACCTATGGCGAAGTCTTCCTCGAGAACGAGCGCCAGCAGTCGGAAGCCAACTTCCACGGCTATGACGTCGCCGCGCTGAAACGCCGTTTCGAGGACATGGAGCGCGAGGCGGCCCACTTCCTGACCATGAAGGGGCCGCAGGGGCAGCCGCTGGTGCTGGCCGCCTATGACCAGGTGCTGAAGGCCTCGCACCTGTTCAACCTGATGGACGCCCGCGGCGCCATCGCCGTCGCCGAACGCCAGAGCTACATCGGCCGCATCCGCGACCTGTGCAAAGCCTGCGCCCTCGCTCAAGTCGAACACGAACGGGCGACCGCCTGATGTCCCAGCTTCTCCTCGAAATCTTCTCCGAAGAAATCCCCGCCCGCATGCAGCCCGGCGCCGCGCGCGATCTGGAGCGCATGGCCTCCGACCGTCTGAGGGCCGCAGGCCTGACCTGGGATGCGCTGACCACCTATGCCGGGCCGCGCCGACTGACGCTGGTGATCGACGGCCTGCCCGCCGCCACGCCCGACCGCAATGAAGAGCTGAAGGGGCCCAAGACCTCGGCCCCGGCGCAGGCGCTGGAAGGCTTCCTGCGCAAGACCGGCCTGACGCAGGACCAACTGGTCGAGCGCGACGGCGTCTGGTTCGCGCAAATCAGCAGCAAGGGCCGCGCGACCACCGAGGTCGTGGCCGAGAGCGTTGACGACATCATCCGCCACTTCCCCTGGCCCAAGTCGATGCGCTGGGGCACGGGCACCCTGCGCTGGGTGCGGCCGATCAAGCGCATCCTCGCCCTGTTCGACGGTGCGGTGATCCCGTTCGAGGTCGACGGCATCCAATCGGGCGACGTGACCGAGGGCCACCGCTTCATGGGCGCGGGCCAGCCCTTCGCGGTCAAGGATTTCGCCGAATACCGCGCCAAGCTGGAGCGCAACTTCGTCCTGTTGGACGCCGCCGACCGCAAGCTGCGCATCCTCGAGGGCGCCCGGGCCGTCTGCGCGGCCCAGGGGCTGGCTCTGGTCGATGACGACGGCCTGCTGGACGAGGTGTCGGGTCTGGCCGAATGGCCGACGCCGATCCTGGGCGACATGGACCCGCAGTTCCTGGCCCTGCCGCCGGAAGTGGTCCAGCTGTCGATGAAGGTGCACCAGAAGTATTTCGCCGTGCGCGAACCGGGCAAGGACGGTCTCGCCCCCCACTTCGTCGTCGTCGCCAACGTCGAGGCGACCGACGGCGGGCAGGCTCTGGCGGCGGGCAACGCCAAGGTGCTGTCGGCGCGTCTGAGCGACGCCGAGTTCTTCTGGACCGAGGACCAGAAGGTCGGCTTCGACGCCTGGAACGCCAAGCTGAAGGACGTCACCTTCCACGCCAAGCTCGGCACCCTGGCCGAGCGGGTGGACCGCATCGCCGCCCTGGCGCGCGAGATCGCCCCGCTGGTCGGCGCCGACCCGGCGCAGGCCGAACAGGCCGCGCGCCTGTCCAAGGCCGACCTGGCCTCGGGCATGGTGGGCGAGTTCCCGGAACTGCAGGGCATCATGGGCGGCTACTACGCCCGTCTGGCCGGTCAGCCCGAGGCCGTGGCCGACGCCGTCCGCGACCACTACAAGCCGCAGGGACCGGGCGACACCGTCCCGACCGCCCCGGTCACGGTCGCCGTCGCCATGGCCGAAAAGCTCGACACCTTGGTCGGCTTCTTCGCCATCGACGAAAAGCCCACGGGCTCGAAAGATCCCTATGCGCTGCGCCGCGCGGCGCTGGGCGTGATCCGGCTGGTGCTGGCTGCTGAGGCCCGAGTTCATTTGAGCGAGGTCGCGTCCCGGCATGCGGAGCTGTTGGCCCAGGGTTTGTACCATCAAGCTTTCGCGTCGATTGAGTTGCAGAGTTTCTTCGCAGACCGACTAAAGGTGATGCTGAAGGAAGGTGGCGCTCGTTACGACCTTGTCGATGCGATTGTCGAAACGAAGAAGCTCAGTGAAGGGCAGGCTGACGACGATCTGGTGCGGATCGTGCGTCGTGTGGAGGCGCTGGCCGCCTTCCTGGCGACGGACGACGGAGCGAACCTGCTGGCGGGCTACAAGCGCGCCGCCCAACTGCTCAAGGCGGAGGAGAAGAAGGGGCCGCTGCCGCAGGGCGCCGTCGCCACCGGCCTGCCGAACCAGCCGGCGGAAGAGACCGCCCTGGCCTTCGCCGCCGCCGCCGCCGCTTCGGCCGTGGACGCCGCGCTGGAGGCCGAGGACTTCGCCGCCGCCATGACGGCGCTTGCGCGCCTGCGCGCTCCGGTCGACGCCTTCTTCACCGCCGTCATGGTCAACTCCGACGTGGCCGAAGAGCGCGAAAACCGCCTGAAGCTGCTGGGCCAGGTGCGCGGGGTCATGAACCGCGTCGCCGACTTCGGCCAGATCGCGGGCTAATCCATCATCCCTTCTCCCCTTGTGGGAGAAGGTGGACGGCGAAGCCGGACGGATGAGGGGTGCGAGGACACGGGCGGGCGGCTTCTGATCTAACCTCGCGCCGACACCCCTCATCCGGCCCTGACGGGCCACCTTCTCCCACAAGGGGAGAAGGATTTGAGGGTGCTAACGTCTTCGGCTGCTTGAGCACCCTTGCCCGCAAGGGGAGAAGGCTCAGGCTACCGCATAGCGCGCGGTGATGCCGTCCGGCTGGAAGTCGTGCTGCTCCAGCCGGTCCAGCGAGGCCAGAACGCGGGCCAGGAAGTCTTCGGGATCGCCGTCCTCGATCGCCGGGCGCAGCCAGTCGGTGACGATGGCGCGCGCCGGATAGGTCCCGACCGGGCCGGGGACGCTCAACGCGACCTCTATCCCCTCGGCGATCCAGCCCGCCACAGTGACGAAGAAGTCCATCCCCGTCAGAAAATCCGAGCGGCGCAGGACATAAAGGGTGATGACCCCATTCTCGACCCCGTCGGGGCGCACGATCACGCCGCTGCGGTCGGGCCGCCAGTCGTCCGACAGCTCGACCGCCCGCCACAGGCAGAACCAGACGCGGCACGTCTGCGGCCGGATGGCGTGCACCGAACATCCGGCCCCGTCGACGCAATAGCCGCACAACTCTCCCGTCGGCTTGGCCAACTCAGGCAGATCCAGCGGTATCACGCGGCAGCACTCCACACAGCCGCCGCAGGTCCGCTCGGGAAGAAGAGGAAGGCTCATGCCCGCCCCTTAACCCAAAACCCGGCGAAAAGCGCCGGATGTCGATCACCTCGGGCGAGACCGGCGGATCGTTGTCATGGGTAGGGGGGTGGTGGCGGACAGAGAGTCTGCATTTCGTCAGTTCACGGCGTTTCAGTTCGTTTTATTTTTGTTATTTTTCAAGAAGATAGTTATTTTGACGTTTCAGCGTTATGCAAAATGTTTCACCCAAGCGCAAACCTGATGGTGGGTGCAGTGATGGGTGTGAATGGAGCCGGGTTTGCCGACCATGTGAATTTCTTTGGGGAGACATGAGAGCCAATTCTCAAGCTTATGGTGGGTGTAACTCAGGCTTCATGAGGGGCTTGTTGGCGGGTGAGATGGGGCGTGGCGGACGAAAGGAATTCGAACCCGACAAGTTGTCGGCACTCCGCAGTAGGGTGCATGGTCTCGCATTGATCGTAGCGCTATTCGCCGCATTCGGTGCGGTGATTAGCGCTGGCATTCACCGCAAGGTCATCGGGGGCAGGTGTGACAACCGGTCCGGCCTCGCCATGGATTCTCGTTCGGCAGCTTTTGTGCGAGTCTGGTCGGTCTGATTTGCGAATGCGGCGGAGGGGGCGGTGCCCAAGCTACCGGAGCCAATGGGACCTTTGGCGGTGTCGAGGCTGAGTAGGCCCGGCCTACACACGGTCGGCGGCGTTCCGGGTTTGGCGCTTCAGGTGTTGTCGAGCGGCGGGCGAACCTGGATTCTCCGAGTGGTCATCGGTAATCGTCGCCGTGAGATGGGGTTGGGCGGCTATCCAGGCGTGACACTGGCCATGGCGCGAGAGGCGGCCCGTGAAGCGAGAGACCTTGTTCGCCGGGGGATCGATCCGATCGAAGCCGCGAAGGAGGCGAGGGAAGCGCTCAAGGTGACGCCGACCGTCACCTACACATTCCAGGCTGCGGCAGAAGCCTACATCGCCGCCCACGAGGCGAGTTGGAAGAATGCGAAGCACCGGGACCAGTGGACCGCTACGCTGAAAAACTACGCCTATCCTGTCATGGGTAAGCTCGACGTCGCGGCCATCGAACTCCCGCACGTCATGCGGGTTCTCGAGCCGATCTGGCTCAAGAAGACTGAAACCGCCAAGCGTCTGCGGGGGCGGATCGAGATGGTGCTCGACTGGGCGGGCGCTCGGGGCTTTCGAGAGGGACCGAACCCTGCCCGCTGGCGCGGACACCTCGACAAGCTTCTGGCCAAACCGTCGAAGGTGCACAAGATCGTTCACCATCGCGCTCTGCCGATCGACGAGATCAGCGCCTTCATGATCAGGCTTCGCGACGCCGAAGGTGTCGGGGCACGCGCTCTCGAGTTCGCCATTCTAACAGCGGCGCGTTCCGGCGAGGTGCGAGGGGCGACCTGGAAGGAGATCGATCTCGACGCTCGACTTTGGACCATCAGCGCGGAGCGCATGAAGGCCGCACGCGAACATCGCGCCCCGCTATCCGAGGCTGCGGTCGCCGTATTGAAAGCCATGCCTCGGGGGCGGCCTGACAGCTATGTGTTCCGGGCCGCTCATGGCGGCCGGCTGTCGGACATGACCATTTCGGCGGTGCTCCGCCGACTGGATGTCGATGCCGTTCCCCACGGCTTCCGTTCGACGTTCCGGGACTGGGTCGCCGAGCGCACGGCCTATCCGAACGAGGTCGCTGAAATGGCCTTGGCGCACGCTGTGGGGAGCAAGGTTGAGGCTGCCTACCGGCGCGGCGACCTGTTTGAGAAGCGTTTGGCCATGATGAATGACTGGGCCGAGTTCTGCTCCATGAACGGGGAGGCTCTTTGATGCCAGTCAGCCATGTAAATCGGGCGGAACTGTCGGAAGTGCTCTCCCGTCGCGACAGCCGCTAATTGCGCACGCGCGGTCATGCTTTACGATCCCGATCGTCCCGGCAGTTTCAGTCATCCAGGATATGCCAAGGAGAGATGGGCGTCAGGTCGCACTCGTCATAGTCTAGGGCCGACGGCGGCGTTGGTGTCAGCGGATCAATGCGATCCGCGTGGCGTGACGCCTGGTCGATCCACTGAACGGCCTCGGCTGGCAGGGCGCCTTCAGGCTCGCGGCGGGCGGCTTCATAGGCGAGGATGAAGCCGCGCATGCGTTGAGCGCGTTCCCAGGCGAGGGATTGTTCTTCGAGGTCGTCGAGCTGTTTGCGCGAGGTCGCGCGCTCCAACCGCAACGCGGCGCGTCGGGCGTTCTCCTCTCCGGCGCGGAGCTCTCTAATTTCAGCCTTCCGCGCTTGCACGGTTGCAGCATGGGCGGCGCGATACAGCCCGACCATGATTTCGTTGAGGCAGTCCTCGACTTTTCGAGTCTTGCCATCCTTCCAGAGGCTGCGCAGGCCGTCTCGATATGTCGCCGTCGTGATCTGGACGGTCATGACGCCGCTGGGAACGAAATCGTACATTGGCGCCGTCGAGTATCCGAAGCGCTTCGTTCTAGCCTTCTCGGCCTCGGTCGCCCAATGGATCTGTCGCTGGGAGGCTTCCTCGATCGCAAGACGCTCGGCTTCGCCGCCGATGATGACGCCGACGCCGCCAGGTCCTGAACCGCCGCTTCGAATTTCGATGCGACGTTGGTCCAAAGCTATGGCGAAGGCGTCAATCAGGTTCACCGCTCGTTCTATCGAACCGGGAGGAACGCGAACGCGAAATGGGTCAGGGCCTGCGTAGACGACGGCGCCGTACTTGTCGGGTCGAGCCGCCTTCAGCGCCTTGAAGATACGTTTTGCTATCGGGTGCGTCGGGGAGGTCCCGGTGGAGACCTCGATCCGGGCCTCTGGTCTGGCTTCGGCTTCGATCAGAGGCGCGAAGATGCGGTCCATCAAATCCATCGCGAACGCTGGCGGTTCGGGTGTCACCGTGAACTCGATTGTCGGATCGTCTTTTGATTTCGGCAGCGGGGCGGGCTTTGGCGCCCGACCGGCGGCGACCTGTTGTCGATACCCTTGCGGGGGAAGGGGGATGTCGTGGCGCAGGCAGATCTTTCTCAAGCCCACGTCCGAAAGGCCGAACTGCTGTGCGAGTTTCGTCAGGGGCTCGCTCCACACCAGGCGGTGGAGTTCGCTTCTCGAGACCGTGTGGCGTGTCGTCATTGAGGTGGTCTTTTGATCTGTTCTTCGGCGTCGGCTTTTGAAGGGGCCGCTCCCGCACGAGCCGCCTGATCAAGAGATCAAGCTTCCAGAAGGCCTGCCAAGCGCTGCGCACGCGCGGTTACGGTTTCGATCAGGCGGGGAATGATCGGATGGGCCAGGCCGGCTTCGTTGAGTTCGATCCCGACCTGAGCGGCGATGTTCGGAGTCTGCAACGCAAGGTCTCTGGCGTGGGTCACAAGCTTGGCGGGGTCCAGTCGGGCTTCTTTCGCCAGTCGGGCGACATGTCGCGTGCCGATGTCGCGGAGCCGGTACTCGCCCCCGAACTTCATGGCCAGTTTCAGTTTCTGGAAATCCAGACCGTCATAGGGCAGGGCGCTGGCGACGTCGTACAGGGGGGCCAGGCGCACCCGGCCTCCACCGCTGATCAGCACCGAATAGTTCTTCGCGTGGGCGTCCGTGCCGGCGATGATCCAGTTGAGCAGAATGGCGTCCACGAAGGTAGCGATATCGGTTGAGGGATCGCTGGACTGGTCGGCCAGGAGGTCGATGCTGGCCCGCACGTTCGGGCCGCCTTCGTTCTCGTATTTCTCCCAAGGCAGTCGGGCGAGAGCCTGGCAGAAGTCTTCCTGATGAATCCGGGCGATCCGGCCGCCGATCAGCAAGCGGTCGTACCGCTCGATGACGATGGCGATCTCGTCGCCGAAGGTTCGTACTTCGGATCGCGCCGTCGGCAAGCCGAGGCGACGCGCCATCGTCAGGCAGAAATGCTCGTTCTCGGCGTGACCGTCGAATTCGCCGGTCGGCGGCTTGAGGATGTGGGTGGTAGGCAAGCGTCCCGAGGGGACGCCCCAACGTCCGTCGGCGAAGATCAGCGCCGTCTTGGGTTGGGCGCCGGCCAGGCTGAACTGGCCCGTGTCGCGCGCCTGGCGCCAAGCAGTATGATCCTCGCGCAACGCACGCAGGCGTTCGGCGATGCCGCCCTCATCAAGCCATTCGACGGCGTCGGTCGTGCCTGCCTGGAGCGCGTCCAGGCGATCAGGCCGGACGAACTGCACGGCGCCGGCGCAATCCTCGCCGACCGCGCCGATCAGGGCGAAGGGATTGCGCGGGGAGACATGAAAGCGACGCGCCCATCGGTCGATGACGGCTTCACTGTCCGGCAGCAGTCCCCACAGGAAGGCCTCGACGGGGCCATGGGGATGTTCAGCAGCGGCCAGCGGCATGGAGAGGGATAATGGATAGGCGTCGGGTCGGGCTCGCCAGGCATCTTCATAGGCGAGAGACAGCCGGCCCTGTTTCCGGTGGATGCGGCCTATCTGCTGGCCGTCCAGGAGAAGAATGAGCTGGTCGGTCATGGCGCTTTGGCGGCCGCGACGATGGCGTCGATGTCCACGGACGAGATCGGTGCGCTGGAGGCGGGGAGATCGTCCCCCAGGCTCAGGGGGATATCCAGCGCCTTGAGCGTTCGCAGGACGAGGCCGAGCTCTGCGCCCGCCTTGCCCTGCTCAAGAGAGCCGATCCATTGGCGGCTCACGCCGACCCGATCGGCGACGGCGGCCTGATCCAGGCCCAGCGCCTTGCGGCGTGCCCGAACGGCGGCTCCCAGGTCTCTCGGCGAGCGGATGATCATGACCAGTCCTGTCAGCGTTCGACGACAAATAACATTGTCAGCGTTCGATAACAATCCAATTTGTCAGCGTTCGAAGACGTGCGTGGCGATGCTTGGTCACCGCATATTTCGCGATGTATGCTGGCGGGCTGACCTGTTCGAGAAGCGCTTGCCCATGATGAACGATCAGGCGCTTCTGCATTCCGAGCATCTCGGTCCGGTGACAGAGGGCTCGTACGGCGACAGTTGATGCGCGAGCCCGGCTCCACCATTGGCTGTTCAGCTCTTCTGGAAGCCTTCCGCTTCAAGATTGTCCAGGACGCTCATGAGCCTGATGCTCTGCTTCTCCGTCGGGAAGGATCCCGGCCGAGCCGCAACCCGAAAGAGCGAATGGTCCGCAGGCGTGAGCAGCTTCCTGCCTGCTGCAAATTGTGCCGCTGCGGCCCAATGGTCAGGGCCGAGCTGCACGACGCGTGACTGCGCCTCGATGCCGTTGTCCATCTTCTGGGTCTTACGGGCGTCGCTGACGGCAGCCTTGCGGCTCTGCGGGTCAAGCAGCATGACTTCCATGGTCTCGGGCAGCTCGAACGGCACATCCTGCACTCGTGCCCAGCAGGCCTGCTTCTTGGCCCATTCGGTGACGTTGGCGACGCTGGAACCGGGCTGGGTGACGGCTGGACGGATGGTCTGGGCGATATCCAGGAGAACGGACGCCAGGGCGGAGGGAATGGTTTGCGCCTTCCAGACCTGGTCGAAATCCAGGGCCAGGCCCCGGGCCCTGATGAGCTGGTCCAGCTTGGCGATCGTGTAGGCGACCAGCTGGGCGCGATAACCGCCTTCGTCCTTGTACCACTGCTGGTCGCTGATCCGCTTCTCGAGGCCGCGGAAGATGATGGCCTTGGCGACGGCGCTTCGGAAGTAGAGCTCGTTTACGGAGTCACTGTCCTTCTCCCATCGACGTCCGACCAGCCGCGCATATTCCGCGAAAGTGTGCTGAGCGCCCTTGCTGACGAGGAAGGGGCAGGCTTCCCAAGCCATCTCGAATTTCGCGAGGTCCGTCTTGGCGAAGCTCTGGGACTTGGGAAACTCCTCGTCGAACCGCTTTTTCTGCGTGGGAGTAAGATAGGCGCGAGCATCGGCGTAGGAACCTCGAGCCCGCTCGTAGAACCATTTGGTCTGTCGGAAGGACCCGTCCGACGCGGGCGCCCAGATCCGGCGAGAGAACTCCTCGATGCGGATATGGAACGGGTGGTTGGCGAAGAAATCCGCAGCGTTCACGCGATTCTGACTGTTCGCGTACTCCGAGATCTTCGGCACGACCTCGGTCGCGCGAGCCGGCTCGACGACTGACAGCTTCATCTGGACGAAGATGCGCGAGAGATCCGCCTTGTCCTTCTTTCGCGACGAGAAGATCGAGGCTGTTGTCTGGCCGCCGTTCACGATCTGAAGATTGCGGAGTCGGCTTATGTAGGTCGTGCCGTTCCTGACGACCGTCTCCACCTCCTCGGCCGTGGCCGTGACGCCGTTGTTGTACGCGAAGAACATCGCGGGATCATTGAGGATGGTGTTGCGGATGCCCTTGTTGACGCCGCCCCTGGCCTGAAGGAAGGCGCGGACGTTCTGCTCGAGGAGCCTGGCTCCCCACTGCTCGTAGATTCGCGACAGCAGATCGCCCGGCACGACCGAGAGGTAGGCTTCGTAACCGTCGCCTCCGACGTGCGCCGGCAGGCATGGAAGCAGCTCGCCGAACTGCTCGCCGAAGTCGATCTCGATGTCTTCCTTGCCCCGGCCGGAAGAGACAAGCCGGTGAAGGCGGCCGATGTCCCAGACATTGTAGGAGATCGGCAGGGCGCCCAGCGTTCCGGCTTCCTGGCCGTCGTATCTGTCGTTCAGCCGACGGTTGGTCAGCAGCAACAGGCGGGCTCTCCCGATCTGCGAGCGCCGGGCGTGAATGAGTTCGGCAAGCCCGTACCCGGGCGAGCTTTCCTCCAGTCGATCCCTGAAGTCTCCGGACAGCGCCATCTCGAGGAAGTTCTCGAGCCGTCTGAAATGAGCTGGCACTGCTGACGCGCCCAGGGAAGCCACCGTGACGTCGGAGGAGAAATCGACGACCACCAGCGAGAGCACGCCGTCGGTTTCCGAAGGGTCCCCGCCGTACCCGTCCACTCGCATGCCCTTGGCCGCTCGATAGGGCGTCACGTCCAGCGTCTCCAGCTCGCCCGAGTTGACCAGCCAGTCCCCGAACTGTTCGAGGAAGCTTGTTTCCATGAAGCGGCCCGCGGCGTCGGCCTGGGCGCGGACCTCGTTGAAGAAGTCCTCGTGAAACTGTTCGAGAGTCTCGGCCATCAGTCCTGTTCCATCTCCAGAAGCGCCGCTTCCGGTGTCTCGAACGCTGTGCAGGCGTCCAGTCCGATCCAGTAGCTCACGCTGGCCACCCCGCTTGCGAGACCTGCTGCGTCGATGCAGGGGAAGCCATCGCGAACCTCGAATGCGGACGAGGATGTCCAGGCCCACCAGCGATCGCCGTAGTCATGTTCGGCCGAATAGCCCGCCGCGAGAAGCCGGGCCTCGAAGCCTTCCTCACTGGACGGGTCCTTCGCCACAAGAGCGTCCCTGACCCGTGCGACAAGGGTGTCGAGCGTGAAGGCCTGTCCGGCTTCCGCCAAGGTCGGGGTCAGTGCGTGTACGAGGAGGAACAGCCGCTGATCGATTACCTGCTGCAGCTGGTGCTCTGACGAGATCTTGATTGCGGCCTTGCCGGCATGGCGAGCCTTCACCTCGACAGCGCGGGTCCCGAACACGAAGTCCTTCGGCTCGTCCAGCGGGCCCCGCCAGGCCTCCAGCGCCGGCTTCGGCGAGATCGTGCCCGCCAGGCTTTCCAGGAAGAGGAGCTCGCCGATGAGACCTTGCTGCTCTTCCGGCCCCAGCCTGGCACGACCGGCGCCCCTCAGCAGGCTGTGCCACTTCCAGGCGCGCCTGATGGTGGCTGCAAGAAACGCCCGGTCGCCGTCGAGATGCCGGCTGACCTCGACGATGTCTTCGCAGAGACGATGGAAGAGTTCGACGTCCTCCTCTCGACGGAGAGTCAGGACGAAGGCATGCTGATCGTCGGTCTGCACCATTTCGACGATGTCAATGCCATTCAGCCGGGGGCGGGCCTCGTCAACCGTCGCGCTGCCCACGACCTGCAGCACCAGCGCGCATCGTCCATGGGCGTCGCGCGCCCAGAAGAAGTTCGCAGGGTGCAGGGGATCGATCCGTCGAAGGGTCAGGCCTTCGGACGGCCGCCCCATCTGTGTCCAGGGATGATTGGTCATTCTCCGTCGACCTCCTCGTCCAATGCGTCCTCGCCCATGTACTGCTGCCACCAGAGGCGGGCGACGGCATACTCGACGGTCGGCGGGTTGCCGTCGGCGGGCGGGAAGCTGATGCCCCAGGTAATCAGCGGCTTGTCGGTCATGGACGCGGCGTCGCCGTCGTCCGCAGTGAGATGGATGGGCTGAATGACCAGCAGCGGGCGTTTCCTCACCCTGCGATAGGCTCGATCAGGAACGTTCTGAGTTGCCGGATCCGACGCCTTGCGTCCGGCGAAGAACTCATCCCTGGCGAGGGTGCGCTCGTCTTCCGAGAGCCCGATGGCCTCCACCCCGCGCGACGAGACCCGGCTCTTCGTGCCGACGAGGATCAGGTCCTTGTGTTCCTTTTCAGCGACGCCCGTGCGTCGCTGGCAGCGAACGCTGAAATCAGGATCGGGATAGCTGCCGTCATCGGAGACGCCGACAATGGCCACGTCCCATCGGTCCTGACCCTGTTTCGCAACTTCGCGGATGAACGCGGCTACGGGTTCGGACTGGGTGGCGAGGCTGCGGTCGTTGTTTCGGAATGACCGGATGAATTGCTCGACCAGGGCATGATCGACGTCCTGCCACACGCGGTGGCGTCCGGACCACTGCCCGGACGAACCGTCGTGGCCCTTCTCCGCCCGGACCGCATCCACGAACTCGACGGCGGCCCTGCGGTTCGCTTCGGTCCTGACGGTGTCCGACCAGAGAGCGTAGGTCTCGACGAAGCGATTCGACAGGCCGATCACCATGGGGACCGATTGCGCCGTCCGCATCTTGTTGCGAGCGGTGACGATCAGGGTGTCCGGGTGAGCGCGGACCCGCAGGCCGAACTGCTCGGGCGTAAGCTTGAGCCGTTCCATCCTCCGAAGTTCGTCGCGCAGTTCCTCGATGGACTCGCTGATGTGCTCGTACCAGCCCCGGGTCTCTGGCGGCATCCAGATCCGGCAGAGGTCCTCGTATCCCGGACGATAGCCGAACCACCGGCCCATCTGCAGGAGGGTGTCGTACATCATCGAGTTGCGCAGGAAGTAGCTGACGGTCAGGCCTTCGAGCGTAAGGCCGCGTGAGAGGCTGAAGCCGCCGACGGCGATGACCTGAAGGCCGGTCTCCTCGTGTGCGTCATAGGCGAGCGTTCCTGCCGACCCGCTGTTCACCTCCACGACGCCGATGGGAGCGGCGCCTTCGAGCAGGGCCTCCTGCACATCCTCCCAGGAATGTCCGAGGTGATGGTGCTCCTTCAGCCAGGTATCATGAAGCGCCCTCATGTGCTCGTTCGCCAGCGCTTCGACCGCAGGGCGGGACGCCTCGTGGCGCACGGCTCGCACCAGACGGTTGAGATAGTCGTGGATCAGGTTCCGGAGCTGCTTCTGCACCGCGGTGAAACGCGATGCGTTAACGAGCATGCTTGTGTGGCGAGCGCCCTGTCCGCGCAGGACGCGAAGCGTGCGAGCGATGACGAAGGTCCGGACCGCCTCCTCGAGAGAGGCGGGCAGGCCGGTGACCACATGAGGCTGCTTGTGACTCATCGGCAGATGATCTGCGTTGTCGGTGATGGACCGGATGAATTCGCCGCCCGTCTCGTCCTGGAATATCCGCGACGCGCCGAAGTAGTTCGACGGGGCGTCAAGGGTGACGATGAAGTTGCGCGGGAAGAGGTCCGCCTTGAGCATCTCGTCGTTGGTGTCGGGATCGATGAAGATGTTGGCAAACGGGGTGGCCGTGTAGCCCACGTAGCACTTGCGATTGAAGAGGTTCAGAAGCTCGCGGATCTTCTGGTTGATCTTCGTGGCCTCGTCCGGGTTTGCCGAGGTGTTGATCGAGGCGTTGTCGGCCTCGTCATCGATCAGGAGCATGGGGTAGTCGACGAGCGACTTCGTCCAGCCTGTGTTGTGGGCCCGCAGCCATTCCGTCAGGTTGCGCAGGGTGTGCATGTTCTTCTTGATGACGAGCACAAGAGGAACGTTGAGCGACCCTATGTCCATGCCGGCGGCGTCGGCGATGCGCGAGTTGAAATCGCTGGTGGCATTGGTCAGCGTGATGGGCGTCCTGGTCGACGAGAACTTCGATACGCCGATGTGGGGCTTCTTCGGCTTGCCGCTGTCTCGTCCCACGAAGCCTTCGTCGATCCGCTGCTGCGTCTGATTGCGGAGATTGTTGTGGATGCCTGCAATGACCACGATCAGCTTGTAACCGGCATCGGCGGCCTTGCAGATCAGGCCGGTGTAGTTCGCCGTCTTGCCGGACTGTACATGCCCGACCACCATTCCGCGCCGATCCCATTCACCCGGCTTGCCGGGGTCCTCGAGAAGGCCGGCGATCCGGTCCGTCACGCCGTCCATGGTCGCGAGGACCTGCGGAGCGAAGTTCCGTTCCTCCATCAGCATGCGGTATCGATCCCAGTAATAGGGTTCTATCCGGGCCTTCGCGGCGGGATACCATTCCGTGAAGCCTTCATCCTGGACCACGCCGCCGATCGTCATGTGGATGTCGAACTGGCTCTCGATCTCGCGGGCGAGCTGCTCGGCCTGGTCGTCGGAGACGGTGAAGCTGTCCAGCACACGGAACTGGCCGATCGCTGCACGTATGGCCTCCGGCGTGGGGGCCCCTGTCTTGGCGATGAGCGGGCGGACCACGGTCCTGAGAAGATCGTAGGCGGTGTCAGACATTCTTGTCGTCCATGTCCTGGAAGGATTTGCGGATGAGGGGTTCGGCCGCCGCCCAGCTGGAACGGTAGGGCTCCAGGCGGGCGAGATCGGCGAGCACGGTGTCGAGCGGAATGCCCATGTCCCGGAGGGCTGCGGTCGTCAGACGGACCACGGCCTCGAGGTCCTCGGAGGGCAGGCTGGGAGATGAGACGGATTTCGGATCGGAAGCGGCGTCGGAGAAGATGGCGTCGATGGGGAAGGCCCGCTCCACGCTCTTCAGAAAGGCTTCCAGTTCGCTGGCGTGGCCGTCGGGCAAGGCCTCGGTGATGTGCGCCAGCATCGGGTGATCCCGATTGATCTCGTAGGACACCTGCCCCTTGTTCGCCCTTCGATGCCAGAGCGTGGCGGGACTGTTCGTAGCCGACACATGGCCCTTGGACGTGTAGACTCGCCTCGAGGGGCCCGCGATCTCGTTGATCAGGGCACGAAGTCGTTCCCTCACGACATAGGGGGGCTGGGCGGACGCCTTTCGCACATCGATCTTCCAGAAGGCGTCGAGGCCGTTCGGCATGTCGATCCTGACGCGGGCCAGCTTGGTGAGTTCGCTCTGCCTGGCAAGGCGGAACCACGTGCCGTGGATGATCAGACGGCCGCCGCGATAGACGTAGAAACCCTGGTTCTTGAGATATCCGCCCTCGCCTGCGTAGTGCTCCCAGTCCTTCGCGCTGACCTTGTTGTGATGGGGAAGGATGAAGCCCTCGATGTCGACCTTCTGTCCGGCGACCTGGATGGATTCGGCGGGCAGGCGCTGGGTGGCGGCCGACTTCAGATGAAACGGGTCAAACGGCCTGAGGTCTCGCCCGTTCATGCGGATGCGGACCTTCCGAAGGCCGGGCTCGCCCTGGAGGAAGCGGTGAAAGACCAGTTCCAGGTGGCGGCGGGCGCTGTCCAGGCGATCCAGCAGATGATCGGTCAGGGAGCTGCCACTGGTCGCGTCGGCCAGACGGTCCAGCTTCTGCCATACGACGGCAGTGCCGCTCGCGCCCAGTCCGGACAAGCCCGGCGTGGATCCCAGCTCGAATGCAGGGGGGAGCTGAAGGACCCAGTCGTCGCGCTCCACCACGAAGTCCAGATCCCAGCGTGCAGCCGAAGTCGCTCCGGCGGACCGAGTGACGACGGTGAGGCTCCGCGCCTGCGAGAAGGAAGCCGTCTTCAGGCCGAGACCGAAGCGGCCGAGATCATTTCCATCACGGCACTCTGTCGGGCTGCGGCTGCCCGGGCGCAGGGCGGTGAGGAGATCGCCCCGGCTCATGCCTTCGCCGTCGTCGATCACGGCAAGCCATGGTTCGCTGCCGGTCGTGTCGTAGTTTATCGAGACCGTCGAGGCCCCGGCGCTGATCGCGTTGTCGATGATGTCCGCCAGGGCGGTCTCGAGCGTGTACCCGATGTCGCGCATCGCCTCGATCAGCGATGCGGCGCTCGGGGGCGCGCGATGCTCGCTCGCGCCCTCGTTGATGTCTTGCAAGTTGCAGCTCCTCCCCCACGCCCAACGCTTAGGTTGCGAAACCTACCTTCGTCTTAATCGGCGTTATCCGAATGTCCTGTGGAGGCCGCATGCGACGGAATCGGTCGCAGGAATGCTGTCAGGGCGGTGTGATCGGCGCGCCGAACTCGCAGCTGGGCGCGCCGGAGCCTATCCAGGCGGCAAGGGCCTCGAGTGTTTCCGCAGGCTCACGACGCAACGCACATTCCCAGACCGTGGCGACCCTCCATCCTTCGTCCTCGAGGGTGGCCAGCGTGGCTGCGTCTCGCTGCATGTTGCGGTCGAACTTCTCCCGCCAGAAATCCGGACGAGTCGCCGGCGTGGTGGCGTATCGACATCCCGTATGACGATGCCAGAAGCACCCATGGACGAAGACGGCGGCATTCCAGCGAGGCATGACGACATCGGGCCGCCCCCGCAACTCGCGGGCGTGGAGCCGGAACCGGAAGCCGGCCGCATGCAGATGTCGCCTGACCAGTAGCTCCGGGCGCGTGTCGGCGCCACGGATGGCTGACATCATTCTGGAACGCGTCGCGGGATCGACAATGTCTGCCATGCGTGACTTTGACGGTGGTGGCGCTGGCCGGTCCTGGTAGATAGGGGATCGAATCGGTCGAGGACAGGGTGAGGCGCATGCCGCAGGCATTTCAGGTTGTGGACCTCTTCGCGGGCCCCGGCGGCCTGGCCGAAGGATTCTCTGGCTTCGAGGACGGGACCGGTCATCGACCGTTCGACGTGACGATGTCCGTCGAGAAGGAGCGGTCGGCCCATCGGACATTGCAGCTCCGCGCCTTCCTGCGACAGTTCGACGAGTTTCCGGACGAGTACTACGCGGCCCTGAATGCCGGCGCGGACATGCCCGACTGGTCGAAATCCCACGCCGGCGAGTGGGAGACGGCGCTCGGCGAGGCTCTCTGCCTGGAGCTCGGCACCGAGCAGGCCGGAAGGGTGCTGGATCAGCGCATCGACGAGCTCTTGCGGCTCGACGTGCCGACCGTCGTGATCGGGGGGCCTCCCTGTCAGGCCTACTCTCTGGTCGGCCGCTCGCGCAACATGGGCAAGACCGACTATGTGCCAGCCGAGGATCAACGGCACTTCCTCTATCGCGAGTACATACGGATCCTGAAGCGGCTTCGGCCCGTCGCGTTCGTGATGGAGAACGTCAAGGGCATGCTGTCGTCGTCCATCGACGGCCAGAGAATCTTCGATCAGGTCCTGGGGGACCTCCGCGGAGCGGCAGGCGAGGGATCCTACGTCCTGCTCGCCATCGGTCATGGCCGATCGGGGGCGATGGTCCTGCGCACGCCCCGGGACGCAGCCGACTTCATCGTCCGTGCCGAGGGTTTCGGCGTGCCGCAGGCGCGCCATCGGGTCATCGTGGTCGGGATCAGGAGTGATCTGGCTGCCGGACTGCGTCTTTCGGGGGAAAGCGCTGGCGTCGCGCCGAAGCGGGCCAGTGTTCGAACCGTGCTGGAAGGCATGCCTGCGCTCAGAAGCGGGCTCAGCCGCGCGGACGATCCTGCCGCGTGGCGAGAAACGGTGCTCGCGCAGGTTTCAAGGGTGGTAGACGCCCTGTCCGAAGATCCGGCATTTTCCCATGGCCTCCGGGAACGCGCCCGCGAGCACCTGGCCGCCTTCGAGGGGCGCAACAGCGCTCTGGAGCGCACCAGCAGGGAGCGCCCGGCGGCGATGTCCGATGATCATCGGACGCTCGCGGACTGGATCGAGGATCCCCGCCTCGAGGTGCTGCTCAACCATTCCACCCGCGGTCACATGGACGAGGATCTGGCTCGCTACTTCTTCAGCGCAGTCTTCACGGAGGTCGTGGGGCGTGCGCCCAAGGCGTCCGAATTTCCAGTCACGCTCGCGCCGGATCACGCAAACTGGTCGACTGGAAAGTTCGCGGACCGGTTCAGGACGCAGGCCTGGGATCGGGTGTCGACGACTGTCACCAGCCACATCTCCAAGGACGGCCACTACTTCATCCATCCTGATCCCGCGCAGTGTCGCTCGCTGACGGTTCGGGAGGCGGCAAGGCTCCAGACCTTCCCGGACAACTACCTCTTCCTGGGAAATCGCACCGAGCAGTACGTCCAGGTCGGCAACGCCGTGCCTCCCTTCCTTGCTCGCCAGATCGCGGAGGTCCTCTGGGGAGCTCTGGACAGCTAGGCTTCCCAGATTGAAGAGATCGATGAGCCGGTTTTCTCTAACGTCGTCCTGAGCCGCCAAACCTTTACCCTCCAGCCACGCCTTTCCTAGCGTGGCTGTTGGGTGGGAGTTATTTGGAAACTGCCGCTAGGTGGATGGCGTGTTGGGGAAAGGGGCGGCTCCGCGCGGTCAGCCCGAGCGCCGAGTCACTCGCGAAGCTGTGCGGCGCAGTAGGCCAGGGCCTTGATCATCCGCCCTTCCACGGTCTTGGGCGAAATGCCCAGATGGTCTGCGATCTGCTGGTGGCTCATGGCCCCGAACCGGCTCAGCAAGAAGACGTCCCGGAGCTTCACGGGCATTCCCAGTATGATGTCCTTCAGGACGACGATTTCGACCTGGTCGGCGGCGGCGGGTTGAGCCCGCGTCGCGAACAGGGGCTGCTCAAGCGCAAACCGGTTTTGGTCCCGGCGATAGTCGCTGAGGAAGACATTCCTCGCGACCTGAAGCAGGAAGGCCTTCGGTTTCAGGATCTCGATAGTGGCCGCATGACGCGTCACGCGCAGATAGGTTTCTTGCAGCAGGTCGTCGGCGACCTCTTTGCCAAACTTGTGCTGCAGGGTTCGAAGCAGCCAGGGGCCATAGTCGCGGAACAGCGCCTCGGGATCGCTCCCCTTGGAAAGCGTCAGGGATGGGTTCGCACTCCGGCCGCCAGACGCCACTTCGTCGCCTCCGATGACAAGGCGGGATGTCGCCATATCCCGAGCTCGGTGCGAGGCAAGCGTGCAGGCTTTCAGGCACGTTTGGGCACGCATGAACGCCATGCGGTTCCGGCCTGCTTGTTCGCTTCGTCTCAACCGAGGTTCTCACGCCTCGACGCCGCTCAGCGACGCATCGCCAGCATGAATCACCTGCGCAACCTTGGCAAGTGCGGTCGAATGGCGTTCTCTGGAAGCGCAAGCTTGACGGTTTGGTGCGCCGGGCGTTGAGAACATGGTTGAGCCATGCGCCGCCGCCTTTAGCCGAAGCCTGGACATACGCGGGGGCCGCCCGGGCGGAGGAAAGCTAGCCGAACCTCTGGCTGCCGCAAAGCTGGCCGCCCGATCGAAGGTCTTGGCGTCTGGCTTGGGCCTCGGGAAACGAAAGCCATCACGGGTAAACAACAGCTCAGCGACAGATCGGGAGGGCAAGATAAAAGAGGGGCGTCTTCGCTTCGCTTTTGTCCTTTCGTTTCCACTCACTAGCGAGCGCTCCCGACCGGTTCTGCGACTTGTGACGACTTGCGGCGGTTGAGAGCGGTTTCGCACCCCCTGAGAGGCGTCGTCATGACCTTCCGCAACATCATCGAAGACCGCATGTCGGCCCTGTCGGCGACGGCGGATGACGGGCTTCAGGTACGCCTCGCGACGAGCCTGAAGCGCGACGGCTCTGTCCGGACTTCGATGCTGAAGCGGCTCTCGTCGTCGATGCGCTTCAGCTACGGCGCCAAGGCGGGGGCGCTGAAGACGGCGGCCAAGCGATCCGGCAGCGCCTTCCGCGCGGACGTGCGCCAGCGGGTCATCGTCAAGGCGCTGGTGTCACGCCACCTCGGCAAGGGGATGGCGAGAGGCAAGGCGCTGGCGGCCCATGTCCGCTATCTCGGCCGCGACGGCGCCGGCCAGGACGGGGAGGCCGGGGCCTTCTTCGACCGCAACCGCGACGCCGTCGATGGGGCTGAGCGGACCCAGGACTGGGCCGAGCATCGCCACCACTTCCGCTTCATCGTCTCGCCGGAGCATGGCGACCGCATCGCTGACCTGCGCGACTACACCCGCGACGTGATGGGCAGGGTCTGCGCCGACCTCGGCGAGCCGAACCTGCCCTGGATGGCGGTCTGCCACTTCGATACCGACCAACCACACGCCCACGTCCTGATGCCGGGGCGGCGAGCGAACGGACGCGACCTGGTCATTCCCCGGGACTACGTCGCCTACGGGTTTCGGGCTCGGGCCCAGGAGACGGCGCAGGAGCGCTTGGGCGATCTTTCCCGCCTCGACGCTGAACGGCGCGTCTGGCGCGAGACCCAGAGGGACAGCTTCACCAGTTTCGATCGGCGGCTTCTGGCGTCGATGGACGGGGAGGGGATGGTCGCGGACGCCGTGGGTGGTCGAAACGCCTGGGCCGCTTTGACGCGTGGCCGTCTGGCCCATCTGGAGAGCCTGGGTCTGGCGGAGCGGCATGGGCGCCGGTTCAGGCTCGCGGATGAACTGGAGGGCAAGTTGCGGCGGCTGCAGGTCTCGAAGGACGTCATCCGCACCTTGAACGAGCGCAGGCTGGAGACGGGACGGACCGCTGAGGTTTTCCGCGAGGGAAGGGTAGCGGGACAGGTGATGAAGGCCGGCTTCCACGATGAACTCGGAGCTTCGCCCTTTGTGGTTCTCAAGGACGCCAAGGGCGTCGAACACTACGCGCGCCTAGCGGTCGGAACGGCTCTTCCAACCGTCGGCGCGCAGGCGACCCTCGGTCTGGATGCGAGGGGCATGATGCGGGTTGTGCCGGGAATGGCGCGAGGGGTCGGCCTTGGGCTCTAGGGTGCGGCCGGGGTGTTCCATTCGCCGGATCGGCGCGGCTGCCGGGAGGACGAGCGCAATCCTGTTAGTTGGCTCCGCGCCCAGTCGTGGAGTCGCTGGCGAGGATAGTAGGGCGTTCGGCCCAAATGCATGCAGGGTGGTCCGTCAGATCTCGTGCTGAAGATCTTGGCCAAGGTCCCCGGCGAGCGGCGGATGCCCATGCGCAGCAGTTCGGTCGACGCCTCCTTGCGGGTCAGCAGGACATCCTCCGTCTCTCCCAGGTACAGACCAGTCATTTGGGGTGCTCCTCGTTGCGGGAGCTATCCGGGGACGATGATCCGCTGGCGGTCAATGCGGCCGCCGAGCGGCGATCACGCGCCGGGCCGTTTCAGGATTGTTCAGGGCGTTTCAGGCGGTTTCACCGCGTCCGATCCACTCACGCGGTCTCTCACGAACGTGATGGTGACCGGCCGTCGGCATCCACAGTCAGGCGGTTGTGGCCTTCGATTTCAGCTCAGCTATCCTGGATTGGCAGAGGTCGGCGACGAGGTCGCGCAGTGCGCGAGCCCGCGCCATCAGCCATTCCAAGTCCTCGGCTGAGGCGTGGTATTGATCACTGTAGCGAGCTTCGACATAGGCGCGTTTCAGCAGCTCGAAGCGACGACGGTCGGCGCGTTGTTCGCGGGGCCAGGCCTCGACCAGGCGCGTGTCCACATCCTCGGCGAGGGAGCGCAGGAACTTGATGTTGTGAGAGCGCGGGAAATAGAACGTGTGGACCAGCAGGAAGCAGGCGTAGGCGGCTTCGACAGCTTGGTGGAGATTGAAGGCCGCTTTCCTGCGCCATTCGATGTCGTCTGCGTGTTCCAGCGACACTCGAGCGAGTTCAAGCCATACGTCCACCGAGCGCGAGATTCGCTCCTGATAACCCTCGGCTTGAGCCCATGCATCCCGAGCCGTCAGCGGTTGTGGCGTAGCGAAAGGGTGGCCGGGGATTTCGTAGAGCGAGACGCCGTCGCGGACGATGTCCGTCCAGAAGTACTCGCCGCGCTTCAGAGCGTCGTTCACTTCATGCAGATCATGAACGATGATGTTGACGGTCCGGCCGATGGATGGGTCCCGCAGGATCTGATCCTCGGAGTTCCACCAGTAGTCGGCGATGTTGGTCATCTTCGCGTTGTTGACGACGATCAGCAGATCGAAATCCGACAGGTAGCCGTTCTCGGGTTCATCGACCCAGTCGCCGCGCGCATAGGAGCCGAAGAGAATGATCTTCAGCACCATCCCGCCGCGACGCCATTCCTGCGTGCCGCCCCCGCCGCCGTTCTTGGCGGCCTCGAATCCGGCCAGCAGGGTATCGCGCACGCGCTCAAGCTCGCGCTGCTGCCGCTCCGGAAGATGGTGCAAATCAGACCGCATGAATGGAGTCTAGCCGAAAACTCCGAGGCTGCACCAACCAACGGTCAAGGTGGCGGCGCTTTAGGCCTGCGACGACTGCTTAGCGCCAGGAACGGACATTAGCACCTCGGCAGCAACCAGACATCGAATCGAGGCCGAGTGAACGTCTTCTTCCGATCCGTTGCGGCGTCGCAAGATGCGACGAGGCTCACGGCAGCGGTAGAGGCGGCACGAGAGCCACAGCGGATCAGCGCCAACGATCATGCGGTGTCAGCGGCGGTTGAGCTGGTGCATCAGGTCGAGAAGCGAGACGCGGCATGAGAGAAAGGGCCCCTTCATTTCTGAAGAGGCCCGCCTTCAGCGAGAGATGAGCGCGTCGAGATCCAGCGGGGCGGAAGCGTCAAAATCCACCGGGGTGGCAGAGTGGAAGCGGGACGAACCAACGTTCACGACCACATCCTCTTCGTTCACCGATGCCAGTTTGAGCAACGGGGCATCCCACGCAACGACCTTGTAGGACGAGGTGCCAAAGCCATGCTCCGTCTCCATGGCGAAGCTATAGGATTTGCCGACCTCAAACATCGGCGGGATGCGCGCGCCTATCACTGGAGCCATCAGCGATAATCCTTCGCCGCTTTCAGGCACTCGGCATAGAGGTCGAGCAGGTATTTGCGGTCGGGTCGCTTGCCAGACCCTTCTGCTGCTCCGAGCTGCTTACCTTCAGCAATCATAACATCTTTGTAGAGATCGTACGCGACCCGTTCTTGAGCGGAAGATTGTGGGAGATTCGTAATACGGACGTCGTCGGCCATTGAGGCGTTTCCTGTGCGGTTGATGGGTCTTTAGCCCTAAAGCCAAGGTGGGATTGCTCACTTAGAGACACAAGGGCGAACGGCGGTTGCCCACAGGTTGTCTAGTCCGCGCTACAAGTTCACGCCACACAGCATGTCGCTTCTCTAACATATCGAGGGCGAGTTTGTTCGCGGCAGTCTTGGCCTGCGCGGACGCCTACACGTTCAAGCGACCGACGCAGATGACCAATTCTTTTGGCTGGCAGCAATATTACGGACTGTTGGACTGGTCGTGGCGGAAGCCAAACTTCCCGCCATTCACCGTCACGAAGTCTCTGAAGGATCAGTTTTAGGGCTAAATGATTTGGCTCACGGACCCGAAGTGGGTCAGGCTGAGCCTTCCACGATGTCGCTGATGGGCTGGAAGCAATTATCGACGACGGGCTGGAAAGTAGATCTTTCGACTAGCCTCACTAAGAACAATTCCGTTCCGCTGCGGAAGCTCAACATCATGGCGAACAACGCCTCCATGCTCTCTAATGTATAGCCTACGCCCCGCGCCCGATTGCGCGCCTCCGTGAAGCCTCTCCATCGAGCCTCGCCGTGATTCACCCCGACCCGCAAGCTACGAGAGTGATCGCCGACCTGGGCGACGAACTCGGCACGCTGAACCCAATGCGCGCTACGGCCGTGTTGGGCGGGCTGATGACCCTCCCGGCGCTGCAGGCGAACACGCTGCGACTGGAGACGCTTGCGACCGCAACTGCCGCAGTGGCTACCGGAGGACAGGCACCTGGTCGTGGCCGGCTGGCCAGCTGGCTCAACAATGGTATGCGCGGCATCGCTTTCGCCGAGGATCCGCCCGAGGACGCTTTCCTGCTGCCGGTTCTGACAGACTTCGGAGAGTTCCGTGTTTTCGAGGGTGTGTTCGAGAAGAATGCTGCGATGACGGACGCCTTCGTCGAAGCTCTTGCGGATCTCTCGCGGGAAGAGCCCGACGTCACCGAACTCATGTTTGAAGCCTTTGCGCTGATGTCGCTCTCGGAGGTAATCGCCACACGCGCTCGCCTCGCTCGCGCGGAATATGGTGGCGGATCAAACGGCGAGACGATCGAGCTGCCGCCCAGCGATCGGTTATCTGCGCTGGGCCGTCGCGTTCAGTTCAGCCGCGCCGATCTTGCGTTAGCGCGCGCGCCTTATCAGTTGTTGAAACCATACCTGCTGGACGTGCGGGAGGAGGTTGGCAATCGCGACTCGCTGCGACGCCGACCGGTGATGACCGACGGGACGACATTCGTAGTCGGCGCGCCAAGTTTCCTGCTCGCCGCGTGGCGCCAGCGCGTCGCCATTCAGGCCGAGATGGCCTCTTGGGGGGGCGGCTGGCCGAGAAGCTCGTCTTCGCCGAGCTCCGTCGGGTGGCGGAGAGTGGCTTCGAGAAATTTCCGGACCGGTTTCTGATGAAGCCGGTCGGTTCGTTCGTAACAACGGCAGTTCTGCGCGACCACGGCCCCGGTCGATGGATTCATCTGATGATCATAGGCGACGGCTTCGCCAATGCATCGGAGGCCAGCCTTGACGAAATGGCGCCGAACGCCGCCGAGGTCGGCGACTTCCTTATACAACAGGCGGCCCAGGCTGAATCTTTCGTCTCGACGCAACCCGGTTTCATCGCCGGTGCGCACCTGGTGATCCTGTGTGGGTGGGGGCGCGGTCTGATGTGTCGGCTTCCGGCACCTGGGGTCGGTTGGACGGTGATCCATGCTCCAGCCGCCGATTTCGCGACGATCGGCGCTTTAGGCGTCGACCTCGACGATCTCTGGCGCATGGAGCAACAGCAGGAGCGTTTGACCGAGGCCGGCATCCGGCTCCTGAATCTGAACGGCACGCTCAATCTGGTTCAGTACTGGCGCTCGACCAACAATCTGCTCACCCCCAATGTCGACGGTGGATCGGTCCCGGTGACCATCTCCGTAGGCACTGACTACGTTCTGCCCGCTCGGCGCGAAGCGTTCAGTCGACTCGGTCTCCAATCACTTTCCTGGCGCGAAGATGGCCCCTTCATTCGCGTCCGCCGCAAAGCTACGTCGAGCTGGTTCAACGAACCCGAAGACCTGAAGCAGTACATGGCGATGGGAATGGTCATGCACGGCGAGACAATCGGTGCAGTCGCTATCGACGGGTTCGCACCGGTGTGGGTTGAAATTCCCAAGGTCTGCGGGTCGCACACCTATCGGGTTCCGATGCTGGATATCGTGATCGGCTGGACGGAACGTGCGGTAAAGGCTCTCGCATCCGCCGGTAAAGGGCCAGATCAAGTCCTACACCTGACGTTCCAGATCCCCGCCGAGGCCGATACGGAAGGGTTCGAAACCGCTGGCAATGAGACGGCTCCCGACATCTCAGAAACTATCCGGGTTCAGGTAGAGGGCAAGTCAGCGACATTCGAGTTGTCTCCCGCTTGGTTCGGTCGATGGCACGACAAGGCTAATACGGCAGAGCGTGCGTTGGCGGAGCGGATACTACTCGTCGTGAGCAACCTCTCGGGCCGACCCGCGAGCGCGGCTACCTTGGCGCGGTTGGCCACCGTAGTCGTGCCCGACGATCGCGCCCGTTATCGGCATGCGATCGCGGCCCAAACATACTACGACCTGATCCAAGGCGTAGACGCACCCGAATATCGGGACCTTCCAGAGTCTGCGGCGGCCCTAGCAAAAACGGGCCTCGCCTGGGATGCCTTAGGACGCAACATCGTCGGGCGGTTATCCGAGGCCGACGTCCTGCCGACCATCCGCGCGTCGGTGAACCATCTTCTCGACAAGGTGGCTTCGCGCGCCTTAGCCCTCGATCACCCTGCGCTGGTTCGTCAGATCCTTCGCCGCCTCGAAGGCGCCAATATCGACGAACGTCTCTGGAATGACACTACCGGATCGGCTTTGTCTCTCGCCGATGACAGGGAAATAGCCGAGGGGGTCTTGCGCGAACGCATCTGGGCCGGGACCGCCGTGCGCATCGGTTGCCGATTGCTTGCCGAGATCGTTGGATCGGTCCCACTCAATGATGACGTCAGCCCTGAGCCGAGCGTCGTCGATGTAGACGAGATGCTCGCCGACACGGTTTTGGCGCTGCACATGAGCGACCTCCACGCCGAGATTGAGAATGGGGTTACGCCCCCGGAGGTCGCGGTGTCGCTTTCCGGCGAGTTGCTGAGTCAGCAGGACTTCAGCGAAGCGGTAGTTCGGCCAGTGGGTGAGCGGGTCGCCAATCGTAAGATTCGCGCGGACATGCGCCGCTACGAGAAGCGCGTCGTTCAGCAGGAGGGCATGCCGTCCGTGGATGACAAACTTCCTGCAGAGTATGGCGAAGCCCTGGCGGCCGAATTCGGCCTCAGTATGGATGGAATCCGCAACTTTCGGGACGAGCTCGAAAACATCGCGGTCGAGAAAGGCGAGGCCGTGTTCCGGATGCGCCGGTCCGAGCTGGTGAAGCACGTAGTGGCATCGCGTGGATTGTCAGCGTCAGGCGTGACGCAGCTCGTCATCCGTATGACGATGCCCGTGCGCACCCACTGGAGCGCTCCGCCGGTCGGCTTCTCGCGCCATGAAGTCGAACCGTGGCGCTCGGGACGTCGGTTAGCTTTTCACGCTCGCCCGCTGCTCCCTCTCGACTCGAGCGATGACCCAGAGCTGATGATCGCCGCCGGAGCTGTTGGAACGGGCTTAGAATGGATGACCCGCCGCGCGTTCGACGGCGCACTGCCCGAGTCTTTCTGGACGAGTCCGCAGATGAAGACTTGGTCCATCGACGCGGCCGCGCAGGAATCCGCCAAATTCGCTGAGGACGTCGGCCGCAGGTTTGAAGCGCTAGGATTGGAAGTCGATGTCGGGGTCTACGCCAGCAAAATTTTGAATGCGAAGGTCCCGCCCGAGCTTGGGGATATCGACGTCTTCGCGCTGGATCGCGCGAGGAACCGCACCTGGATCGTTGAGGTGAAGGACTTGGGTCTCTGCCGGAGCCAGCGCGAGATCGCGCTGCGCCTGGCCGACTATGCCGGCATAGTAAAACCCGGCGGCCGTCCCGACTCCATGATGAAGCATCTACGCCGTGTGCGATATGTGCGCGACCAGGCGGCAGCGCTGGCCAAGCAGAATCGCCTGACGGCACCCGTCGAGGTCCGGGGCCTTCTCGTAGTCTCCACCCCGCAGCCCATGATGGTCGTGGAACCCGCCGACCCGGACGCTCGCGTCGTGCTGCTGGATGATCTTGAGACGGCCATCAAGAATTAGCATTCGCGCAACAGGCCTTGCAGATGGGCCAAAAAGGTAGCCATGCCCCACCTTTTAGAACATTTGGCGAACGAAAGCCGCGCTTTCGGAGGAACTATGGACGCGAGGACCGAAACAGAAGTGTTCGCGGACCTAGCTGAACTTTGCCGGTCACCAGGCTTTATCCATGCGATCGTCTACTTCGACTTCCGCGACAATCTCATCCGGTTTGGGGACCGCCTCGATGCCGAGGCGATGGAAAGCCAACATGCAGCGGAGCGGCTCGTCCGCACCGAGATCGCCACCATGATCGGCCTGATGGTTCAAGGCCCCATCGACGCCATCCTACCCATTCCGGAGCGGTTTCAGGAGTATGTGGATCGCGCGCAGGCCCTGCTTCAGGAGCTTCACTGGGCAATGTCGGCGTCCTGGCGCGATAGCTTCAAGATCGTGGATGGCGTGGTGCAGATTCAGGAGCCTATGTGGGCTGGCGCCAATCTACGTGAGCCGATCTTTTACTCAGGGGAGTCTGCCTACGGGTTCCAATACCGGGCTCTGGCGATACGAAAATACGCTGCCGACAACCCGTGGCTCCTGGCCAACAAAGGCTTTGAGATTGGTGACGCCGTCGCGGTCGCACAAACCCTCGCGGATGTGCTGTCAGAACGCCAAATGGCGCTATCCAAGGCAATGGTGGAGCTTCCCCCCGACCAGTGGACAATGCTGCCGGGATCAGTTTTTTCGGTCGATGACATTCAGGGTCGATGCGAGTTGGATCGCTCACGGATTGAGGCGGTGCTGGCGGCGTTCACCTTGCCGCCAGGGCATCTGAACCCACGCTTCACGGCTCTCCACGAATTCAACGCTACCAACGCGATGCCCCTCTTGCATTGGGACGATGGGCAATTCCTGCTGCTTCAACACTACAGTCTTTTGGAGGCGATTTACGAAAGTCCCGTGTTCTGGCTGACCGAAGACAGAACGTATGCGCCGACCGCTGTGCGGCATCGGGGCGAGTTTACCGAGGACTTCGCTGCCGAGTGCCTCGAAAAGGTTTTCGGGAAAGCTCGGGTGTTGCGGAACATTGACATTTATGGCCCTGATCGCAATCGCGTCGGCGAGATCGATGCGCTTGCCATCTATGGCCGCCGCGCGATCCTCTTACAGGCGAAATCCAAGCGGCTGACCATTGAAGCCCGCAAAGGCAATGACCTCCAACTCAAGGACGATTTCAAGAAGGCGGTGCAGGACGCTGCCGATCAGGCGTTTCTCTGCGCAACCGCGTTGTTGGACTCATCCTTCAAGCTGAAGAATGCCGCAGGCGATGGAATTGAACTTCCGCGCAGTTTCGACGTCGTCCAGCCGCTTTGCATCGTCTCCGACCACTATCCGGCCCTTGCCTTCCAGGCGAGCGCGTTTCTCAAACAGAGGACGACTGCGCACATCGTCGCCCCCCTAGTGATGGACGTGTTCGCTTTGGACGTGATGGCCGAAATGCTCGTCGGCCCCTTGCAATTTCTACATTACTTGACGCTGCGGGAGCGGTTCGGCGAACGGCTTTCAGCCAGCCACGAGCTCACTTTGCTGGGCTACCACCTCACGCATCATCTCTGGTTCGATGACGAATTCAACATGATGGTAATGGGGGATGACTTCAGCATTCCCCTCGATATCGCCATGCTGGCGCGTCGCGAGGGACTTCCGGGGCTAGAAACGCCGGAAGGCATCCTGACCAAGCTCAAGGGTACGACATTTGATCGTTTGGTCGCCCAGATCGAAAGCCACGATGACCCCGACATCGGGGAGTTGGGATTGGCGTTGCTCCAACTCGGTGAGGAGACGGCCAGGTCACTCGGTTCTGGTATCGATACGCTTGCCGCCGCTGCCCGAAGAGATCGACGTCCCCATGACCTTTCCCTGGAGTTCGGGGAAGCACAGGCTGGCCTGACTGTTCATTGTCGCTACCCGGACACGCCAGACACCATGCTGAGGCTGTGGGCGCATTGCCGGCTGCGCAAGTACGCCAGCAAGGCCGACCGCTGGTACGGTCTTCTCATTCACCCCGACACCCGCGATGTCCTGGCTAGTGTCGGCTCACTCGAGCCTTGGACGTCCGACGCCGAGATGGAAGAACAGGTGAAGCAGTGGCCGGTTCGCCCGCAGGTGCCGTGGAGCGCCATGAGGCGCCGGCTTGCTCAAAAGGTCGGCCGAAACGATCCGTGTGCCTGCGGCAGCGGAAAGAAGCACAAGAAATGCTGCTTGGTGAGACCCTGAACGGACCCTGCCAATTTCCGCTTTGAGTCAGCTTCAGCCTTTCGCGGAGAGATCGAAGGCAATGACAGTTCCTGACTCGAAGCGGCAGTTCTGAATGTCTGTTCCAAGGCAAAGCGGCGAAGCCCTTCGCCCCCCTTCGATCAGCCAGCAATAATCGGCCCAACTAGCGGGACCAGCGTCCGGCGGCTGTTAGGCCTAGACGGCCAAGCACCACCTCAGGGTATCATTCGTCCTTAGCCAGGAACGATCACCCGTCCGGAGATGCCCAAGTGACATTCGCCGCCGCCTTCCCACGCTCCGCTGGTCTAGAGCCCGACGCTCTGTTCTGGGAGGCCCCCTTTGATTGGATGAACCCTGACGTCGATCTGCTCGAAGCGCTTTGGACGCTCCAGGTCGCGAAGCTTGAAGATCTCGCCGGGTTTTGGTCGTGGACCGAAGCTATCGTCGCAGATTTCGCAGACGCGCGCGGCGCGGCTGGAGGCGCTGCGGCCGTTGACGCGATCGATTGTGCGCGCTTTATCACCTGCATTCCAGCGCTGCATGCGACCCGCGTTTCCGGTCAGCTCGGTGCCTGTTACGATTGGGTCTGGACGGCGATTGCGCCAACTCATGTGCGCGGGCAACGGCTGAACGAGAATGTCTTCTCGTTCCTGATCTTCCCTCATGCGCCTGACGCCTTGCTGCAACTCTATGTCGGCTATGTCCCGAACTTCGCTGCGGCCGCCTTTTATCTCGCTTTCAAATTTGGCGGCCTCGATCAACTAACGGCCGCCATTGCGCGTGGGTCCTGGGAATGCTCCAAGCGCGCGTACGCGCAAGAGCCGAGGGATGGAGCTGCGATCGAGGCCATCATTCAGATGGTCACCTGGGCCGCGCACCAAGACTGGCCGGACGGACAGGTCTGGGCTGAGCACCTTCTCGGCTTGCTCGAAACGACGCCGGTTCTCGAGCACCGCAAGGATATCGCCATCGCGTTCATCACGCCGGCATTTCGCTACACAAACGTCAGTGTGCGGGATCGAACCAATTGGATCCTCGAGAACTTCAACTCGGTTCTAGGCGAGCATGAGCGGCTCCAGGTGCTCGCAGCGGGTATGGAGGGCCCAGAAGACTGGGCTGCACGCCGTGCTGCAATCCTCGACGAAATCGGTCGCGTCAGAGCTCTGCATCTGGCTAGCGTGCGGCCGGGACAGTCCAATCTGGAGGCGCTCGAGCAGAGGGTCTCGATTCTTTGGCCGATCGCCTACTCGCTCGGCCTCTGGGGCGAGGTCGGGGACCTCGTCGAGGTCCTGGGGGCCTGGTATCGGGCCGCCGGACAGGACCCTGCCGATGCCGACCTGCTGACGATCATCCCTACTCACGGCGGCGGTGCGGCGTACCTCTGGCCCGGCGGTCGTTGGCTCACGGGCGACGGCACCTATACGACGCACAACGCGATGCAACGCGCGTCGAGCGAGGCTTTGGGCTCCTACTACCGTGGTGCCGATGGGGATCACGATAGCTCGGTTTACCAAGATTTTCGTTTCGACATTGTAGACGCCAAGGCGGGCTACACGCTCGAGGCGGCGATGCGCGACCATTACCAGTTCGCCGAGCTTCGGGCGCGACTCCCGGAGGGATGGTCGCCGCGGGCCTTAATGGTCTTCCCGAGCGGGCCGGAACCTATCCAGGGAATGTTGATGAAGGACGCCGGCATCGCCGCACCGCTCGAAATCAGCTTCGAGTGCCCCCTGGAGCTCCGGCCGATCCGCAAGATTTCAGTCTGGGCGGGCGGACCATGGCACGAAGCCTTCGAGTTGGAAGCCATCCAGCATGTCGCCCAGCGTGCGGGCTGGAGCGTCGGCGTCACCGCGCCCCAGACGCCGACCGCCGACGACCTACGGCGCTTCTATGAGGACCCTGATGCAGACGTCTGCTGGGTTATATCGCATGGCGCGCACGACCCTTTCGCGATCGGCGGGACCGGCTTGCACCTTCCCGACGAAACCCTTGTGAGTCTAGAAGAACTCCAGCGTTGGACGACGCCAGAGGCGGGCCGTCGCCTTCTCGTCCTCAACAGCTGCAGCGGAGCGACCGCGCAGGGCCGGGGCGGCCTGGCGCGCATAGGGCTGGCCCAGAGCTTGGTGGGACAGAGCCAAGGCGTCGTGGGGCACCTTTGGCCTGTGCACTGGACAGCGGGTCTGGCCTTCGGCGCAGCGTTGGTTGCATGCCTCGAGGACGATCCCTCCGCGAGCGCCGTATTGAGGGCGGCGGCCCTGCTTCGCCAGCCGGATGACCTCATGAGACTGTTGGAGACGCGTTTTGCGGACTGTCCTGGCCTTCTCGAACGCCTTCAGCGTTCGGGTGAAGACCTTGAAAGCCTTATCAACTGGGGCTGCCCGGTCTTGCTGACATAGGCTTAGGACTCATAAAGCTGTGCACCTTTTACTCGCCTCAAGACAACAGAAATGTCGAATCCACCGGAGCTGTCAAAGTTAACGCTTACAAAAGACGAGAAGAAGGATCGCTAGGACCTAAAAATTGACAAGACCGATAAGTTCGTGAAATCCTTCGAGGAGAAGTCCGATGCCACGAAAGGTGGCGTTCTAAAGAAGGCGCTCGGAAAAGAGGGAGGTTCCGTGAATATTCAGAAGGAAGACAGAGACTACTAAGAGGAACGGACCTATCCACGTAGCAAGGATCCGAAGGCTTCCAAGGGCTAGAGAATCGGTCATTCTGTCGCCATGACTAAATGTGTTCTCGAACCATGTGGCTAACCCATCGCAATAGGCGGTGCGTGGAGCTGGACGATCGCGTCTTCCAGCGTCTCCTGACGTTCTATCCCGAGGAGGAGCTGGTCAGTCGTCCAGTGCTCTCCGCAGCTATCCGCTCGGGGGAGATCCGGAAGTCCGATCTCGTGGCCGAGGCCGATAAGCTTTTCATTCCATGGCAGATGTTCCTGCTCACCTGGCCAAACCTTCGTCGGCATCTCCAGGCGATCGAACGTGAACGTCGAGACAAGATCGACGTAGGCCACCTTTCGACCCGATCGGGTGCGAGAGGCGCGGTGCCATATCGCCTGATCGATCGATACATCCGCGCTCAGCGCTTCCTGTTAGAGAGCGAGGCCCACTCCCGAAACAAGTTCTGCGGATCGCTTCGAGGCAAGTCGGTGCCGGCCGCGGTCGCTGCTATCGAACAGCACTTCGGGATCAGTCGTGCGGCGTTCTGGGGCCGGTCGACGAAAGGGCGGGCATTCGATTACTTGGCGGGCTGCATAGAGTCGGGCAATGTGAATGTTGCGCTTGGCACGTCAGAAGCCCGCCTCGTGCCAACTACGAAGAACCACAAGTCTCTCTACAAGAACGTGAGCGGCTTCTGCCTCAAAAGTCCGAAGGTGCCGTTCGCGTTCGTCCACATGAACATGGCAGACACCGAGGAACCCGCAGGACGCCGCATCTACACCCTGATGCTCCTCGTCGTTCTAATCGGCTTGGACATCTACACCGTCACACGGGACTGGCGCCCAGGGCGGACACGCGCCGGCAGAGATGCTGAGCATTCTCCGACTGCGCACCGGATTGTCGGCGAGTTCTTGCTGCCGTGCTCTGCCTTCGAGCACCTTGAAGGACGTCCGGTCACCCGGAAGACCATCGATGACCTGAGCGATACCTATAAGCTTACGCCTTCCGCCGTAACCTACCGGCTCTGGAAAGCGAGCGTCATCAGTCGCGAGGAGCGCGACAGCCTCATCACCCCGTCGACACCCGTAAAGATGAAGGCTCGTTCGCCCTACATCGAGAACGCAGTGCGAAAGTTGAACGGGGGTCTCGTGGTGTCGGCCGTGAACGGGGCCTTCAGCCGGCATTCCATCTCTCAGAACCAGGCGCAGTACGTCCTATTTGGACGCATTCGCCGCCCGCTTTGGGCGAAGTACCGGGCCCGAGTTGGCATATGATCAGAATCCTCGACGCCAACGCCCTCATTGACCTGTGCGACGCTGGCCAGAAATTGGCCGCAGACGAGAAATGCTTCGTGCCCGACGAGATCGCTGCGGAGCTTAGTGGCAGTGAGGCGAACGAGCGTTGGCTGGCTGCCCAACCATTCGAAGCTATTCGCCTTGAGGAGCACGAGTTTCTTGAAGCGTTTGCCCGCTACCTCAACACGTTCCCCGGGGTCTCGTTCTACAGCCTGAAGGGATTCGGTGACGTCGCCATTCTCGCGACGATCGAGATCCTCCTGCGTCGTGCGCCTCCTACGCCCACGCTCTCAAGAGAGGTGTTCCCATGGGATACGGTCTATCTCGTCTCAGATGATCGGAAGCTGAGAAATTTCATCACCCGCACCTTCGGTGATCGCGTGGTTCTGCAGAAGCTTCAGGATTTCCGAGCGTGAGCGCAGGCCGCGAGACGGGGGACCAGAGGGACTTTGGTCGCTGGGGGCTTGAATGTCCTGCTTTCTCCCCACGCCATCGTTCTAATGACTGGTGTCCGGCGATGGCGCGAGGACTGCTTCTGGCGCAAACCTGCCCACCATTTCCAAGACGAAATCAGGTGAAACCCATTGAAACGCCCTGAACAGCCAAAACCAAGCGCAAACACCTTGGCGGGTTAGATGGCGGGTGACGATAACGATTTTCCAAAAAATCGTTTCAAAACAAAGCGTGTGGCGGACAGAGAGGGATTCGAACCCTCGATAGAGTTGCCCCTATACACGCGTTCCAGGCGTGCGCCTTCAACCACTCGGCCACCTGTCCATTCCACCTGAAGCCCGGATGCATCCGGGGCGGAGCCGTCGGGAGCGGACCGACGGGAGGGGCTGATTAGAGCATGACGACCCCATGGGCAAGCGCTCTTGAAGCCTCCATATAGGCGTTGACGATGTTTTCGCGGAGTTCTCGCCATGTTGTTGAAGAAGAATGATGAACTGCCCACGCCTGAGACGGCTTTGCCGGGGCGGGCCGAGGCGCTGGCGACCGATGAGACCCACTTCGTGCTGGGCCATGCGCTGAAGGGGCCGCACCCCGCGGGGATGCAGACGGCCGTGTTCGGCATGGGCTGTTTCTGGGGCGTGGAGCGGGTGTTCTGGCAGTTGCCGGGCGTTTGGGTCACATCGGCGGGCTATGCGGGCGGGATCACGCCCAATCCGACCTATGAAGAGGTCTGTTCGGGCCGCACCGGCCATACGGAGGTGGTGCAGGTGGTGTTCGATCCGACCAAGATCACCTACGGCGATCTGCTGAAGGCCTTCTGGGAGAACCACGACCCGACGCAGGGCATGCGTCAGGGCAATGATCTGGGCACCCAGTATCGCTCGGCCATCTATACGCTGAATGATGAGCAGCAAGCGGAAGCGGAAACGTCGCGCGACGCCTATCAGGCGGCGCTCAGCGCGGCGGGGCGCGGGGCCATCACGACCGAGATCGAACCGGCGGGCCCCTATTATTTCGCCGAGGATTACCATCAGGGTTATCTGGCCAAGAATCCAGCGGGCTATTGCGGCATCGGCGGGACGGGCGTGGTCTGCCCGATCGGTCTGGGTGTCGGCGCCTGATGGATCGGGCGGGCGTCGGCAAGGTCTGCTTGGCCTTGCCGGGGGCGACAATGGATCACCCGTTCGGACCCCGGCATGACGCCTATAAGGTCGGAGGCAAGATGTTCGCCCTGATCGGGGCCGAAGGCGGGCTGTCGTTCAAGGTCTCCGACATCGCCTATGAGGTGCTGACCGAGGAGGGGCGGGCGGCGCCGGCTCCCTATCTGGCGCGGGCGAAATGGGTGCATCTGGCCGATCCGGGCGACTGGCCGGATGACGAGTTGGCCGATCATCTGAAGTCGGCCCACGCTCTGATCGCCGCCAGGCTGACGAAGAAGGCGCGGGCCGAACTGGGACTTTAGGGCTGGGGGTTTCAGGCGGCGGCGCTGCGCGACCGGAACCACAGATAAAGAATCCCCACGGGCGCGATGAAGATCGAGAAGCCCCACAGGAACAGGTTCACGACCAGCTTCAGGAACATCAGGATGACGGCGTTCATGAAGAAGACGGTCTCGCCCATCATCACTCGCTTGATCTCGTCCCAGACCAGCTTGGAGAAGGGAAACAGCAGGGCGCCGACGCCGAAGATCGCCAGGGTCGCGGCGCGGTCATGCAGGGGCTGCGCGCCGCCCGTGGACAGCGTCATCCAGACCATCAGCACCATGAAGGCGGCGCTGAGCACATAGGCGCGGATCAGATAGCGCGGCTGGACCGCGCC